>JAVKST010000059.1:0-16002 GCA_039583515.1 Gaiellaceae bacterium
GCGTCGAGGTCGACGTCCTCGTCGGCAGCGGCGAGGACGCCGGCGAGCGCCTCGAGCCGGGCGAGCTCGAGCCGCCCCCGAGAGTCGTCGTCACGACGGCGGGCGCGCTCGGCGGCTGGACCCGCCCGGGCGGGCCGTTCCGCGCTGCGCCGCTACCCGGCCCCGTCTCCGACGCCTACGGCTGCGGCGACTGCTTCGCCGCCGGCCTCACCTTCGCCCTCGCGCAGCGGAGCCCGGTCGACGAGGCGGTGGCGCTCGCAGCTCGCTGCGGCGCCGCCGTCCTCACCGGCCGCGGCGCCTACGCCGGGCAGCTCACCGCTCGGTAGCGATCCCGGCGTCGGAGCGCGCAGGCCGCTCCTCCTCGAGCTCGCGCGAGGTCATGCTGTCGGCTTCCGCGACGTCGAGCGGAACCGGCGCGGCGAGGTCCTGCGGGTCGCCGTGCAGCGGCTCGCGTGCGGGGAGCCGGTGCGTCGTGCGAACGATTGCGAGAATCGACCCGACGGCGAGGGCGCTCAGGCCGGCAATCAGCAGGACCCAACCCCAGAAGGGCATCTTCGTCCTCCTCTCGTAGCGGCGTGAGCCTTCAACGAGCCGACGGGCGAAAAGGTTGCGCCTGGACAAAGTGGACCATGGTGGGGTAGAGTGGGGAGTAGTGGCGAGCAATGGAGTCGACCCCATGCTTCTCGGCGAGTACGAGCACACCATCGACGACAAGAACCGCCTCACGCTCCCGGCGAAGTTCCGGCGCTCGTTCGCCGACGGGATCGTGGTCACGCGCGGCATGGACGGCTGCCTGTACGCGTACCCAACCGGCGACTGGAACCGGCTGGTGGACGCGAACCTCGCCACGCTGAGCCCCCTCAGCAAGGAGGGCCGGCGGATGCAGCGCTTCTTCTTCTCGGGCGCCGCCGAGGCGGCCCCCGACAAGCAGGGGCGCGTCGGCATCCCGTCCGCGCTGCTCGAGCACGCGAAGCTCGGCCGCGACGTCGTCGTGGCCGGCGTCAACGACCACCTCGAGATCTGGGATCGCGCCGCCTGGCAGCGCGAGCTCGCCGAGGTCGAAGGGAGTGCCGAGGATGTTGCCGAACGTCTTGCAGCCCAGAGCAACTGACCACGTCCCCGTCCTCGCCGAGGAGGTGCGGCAGAGCCTCGCCGTGTGCCCCGGCGAGACGATCGTCGACGCCACCTTCGGCGCAGGCGGGCACGCGTCGCTGCTGGCCGCCGAGCTCCACGGCAACGGGAAGCTGATCGCGATCGACCGCGATCCGGCCGCCCGGACGTACTTCGAGCGCTTCGCGAAGACCTGCCGGGTCAACGTCCGGCTGCTGCGCGGCGACTTCGGCGTCGTCCTCCCGCAGCTGGCCGAGAACGGCGTGCGCGCGGATGCGATCCTGCTCGACCTCGGCGTCTCGTCGATGCAGCTGGACCGGCCGGAGCGCGGCTTCTCCTACGCGACGGACGCGCCGCTCGACATGCGGATGGATCCGACGCAGGAGGTCAGCGCGCGCGAGCTCGTGAACGAGTGGAACGAGCGGGAGCTCGCGACGATCTTCCGCCGCTACGGCGAGGAGCGATACGCGCGGCAGATCGCGCGCGCGATCGTGCGCCGACGCCGCGAGCAGCCGTACGAGGGGAGCGGGGACCTCGTAGACACCATCCGCGCGTCGATTCCGGCTCCGGCACGGTTCGGGGACGGCCATCCGGCGAAGCGGGTCTTCCAGGCGCTGCGGATCGCGGTCAACGACGAGCTCGGCTCGCTCGAGGCGGCCCTGCCGGCGGCGCTCCGGATGCTGCGGCCGGGCGGCAGGCTGGCGGTGATCTCCTTCCATTCGCTCGAGGACCGGATCGTCAAGCGGTTCCTGCGCGAGCGCGAACGCGGCTGCACGTGCCCTCCGGACTTCCCGGTCTGCGTCTGCGGCAACGAGCCGGAGCTGCGGGCCCTGCAGCGGCGGCCGATCCGGCCGGGCGCGGCGGAGATCGCCGCCAACCCGCGGGCGGCGTCGGCCCGGCTGCGCGCCGCCGTCAAGACGGAGGCTGCCGGTTGAGCGCCGCCGCCGACTGGTTCGCGCCCGCGGCCGTTGCGGAACCGGCTCGCTCGCCTGCGAGAAAGCGCTCCGGCGACCGGCCGCACCCGCGCCCGCGGCCACGGCGGCGCCCCGCCCGGCTGCGCGTCCGCGGCCACATCGTCTGGATGACGGCGTTCGCGCTCCTGCTCGCCGGTGTCGTCGGCGTCAACGTCGCCGTCCTGCGGGCGCACGTCGCGGTGACGAGGCTGGAGAACGAGCAGGCGCAGCTGCTCGCACGGAACGAGGCGCTCTCCTCGCAGCTCTCGGCAGCGAGCTCGGTGCCGGAGGTCGAGGCCGCCGCACGAAGGCTCGGCCTCGTCCCGGCATCCGGCCCCGCCACGACCTACCTCGACCTGGGAGCGCACTAGTGTCCGGTCGCTCGGCGGCGCGGGTCAACTCGCGGCTGCGCCTCCTGCTGCTCGCCATCCTCCTCACGTTCGGCGCGCTCGGCGCCCGCGCGGCCTGGATCCAGACCGTCCGCGCATCCTCGCTCTCGGCGCTCGCGCAGGCTGAGACGAAAGCGCAACTCGCGCTCCCGGCGCAGCGCGGCACGATCTTCGACCGGCTCGGGACGCCCCTCGCGATCGACACGCAGGCGACCGACGTGATCGCCGACCCGATGCAGATCGCCCAGCCGCGGCGCGAGGCGCGGATCGCCGCGAAGGTGCTCGGGATCAAGGCGAAGCCGCTCGCAGCGGCGCTCTCCGACCACGCCAGCCAGTTCGTCTACGTCGAGCGGCAGGCCGTGCCCGCGCGCGCCACCGCGCTCGCCAAGCGCGACCTCGCCGGATTCACGTTCCAGCCGAGCCAGCGCCGCGTGTATCCGCAGGGTACGGTCGCGGCGTCGGTGCTCGGCTACGCGGGAGTGGACGACACGGGCCTCGCCGGGCTCGAGCGCGAGCTCAACGAGCAGCTGTCGGGGAGGCCGGGCCAGGAGACGGTCGTCCGCGACGCGCTCGGCAACGTCGTCGCGACGGCGCAAGCGCGGCCGGCCCACGACGGCTCCGACGTCTTCCTCACCCTCGACAGCCACATCCAGGCGAACGCCGAACAGGTCCTGACGCAGGCGGTGCGCGAGTGGCGCGCCAAGGATGCGACCGCGATCGTCCTCGACCCGCGCACGGGCGCCATCCTCGCGATGGCCCAGGAGCCGGGGTGGAACGCCAATGACTATCCCCGGGCGGTCCGGCGCGGGCTCGGCATCGAGCATGCGGTGACGGACGTGTTCGAGCCGGGCTCCGTCTTCAAGGTGGTGACGATCGGCGGCGCGCTCTCCGACCACGAGGTGACGCCGCAGACGACGTTCCGGGTGCCCGACGCCCTCCACGTGGCCGACCGCGTGATCCACGACGCGGAGGTGCACCCGACCGAGACCATGAGCGTGGCGCAGATCCTGCAGCGCTCGTCGAACATCGGGACCGTCACGATCGCCGAGCGGTACCTCCACGAGGACGGGCTGAAGCGGTGGATGAGGCGCTTCGGCTTCGGCCGGCCGACGGGGATCGACTTCCCCGGCGAGAGCGACGGGCTGCTGCCCCCCTCGCACTGGTCCGGCTCGACGATCGGCAACGTCCCGATCGGCCAGGGTGTCTCGGTGACGGCGATCCAGCTGGCGGCGGTCTACGGGGCGATCGCGAACGGCGGCGTCTGGATCCAGCCACACCTCGTCGACCACGCCCTCGGAGAGCAGCCGCCGACGCTGCGTCGCCGCCGGATCCTCTCGCCGTTCGTCGACCGCGAGCTCCGCAGCATGCTGCGCGGAGTCGTCTCCGACCAGGGCACGGCCGAGCTGGCCTCGATCCCGGGCTACGCCGTCGCCGGCAAGACGGGAACCGCGCAGAAGCCCGGGCCGCACGGCTACACGGCGGGGCAGTACGTCGCGACGTTCGTCGGGATGGTGCCGGCTTCGAACCCGCGCCTCGTCGTTCTCGTGAGCGTGGACGAGCCGCGCGGCGCGATCTTCGGCGGGATCGTCGCCGCACCGGCATTCAGGCAGATCGCGTCGTTCGACCTCCAGTACCTCGAGGTCCCGCCGGACCTGCCGCTCAAGTAGCGGGGTAGAGTAGCCCGGCGATGGATCTGGAGCGCCTCGTCGCAGCGCTCGAGCCGGAACGGGTGCTCGGGCGGGCTTCCGTCGAGGTGCGAGACCTCGCCTACGACGCGCGCGCCGTCCGCGACGGAACCGTGTTCTTCTGCGTCCCGGGGGCCCGAGCCGACGGGCACGACTTCGCGGCCGAGGCGGTGGCGCGCGGCGCCGTCGCGCTCGTGGTCGAGCACCCGCTCGAGCTGCCGGTGCCGCAGCTCGTGGTCGCGGATGCGCGGGCCTCGATGGCGCCCGCAGCGGCAGAGCTCTTCGGCCACCCGACCGAGGAGCTCGAGGTGGTCGGCGTCACCGGCACGAGCGGCAAGACGACGACGGCGTTCCTGCTGTTCGCGATCCTCGCCGCAGCGGGCCGCCGCCCGGGGCTGCTCGGCACCGTCGAGGCGCGGGTGGGCGGCGAGCGCCGCGGCGTCGAGCGGACGACGCCGGAGGCGATCGACCTGCAGCGGCTGCTCCGGGAGATGCTCGACGCGGGCGACCGTTCGTGCGCGATGGAAGCGTCGTCTCACGCGTCAGTCCTGCACCGGCTCGACTGCGTCCGCTTCGCCGCGCTCGTCTTCACGAACCTCAGCCAGGACCATCTCGACTTCCACGGCGACATGGAGTCGTACTTCCAGGCGAAGCGGCGGCTGTTCATGACGGACCCGCCGCCGGTCGCGGTCGTCCACGTCGGCGACGCGTACGGGCGGCGGCTCGCAGACGAGCTGCCGGATGCGGTCACGTTCACCGCGGACGAGCCCGGCGCGCTGGCCGGGATAGATCTCAAGCTGCGCGGCCGCTTCAACGTCGAGAACGCGCTTGGGGCGCTGTACGCGGCGCGGGCAATCGGGATCGACGACGACACGATCCGCCGCGGACTCGAGTCGGTCCGGGGCGTGCCCGGCCGCTTCGAGGCCGTCGACACGGGCCAGTCGTTCCATGTGATCGTCGACTACTCCCACAAGCCGGGCGCCCTCGAGAACGTACTGCGGGCGTCGCGCGAGCTCGCTGACGGGCACCGCGTCATCTGCGTGCTCGGAGCCGGCGGCGACCGTGACCGCGGCAAGCGACCGCTGATGGGACGCATCGCGTCCCACCTCGCGGAGGTGGTGGTGGTGACGTCCGACAATCCGCGGAGCGAGGACCCGGAGGCGATCGCCGCCGAGGTGGCGGCCGGCGCCGGGCAGCCGGTCGAGGTAGAGCTCGACCGGGCCGCCGCGATCTCGCGCGCGGTCGAGCTCGCGCAGCCCGGCGACGTGGTGCTGATCGCGGGCAAGGGGGCGGAGCAAGGTCAGGAGTTCGCCGACCGGACGGTGCCGTTCGACGACCGGGAGGCGGCGAAGGATGCACTCCGCCGGCTCGTGGAGGCGGGCCCCTGATCGCGCTGGCGCTCGAGGAGGTGCGGGCGCTCGGGCTGGGCCGGCTGGACGGCGCGGGGGACGCGGTGACGGGCGTGCAGGTCGATTCCCGCCGCGTGCGGCCGGGCGACCTCTTCGTGGCGGTCGCCGGCGGCGAGGCGTATCTGGAGGCTGCCCGCGCGGCCGGTGCGGCGGCCACGCTCGTCCCCGGCGACGAGCTCGCCGCGCTCGCCGCGCTCGGGCATGCCGTCCGCGCGCGGAGCGATGCTCGTGTCGTGGCGATCACGGGCTCGGTGGGGAAGACGTCGACGAAGGACATCCTCGCGGCGCTGCTCCGCCCGCGGCTGCGAACGGTCGCGGCCGAGGCCGGCTTCAACAACGAGATCGGGCTGCCGCTCACGCTCTGCCGCCTCGACGAGGACACGGAGGTCGTCGTGACGGAGATGGCGATGCGCGGGGAGGGCCAGATCCGCGAGCTGGCGCAGATTGCGCGGCCGCACCTCGGCGTGATCACGTCGATCGCGCCCGTCCACCTCGAGCTGCTCGGCAGCCTCGAGAACGTCGCCCGGGCGAAGGCGGAGCTGCTCGAGGAGCTTCCCGAGGGAGCGGTGGCGGTGCTGCCCGAGGACGCGCCCGAGCTCGAGCCGTTCCTCCCGGCCGGCCTGGACGTGCGGCGGTTCTCGCCGCCGGAGGCGGGAGTGCGCGACGGGCGGACGCACGTGCGCTGGCGCGGCCGCGACGTCGTCTTCGGGTTCTCGGCGCTCCACCAGGCGACCAACGCGGCGGCTGCCCTGACGGTGCTCGAGGCGCTGGGGCTCGAGCCTCCGCGCCAGCCGGTGGACGTCGTGTTCTCCCGCTGGCGCTCGCAGGAGATCGCGCTGCCGGGTGGCGGGCTGCTGATCAACGATGCGTGGAACGCGAACCCGCTCGCGATGCGGGCGGCGCTCGCACACCTCCTTGCCCGGGCCGACGGGCGGCGCACGGTGGCCGTGCTCGGCGAGATGGCCGAGCTCGGAGTGGACGCGCGGCGGTACCACGAGGAGGTCGGGCGTGAGGCGGAGGACGTCGATCTGGTGCTCGGGGTGGGAGAGCTCGCCCGCCATTACGAGCCGGACGAGTGGGTGGAGACGGCGCCCGAGGCGGTCGAGCGCGTGCGAGAGCTCGTGCAGCCGGCAGACGCCGTGCTCGTGAAGGGCTCGCGTTCGGTCGGGCTCGAGGTCGTCGCCGACGCGCTGCTGGAGGGCGCCTCGTGATCCGCGTCCTCGTCGCCGCAGTCGTCGCTCTCGTCTTCTCGCTCGCCGTCGGCCCGAAGTTCATCGAGTTCCTGCGCCGGAACGAGTTCGGCGAGCACGTGCGCGAGGAGGGGCCGGAGCACTACCACGAAAAGCAGGGGACGCCCACGATGGGCGGCCTGATGATCCTGTTCGCGGCGACGATCGGCTTCCTGCCCGTGAGCCACTTCCGCCTCCAGTCGCTGACGGTGCTGTTCGCGACGCTGGCGTGCGGCGCCATCGGCTTCCTCGACGACTTCATCAAGCTGACGCACAAGCGCTCGCTCGGGCTGGAGGGTCGGTGGAAGCTGCTGCTGCTCGCGGGCGTGACGGCAGTGGTGGCGCTCGTGTCGTACCACCTGCGGCTGTCCACCGACGTCTACATCCCGGTCGTCGACGTCGCGGTGCCGCTCTCGTGGGCCTGGTACCCGTTCCTCTTCCTCGTGCTCGCAGGCGCCTCGAACGGGACGAACCTCGCGGACGGGGTGGACGGGCTCGCCGCGGGCACCGCGATCATCGCCCTGTTCACGTTCACGGCGATGAACATCGTCTCGTACGTGCGGTCGAGCCCGCACCCCGCACAACGCAACGTGACGAAGCTCGACCTCGCGATCGTGGGGGCGGCGCTGATCGGCGCCGCGGTCGGTTTCCTCTGGTTCAACGCCTTCCCGGCCGACCTGTTCATGGGCGACACCGGCTCGATGGCGTTCGGAGGGGCGCTCGCGGCGTTCGCGATCATGATGAAGGCCGAGGTGCTGCTGCTCCTGATCGGCGGCATCTTCGTGATCGAGGCCCTGTCCGTGATGATCCAGGTCTTCACCTTCAAGTACCTCGGGCGACGGGTCTTCCTGATGGCGCCGATCCACCATCACTTCGTGATGAAGGCGTGGTCCGAGACGAAGATCACCGTGCGCTTCTGGATCGTCGCCGGCCTGCTCTGCGCGGCGGGCTTCGCCCTCTACTACCGCTACTACTTCGGGCAGCGGTGAGGGGCCTGCTGGAGGTCGAGCGTGCGCTGCTCGACGGTGCCCGCCTCGAGCCGGACGAGGACGTGCTCGTGCTCGGCGGCGGCGCGCTCGTCTTCGCAGCACACGACCGCGTCGGCGAGGGCTGGGTGTACGTCGTTGGGACACAGGTGGAGGAGCTGGAGGAGCTGCTCGCCGACGCGCATGCAGTGGGTGCGGCGGGCGTCGCCTACCTCGTCGGCGGCGCGCCGGTGCTGCCGCTGCCGGACGCGTCGGTTTCGGCGGTGCTCGGGCAGATCGCCACCGACGAGGGCGCGCTCGAGCCGGCCGCGCGGGAGCTGGCACGCGTGCTGCAGCCGCGCGGCCGCGTCGCGCTCGCGGAGCTCGCCGCGGGGGATGCGGATCGGCTGCGCGCGGCACTCGACGCGGCCGGCTTCGACGACGCCGCGCTGTTCCCGGTGGACGGGGCGAGCGTGGTCACGGCCCAGCGCGGATGAGGATGCGGAGCGGCCGCACGAACCCGTATCGCATCCTCCCAGGACCCTCCACACCGCCGGGCCGGGCGGCCGCATACGCTGATTGCAGGGGCCCTGCGCCCCCCTCTGGGGGGGAGCGTGCGCCGTGAGCCGGACCCGTCCCACGTGGACCTCGGCGACGGAGGCATGGCTGCCGAGGCGGGCGCTCGTGGTCGGCCTCGGCTGGACGGGGCGCGCAGCCGCGCTCGCGCTCGCCCGGCGAGGCGTGTCGGTCGTCGCCGCCGACCGAACCACCGACATCGAAGCCGGCAGGCTCGCCGAGTCCGGCGTCGAACTCCACCTGGGAACGGAGGCGGAGGCGTTGCTGGACGAGGTGGAGCTGCTGATCAAGGGGCCCGGGGTGCCGCGGGAGTCGCCGCTCCCGGCCGCCGCCCGCGCCCGCGGCGTTCCGATCTGGAGCGAGGCCGAGCTCGGCTTCCGGCTGCTGCCCGGCAATCCCTTGCTGGGCGTCACCGGAACGAAGGGCAAGACGACGACGACGAGATTGCTCGGCGCGATGTTCGAGGCGGCCGGCCGCGACCACGTGCTGGCCGGCAACGAGCACACGCCGCTGAGCGAGGTCGCCGAGGCCGTCGGCCCGGGAACGTGGGTCGTCTGCGAGCTGTCGAGCTTCGCGCTCGAGGATGTCCACGCGCTCGCCTGCGACGTGGCGGTGCTCCTCAACGTCGAGCCCGACCACCTCGACCGCTACGCCTCGTTCGACGACTACCGCGCGGCGAAGCTGCGGGTCTTCGAGCGCGCAGGAGCCCGCATCGTCCCGCGCGGCTTCGGGATCGAAGGGCTCGAGTTCTCGGCCGACGACGCGCTGCCGGCGGAACCGTTGATCCCGGGACGGCACAACCGCGAGAACGCCGCCGCCGCCACGGCTGCCGCGCGGGCCGCGGGCATCCCCGCCGCCGCCGTCGCCGACGCGTTGCGCACGTTCCCGGGCGTGCCGCACCGGCTCGAGCTCGTGCGCGAGCTGCGGGGCGTCCGCTGGGTCAACGACTCGAAGGCGACGAACACCGCCGCCGCCCGCCGCGGCGTCGGCGCCTACCCGCATCCGCTCCGGCTCATCCTCGGCGGTTCGCTCAAGGGCGAGGACTTCGGGCCCTTCGCCTGTGACCTGCCCGACAACGTCCGCTCGATCTACCTGATCGGCGCTGCGAGCGACGAGCTCGCCGCCGCGCTCGACCGCGCCGGCCGCGCCTACCTGCGCGCGGGCGACCTCGCCGCCGCAGTCGCCGCCGCCGCGCGAGAGGCGGAGCCCGGCGACGTCGTCCTGCTCTCGCCCGCCTGCGCAAGCTACGACCAGTTCGCGAACTACGAGGAGCGCGGCGACACGTTCCGCCGCCTCGTCCGGGAGCTCTCGTGACCCCCCGCGCCAGGCAGCTCCAGCTCGAGTGGAACCTGCTCGTCCTCGTGACGACGGCGCTCGTCCTCTTCGGGCTCGTCATGGTCTTCAGCGCCACGTCCGGGTCGGCCGCGCTCGGCAACGGGAACCCGGTCGGCTACCTCGAGCGGCAGGTGCTCTACTCGGTCGTCGGGCTCGTGCTCCTCCTCTTCATGTCGCGCATGCATCTCGACCGGCTCCGCGCGCTGGCGCCCGCCCTGGTCGTCACCGCTCTCGTCCTCTGCCTGGGCGTCCTCGCAGTCGGGGCGAGGATCCACGGCGCGCGGCGCTGGCTCGACTTCGGGCCGCTCGCGTTCCAGCCTTCCGAGCTCGCGAAGCTCGCGCTCGTCGTGTGGACGTCCGCCTACCTCTCGCGGCACCGGCCGCCGGCGACTCTCAAGGAGCTCGCCCGGCCGGTCGGCACGCTCGTCGGCGTCTTCTCCGGGCTCGTCCTCCTCGAGCCGGACCTCGGCACCGCGCTCACGATCCTGCTCATGGTCGGCGCGATCCTGCTCGTCTCCGGCACGCGACTGCCGCTGCTCGCCTACGCGTACGGGATCGTGATCGCATTCGCCGGGATCGCCGCCTGGGCGTCGCCGTACCGGCGCGAACGGCTGCTCGTCTTCCTCGACCCGTGGAAGGAACCGCTCGGGGCGGGCCTCCAGAACGTCCAGGCGCTGATCAGCCTTGGCTCCGGCGGCGTCTTCGGCCGCGGCCTCGGCCAGTGCATCGCCTGCCTCCACTATCTCCCCGAGGCGCACACCGACATGATGTTCGCGGTCGTCGGCGAGGAGCTCGGCCTCGTCGGCGTCGTTCTCCTGGTCGCCGCGTACTGCGCCTTCGCCTATGCCGGTCTGCGGCTCGCGCTCGGCTGCCGCGACCCGTTCGGGAAGCGGCTCGCGGCCGGGATCACGGCGCTCGTCTGCGGGCAAGCCGCAGTCAACATCGCGGCCGTGGTGGGGCTCGCGCCGCTCACCGGGATCCCGCTCCCGTTCGTGTCCTACGGCGGCTCGAGCCTCGTCGTGATGCTCGGCGCCGTCGGCATCCTCCTTAACATCGCCCGTGGCGATGGCGGACGCGCGGCAGCTGCGGTTCCTGATCGCGGCCGGAGGGACGGTCGGACACGTCGCGCCGGCGCTCGCGGTGGCGGAGGCGCTGCGGCGGCGCGGGGCGGTCGTGACGTTCGCCGGGTCGCCGGAGCGGGTCGAGGCGCGGCTCGTCCCTGAGCGCGGCTACGAGTTCGACGCGTTCGCCATCTCGGGACTCCCGCGCCGCCCGGGGCCGGAGCTCGCCCGCGCCGCCGGGCGGGCGCTCGCCGCACCGCTCGCCTGCCTCAGGATCCTCGACCGGCGGCGACCGGACGCGGTGCTCGGCGCCGGCGGCTACGTCGCGGGGCCGATGGTCGTCGCGGCCCGGCTGCGCGGGATCCCGGCTGCGTTGACCGAGGCGGACGCGCACCTCGGGCTCGCGAACCGCCTGGCGGCCCCGTTCGCGCAGCGTGTCTTCCTCGCCGTCCCGATCGGCCGCGGCGGCTCGAAGTACCGCGCCGTCGGCCGTCCCGTCCCCGAGACGTCGCGCCCCGTCGCCCGCGCGGAGGCTCGGCAGCGGCTCGGCCTCGCCGGCGCCGCACAGGTCGTGCTCGTCTTCGGCGGCTCCCTCGGCGCCCGGCTCCTGAACGAGCTCGCGCTCGACACTTGGGCGGACGGCGGGCCGGCGGTGATCCACCTCTGCGGCGAGCGCGACTACGAGGAGCTCCGGGCTCGCGTCTCCCGGTCGGACTACCTGCTGCGGCCGTTCCTCGACGAGATCGGGCTGGCCTACGGCGCCGCCGACGTCGCCCTCGCGCGCGCGGGCGGATCGGTCTGGGAGCTGGCAGCGGCAGGCCTGCCCGCCGTCCTCGTGCCGGGGGCGTTCGCGACGGGCGCGCACCAGGACAAGAACGCGGACTGGTTCGAGCGGGCCGGCGGGGCGGTGGTCGTCGCCGAGGCGGAGGCGGCGCGGGCGCCGCGCGCCGTCGAGGCGCTGCTCGCCGAGCCCGAGCGGCTGGCACGGATGGCAGAGGCGATGCGGGCGACCGCGAAGCCCGACGCGGCGGAGGAGATCGCGGATGAGCTCGTCGAGCTCGCCTCCGCTGGCGGGTAGGCGGCTCTGGCTCGCCGGCATCGGCGGCGCGGGCATGAGCGGCTACGCGCTTCTCGCGCACGCGTGGGGCGCGGAGGTCGGCGGATGGGATCGTGCGGAAACGCCCTACCTTCGGCACCTCGACGGCGTGGTCGTGACGATCTCGCCCGAGCCCCCGGCCCCGCCGTCCGGCTGGGAGGTCTACGTGTCCACCGCCTTTGCGGGTCGGGTCGAGGGGCGGCCGCGCGCCGAGCTGCTCGCGGAGCTCGTATCGTTGCGCCGCTCGATCGTGATCGCCGGCGCCCACGGCAAGACGACGACGAGCGCGATGGTCGCCTTCTGCCTCGACCGGCTCGGGCTCGATCCCGCGTTCCTGATCGGCGGCGACGTGCCGCAGCTCGCCGGCAACGCGCGCGCAGGCGAGGGCTGGCTCGTCGTGGAGGGAGACGAGTCCGACCGCTCGGTCGCGGCGCTTCGGCCCGAGATCGCCGTCCTGCTCAACGTCGACCTCGACCATCACACGACGTTCGGCTCGCGCTCCGAGGTCGAGGCGCTGTTCGACGAGTGGCTCTCCCACGTGCCGCACGTCGTCCGCGCCGAGAAGCTCGAGCCCGTCGCGCTGGACCTGGCGCTGCGCGGCGCGCACAACCGTGCCAACGCGGCCGCCGCGCTCGCGGCGCTCGAGCTCGCGGGCGTTCCGCGCGGGGACGCCGAGGCCGCAATCGTCGAGTTCCGCGGCGCCGGCCGCCGGCTGGAGCCCAAGGGCGAGGCCGGCGGCGTGGCGGTGCTCGACAGCTATGCGCACCACCCGGCCGAGCTCGCCGCAGACATCGCGGCAGTCCGAGAGGCCGGACGGGTCCTCGCCCTCTTCCAGCCCCACCTCTACTCGCGCACGCGCCACCTCGCTCACGGCTTCGCGAAGGCGCTGGCGACCGCAGACGCCGCGTGCGTGACGGAGATCTACCCCGCGCGCGAGGAGCCGCTGCCGGGCGTGAGCGGCAGGCTGATCGTCGACGAGCTCGCTCGCGTCCGCCCGGGCATGCGGATCGGCTGGACGCCGGAGCTCGAGGACGCCGCGCGAGTCGTGGCGGCCTGGGCGCGACCCGGGGACACGATCCTCACCCTCGGCGCCGGCGATGTCGACCGCACCGCGCCGCTGATCCTGCGGGCGCTCGCGTGAAGATCGAGGAAGGAGCCGAGCTCGCGCGCCTGACGACGCTCGGCACGGGGGGGCCGGCGCGGGCGTTCGCGCGGCCCGAGTCGGAGGCGGAGGTCGAGGAGCTCCTGTACTGGGCACAGGAGCGTGGGCTCGCGGTGGCCGCGGTCGGGCTCGGCTCGAACGTGCTGGCCGCAGACGGAGCGATCGACGCGCTCGTGCTCCGGCTCGCGGGGGGGCTCGCCTCGGTCGCGATCGAGGGCGAGCGGCTCAGGGCGGGCGCGGGCGCCGCCAATGCGGTGTGCCTCCACCGGGCACGCACGGCCGGTCTCGGCGGCTTCGAGTTCGCGTGTGCGATCCCGGGCACGATCGGCGGCGGAATCTGGATGAACGCGGGGGCGTACCGCGGCGAGTTCGCCGCGGTGCTCGAGCGGGCGCTCATCGCGACTGTGCACGGCAGCGGCTGGCTGACGCCCGCGGAGCTCGGTCTCGCCTATCGCCACTCGGAGCTGCGCCACGGCCAGGTCGTCCTGCGCGCCGAGCTGAGGCTTCGGCCGCGGCCGCCCGGCGAGATCAAGAGCGAGGTGCGGGAGCTGAACCAGCGCCGGAAGGGGGCCCAGCCGACGAACCGGCGCACGTTCGGGAGCGTGTTCAAGAACCCGCCGCACAAGCTGAGCGCCGGCCGCATGCTCGAGGCGTGCGGCCTCAAGGGCCACCGGATCGGCGGCGCCCAGATCTCCCCGAAGCACGCGAACTTCATCGAGAACGCCGGCGGCGCGACGACGGCGGACGCGCTCGCATTGATGGCGGAGGCGCGGCGACGCGCGCTCGAGCAATTCGGTGTGCTGCTCGAGCACGAGGTCGAGTTCCTCGGCGAGATCGAACTGCCCGCTCCGGAGTAGGAGCACGCCACGCGGCGGCGAAAGGTTCCGTCGTGGCTGCGAAGGCTCGAACGCGGCGTCCGGCGGCGCGTGCCGCGTCGGTCGCCGAGCCGCGCGCGGCGGGTCGACGGCGAAACGCGCTTCGGCCGCTCGTGCGCTTCGCGCCCTCGCGGCGCTCGATCGCGCTGGGGCTCGGCATCCTCGGATTCGCACTGTGCGCGTACGCGCTCGCGCGCGAGACCCCGCTATTCGCCCTTCGCACCGTCACGGTGCACGGCGGCTCGGCTCATGTCGACGCGCAGGTGCAGCACGCCGTCGCACCGCTCCTCGGGACGAGCCTCGTCGGGCTCGACGGCGCCGCGGTCGTGCGGCGCGTGGAAGCCCTGCCGGCCGTCGTGTCGGTCACCTTCGACCGCGCGTTCCCGCACGCCCTGCGCCTCAGGATCGTGCCCGAGCAGCCGGTGGCAGTCCTGCGCAGCGGGACAGGCGCGTGGCTGGTCTCGGCGCGAGCCCGTGTGATGGCACGGCTGAACAAGGTCGGGGCGCATCCGCACCTGCCGCGCATCTGGCTCGGCTCCCACGCCGCCGTGGTCGTGGGCGGGGTGCTGCCGCCGGCGCAGGGGGGAGTGGACGCGCGCGTGCTGGGCCTCTCCGGCGCGTTCGCCGCCCGCGTCGGTTCGGTCTCCTACACCGGTGGCAGCGTGCTCTTCAGGCTCCGGTCGGGTCTCCAGGTCCGGATGGGCGCGCCGGGCGGAGTGCAGCTCAAGGTGGCCGTGACGCGGCGGGCCCTGCGGATGCTTCCGTCCGGGACGACCTACCTCGACGTCAGCGAGCCGGGCAGGCCGGTGGCCGGGAGCGGCACCCCGCCACCGCTGCTCCAGAACCCTAAAGTCTCTAGTAGAGGTTGAGCATAGAACTCTCGATCTCGCGTTGACAGCGAGATTCGTGACACGTACGCTGCCTCGCGAACGTGCCTCGAGCGCCCCAATCCTCGACCAAAGGTTCAGCCCAGCCAGGCATGAGCACCCGCGACGCGTCAGCCAGTTACCTCGCCGTCATCAAGGTCGTGGGCGTGGGCGGCGGCGGGACGAACGCCGTGAACCGCATGGTCGACGCCGGGCTCTCCGGGGTCGAGTTCATCGCCGTCAACACCGACGCGCAGGCGCTCATGATGTGCGACGCCGACGTGAAGCTCCACATCGGCTCTGCGGCGACGCGGGGACTCGGCGCGGGCGCCGACCCGGCCGTCGGGCGTGCCGCCGCCCAGGAGAGCCGCGACGAGCTGAAGGAGGCGCTCAAGGGCGCGGACATGATCTTCGTGACCGCCGGCGAAGGCGGCGGCACCGGAACCGGCGCCGCGCCCGTCCTCGCGGAGCTGGGACGCGAGCTCGGGGCCCTGACCGTCGGCGTCGTCACGCGCCCCTTCGGTTTCGAGGGCCGGCGGCGTGCGCAGCAGGCCGACGAGGGAGTCGCAAACCTCCGCGAGCGCGTCGACACGCTGATCGTGATCGAGAACGATCGGCTGCTGCAGGTCGTCGAGCGGCAGACGTCGGTGGTCGAGGCGTTCCGGACGGCGGACGACGTGCTCCGCCAGGGCGTGCAGGGAATCACCGACCTGATCACGGTTCCCGGGCTCGTCAACCTCGACTTCGCCGACGTGCGGACGATCATGCGCGACGCCGGATCGGCGCTGATGGGGATCGGCACCGCACGAGGCGAGAACCGCGCGGCCGAGGCAGCGCGAGCAGCCGTGTCCTCGCCGCTGCTCGAGTCGTCGATCGAAGGTGCGACCGGCATCCTGCTCAACATCACCGGTGGCCCCGAGATCGGCCTGTTCGAGATCAACGAGGCGGCCGAGGTCGTCACCGGCGCGTCGGATCAGAACGCGAACGTCATCTTCGGCGCGGTGATCGACGACGCGGTCGGCGACGACGTCCGCGTCACCGTGATCGCCACCGGTTTCGGCGGCGAGCGCCGCCACCGCCGCTCCGGCGGCGCGGAAGCGGGCGTTGCCCGCGCCCGGGGCGAGAACGCGGGGGAGACGCTCGACGTCCCCTCGTTCCTCCGCGGCGACTGACCGTCGCGGCGGCAGACGCGATCGAGGTTTGGGACCGCCGAAAGGGGGCACACGGTGAGTGCCCTCAACAGGGTTGACCGTTACGAGTCAACCCCACGACCCGGTCCGCCGCCCCCGCC
>JAVKST010000060.1:0-15936 GCA_039583515.1 Gaiellaceae bacterium
GCTCTGCCGCCGACGCTTCCGGCCTCAGCTCGCTCATGCCGTCCCCCTCGTCTTGATCCGAAGCTCGTGGATGGTGCCGTCGCGCAGCGGCTCGGCGAGCGCCTCGTTGACGAGGCGGTGCTGGTCGAGCAGCGGCAGCCCGTCGAAGCGCGGGCTCTCGACGGTCACCTGGAAATGGTCGCCGCCGCCGGTGCGGTCCGCGACGTGCACCTCGGCCGCGTCGGGAAACGCGTCGCGGAGCAGCGATTCGAGCCGTTCGGTGGCCACGCGCCCAGCGTAGTCGCCGCCCGGCTCCTGTGTGCGAGGAACTCGAGCAGCGGCTCACGTAGCGGTCGTCCGGCCTTCGTGCGGCGGCGACCGCTCGGCGAGCCTGCGCAGCACGACGAGCAGCCGCGTCAGCGCATGCTCGAGCGGCTCGCGGGCGTCCGCGGGAGCCGCGTCGCGCGCGGCGTCGAGGCCGTCGCGGGCGCGCTCGAATGACTGCTCGGGCCCCGGCGTTCGCGTGCGGTCGGCGAGCGCCTCGCTTGCGTCGGCGAGCGCGCCGGCCGCCTCTGCCAGCCGCTCCGGAGCCGTCTCCGTGGCGCGCCGGGCGGCACTGGCGACGCGGCGCGCGGTCGATGCGGCGAGCGTGTAGAGCGAGATCCGCTCCCGGATCCGGTCGCCGTCGGAGCGAAGCGCGAGCGGGTTTGTAAGGGGCTGCAGGATCTGCCTGAGCTGGTGGAGGTGCCCGTCGATCGTGCGCGCGAGCCTGTCGAGATCGTCATGTGCCGAATCATCGGAGCCGCCGAGGCGGTCTGCGGCCGCCCGCAGCAGCTCTGCAAGTCCTTCATACAAGTTCCCGCGCGCGAGTCGGCTCGCGTCGCGAGTGTCGAGCGGCAGCACGAACAGGCCAACCAGGACACCGGCGCCGGCGCCGATTCCGGTCTCCTCGAGCCGGAGCACGAGCAGCGCGTCCGTGAACTCGTGGAGGACGCTGTAGAGCTGCGCGACCATGATCGTGATGAAGAAGATCATGTACGCGTAGCTGACCTGTCGGAGGTAGAAGCCGAAGAAGATGCTGCCGAGGATCACCGTGAGCGCGGCCCAGTCGCTGCCGGCGGTGAGGTTCGCGAGCACGATCGCGACGCCGAGGCCGGCGGCTGTGCCGATGACCCTGTTGCTCGCCTTGAGGAACGTCTCGGCGCGCGTCGCGGTGCCGGTGAAGGTGATGAAGGCGGCAATGACCGCCCAGTAGTACCGCTGCTCGGAGAGCGCGCGGCCGGCGGCGATGGCGAGCCCGCCGGCGAGCGCGACCTGGATCGCCTGGCGGGTGGTCAGCGGCAGGCGGGCGAGCGGGTTCCAGCTCGCGCCGCGCGCCTCCACTTGCCCGACGACGGCCGCCGAGCTGGGGAGGTTTCCCATCGGCGTCGTGACCGACGGCTCGAAGGTTTCGGCGTCCGCCTCGTCGACGTCCGCAGGCTGCGACCAGCGCTCCACGCAGCGGGCATATTCCACGACGGCGGCGGCGGTCCGCCGGACGGCGCGGCGGAGCTCCTCGTCGGCTCCGTCGAGTCGCGACTCCAGCTCGTGTGCCATGCGCGCGGCGTTCGCGACACGGCCTCCGGCAAAGAGCCGCAGGACTGCCCGCAGTCCGCTCGCGTCCGCCGTAGGCGACTCGCGTACGACTCGCTGCGTCGCGAGCGCGAGCTCGTCGACCGCGAGCTGCGCGTCGACGAGCAGGCGGCGAAGCTCCGCGGCCGACCGCGGGCCGGCCGCGGCACCGTCGGCGAGCTGCCCCTCGATCAGCAGTGCTGACTCGTCCAGCCGCCGCTGCTGTCGCGCCAGTCGTCTCCGCGCTTTCCGGGTGTCCCGCGTGAGCAGGTCG
The DNA here is from genome assembly GCA_039583515.1 of Gaiellaceae bacterium. Classification (GTDB taxonomy): domain Bacteria; phylum Actinomycetota; class Thermoleophilia; order Gaiellales; family Gaiellaceae; genus Palsa-739. The sequence goes on from JAVKST010000060.1 coordinate 1,865, forward strand.
GCCGCCGCCTCGGCGACCGACTGGGCTCTGCTCGTAAAGGCGCGCAGCGTCGTCCGCAGGGTGCGTGCCGAGTTCCCGTGCAGCACCGTCAGCGAGAGCAGCAGCACCCACGCGGCGGCGAGCGCCGTGTCCGAGACGAGCCGGGGCAGCTCGCCGTACGTCGCGCCGAGGAACGAAGCGAAGAAGTACCCCAGCCAGATCATGAATCCGGCGAAGAAGAAGCGTTGCCCGAAGCGGCGGATGTAGACGGCGACGAAGAGCACGACGACGAAGACCCCGAGGAGGAGATCGGTGTCCGTCGAGACGGCGGCGCCGATCGTCATCCCGATCCCGATCGCCGGCGGAAACGTGAGCGCGGTCAGGGCTCGGTCGACCCGCGTTCCCGCCGAGAGGCCCAGCGAGCCGAGCATCCCGACGATCGCCCCGAGGAGCATCGCGATCAGCGCTCCCCGCGTGCCCGCTCCGGTGTACCCGGCGAACAGCCGCTCCAGCCCGAGCGCGCTGCCCATCGAGACGACGCCGCGTCCGGCCGTTCGCAGCCGGTTCAGCCCCGGATCGGAGGCGACGAGACGGTCGAGTGCGTCGGCGAGCACGCGCCGCTCCTTCCCGCGCGCCCGCGTCGCGACTCGGCCGAGTAGACGCGTGCTACGAGCGGTGCGCGAGGAAGTCGAGCAGGTCGCTGCGTGTGAGCACGCCGACCGGCTTCCCCTCCCGCGCGACGACGACGGCATTCGTTCCGCCGCTCAGCGTCGAGAACACGTCCTCGAGCGTCGCCGACGCCTCGACCGCGGCGAGCGGCGGCTGCATCGCGGCCGCGACGTCCTCGTGGACCGCGTCCGGGTTGGCGAACACGCGCTCGAGTAGCGCGCGATCCTGCAGCGAGCCGATCACGTCCGCGAGCGACTCGCACCGGCCGTCGCGCACGACCGGCAGCTGCGAGATCCCGTAGCGCTGCATCGTGTCGATGCCCTCGCCGACCTTCGCGTGCGCCGCGATCGTGACGAGCTCCGGCACCTCGCCGGCGTGCTTCACGCGGAGGAGCTCCTCCACCGTCGGCAGCGGTGCCTGACGTTCGACGAAGCCGTGCTCGAGCATCCAGTTGTCGTCGTAGAACTTCGACATGTAGGAGCGGCCGGAGTCGGCGACGATCGCGAGCACGGTGGCGTCCGCCGGCAGCCGCTCCGCCACCTGGATCGCGGCCCACAGGGTCGAGCCGGCCGAGCCGCCGGCGAGGATGCCCTCCTCGCGCGCGAGCCGGCGCGCGGTCAGGAACGAGTCCCGGTCGGAGACGCGGACCCACTCGTCCACCACCTTCAGGTCGATCGTGTCGGGCCACGTGTCCTTGCCGATCCCCTCGACGAGGTACGGGTGGAGCTGGCTCTCGTCCTCCGCCGTGTAGATCGAGCCCTCCGGGTCGACGCCGACGATCCTGACCTCGGGCCGGCGCTCGTGGAACCAGCGGCCGACGCCGGAGATCGTCCCGCCCGTGCCGACCGAGATGACGAGCGCGTCGAGCTCGCCGCCGGTCTGCTCCCAGATCTCGGGCGCGGTGACGTCGTAGTGCGCCTGCGGGTTCGCCATGTTCGAGTACTGGTCGGGCTTGTAGCCGCCCGGGATCTCCTCGGCGAGCCGCGACGAGACGGAGTAGTACGACTCCGGCGAGTCGTGATCGACGGCGGTCGGCGTGATCACGACCTCGGCGCCGTAGGCGCGCAGCATCGAGATCTTCTCCTGGCTCATCTTGTCGGGCATGACGAAGATGCAGCGGTAGCCCTTGCGCGCAGCCGCGATCGCGAGGCCGACGCCGGTGTTGCCGGAGGTCGGCTCGACGATCGTCCCGCCCGGCCTGAGCTTTCCCTCGCGCTCGGCCTGCTCGATCATCGCCAGGCCGATCCGGTCCTTGACCGAGCCGCCGGGGTTTAGGTACTCGAGCTTCGCGAGGATTCGCGCTCCGCCGCGGGGCGAGAGCCGGTCGAGGCGTACGATCGGCGTGCCGCCGACGAGATCGAGAACGGTCGGGTGCTCGCGCGGCATCGGCGGGAAGCCTAGAACGTCCGGCGGCGTTGGAGGTAGCGACGGAGATCCCCGTCGTCGGCAGGGGGGAACGTCGGCGGCGGCCTCGCGCAGCGGTGGCGCGCCGCCGGGCACGTGGTGCAGGAGCTGGGCCGTGACGGCGGCGACGCGTCCTCTGCGGACGTCCTCCTCGTCGCGGTGCCGTCGGGCGAGATCGCCGGTGGGCTCGACAAGGGGCGGCTGCTCGAGGAGATGCTCGCCCTGCTCTTCGCGGTCAACCAGGCGGGGCTCGGCGTGCACTTCCACCGGTTCGCGCCGCCAGGCGAGCTCTAGCTCGCCGCCGACGGGATCTCGTACGGCATTCGTCAGTGCCGGAAGTGGCGCCGGCCGGTGAAGACCATCGCGGCGCCCGCCTTCTCCGCCGCCGCGATCACGTCCTCGTCGCGGCGGGAGCCGCCCGGCTGGACGATCGCCGTCACGCCCGCGTCGAGCGCGAGCTGCGGCCCGTCGGGGAAGGGGAAGAACGCGTCTGACGCGAGGGCCGCGTAATGCGGGTCGTGGTCGAGGCGCGCGGCCTTCTCGAGCGCGATCTCGACCGCGTCGACGCGGCTCATCTGGCCGGCGCCGATCCCGATCGTCGCGAGATCCTTCGCCAGCACGATCGCGTTCGACGCGACGTGCTTGCAGACCCGCCAGGCGAAGACGAGGTCGCCCCACTGCGGCTCGCTCACGTCGCCGGCGACGACCTGCCAGCCCTCGCGGTCCTCGATCTCGGCGTCCGGATCCTGCACGAGCATCCCGCCGAGCACCCTTTTGTAGTGCCGCTCGCCGGGCTCGCCCGCGCGGCGCTCCCGGTCGACGAGGATCCGCGTGTTCTTCTTCCGCTGCAGGGCCTCGAGTGCCTCGTCGCCGTAGCCGGGCGCGAACAGCACCTCGACGAACTGCTCGGCGAGCCTCTCGCCGAGCTGCCCCGTGACGTCGCGGTTGACGACGACGATCCCACCGTACGCGGAGGTGGGGTCGCAGGCGAGCGCCTTCTCGTATGCCTCCTCCGCCGTCGCCCCGACGGCCACGCCGCACGGGTTCGCGTGCTTCACGATCACGCATGCCGGCAGCGCGAACTCGCGGGCGAGCGCCCGGGCGCCGGAGAGGTCGTTGAGGTTGTTGAACGACAGCTCCTTGCCGTGGAGCTGGTCGACGCGCGACAGGAGGTGCCGGCGCGAGCCGCGCTCGGAGTAGTAGGCGGCACGCTGATGCGGGTTCTCGCCGTAGGAGAGGTCGAGGACCTTCTCGAGCGCGAGCACGAGGGAGCCCGGGAAGTCCTCGCGCGCGTTGAACCAGTTCGCGATCGCGGCCTCGTACGCGGCCGTGTGCGCGAACGCGTCCGCCGCGAGCCGCCGGCGCGCCTCGAGCGACAGCTCGCCGTCGCGGCGCAGCTCGTCGAGCACCGGACCGTACTGGTCGGGCCGGCAGACCGGCGCGCAGTGGGCGAAGTTCTTCGCTGCGCCGCGCAGCATCGCGGGCCCGCCGATGTCGATCATCTCCACCGCCTCGGCCTCGGCCACACCGCGCCGAGCGGCCACGTCCTCGAAGGGGTAGAGGTTGACGCAGACGAGGTCGAAGGGCTCGATTCCGTGCTCGTCGAGGGTCGCGACGTCGGCCGGGTCGTCGCGCCGCGCGAGGATGCCGGCGTGGACGCGGGGGTGGAGCGTCTTCACGCGGCCGCCGAGCATCTCCGGCGAGTCGGTCACCTCGCCGACGAGGTCGACCGGGAGTCCGATCGCCTCGAGCGCCGCCGCCGTCTTGCCGCTCGCGACGAGCCGCCAGCCGAGCGAGACGAGGCCGCGCGCGAACTCGTCCAGGCCGCTCTTGTCCCAGGTCGAGATCAGCGCGCGCAGAGTTCCCTCACCACCTCCGGCAGCAGCCGGTGCTCGACGTGCTTGATGCGCTCGTGGAGGGTCTGCGGCGTGTCGTCGTCGAGCACGGGGACGCGCTCCTGCGCGAGCACCGGGCCGCTGTCGATGCCCTCGTCGACGAGGTGGACGGTCGCGCCGGACTCGGCGACGCCGGCGGCGAGCTGCTCCTCGACCGCATGCGCGCCCGGAAAGGCGGGGAGCAGCGAAGGGTGGACGTTGACGACGGCTCCGGGAAAGCGGTCGAGGAACGCCGGGGTGAGGAGGTGCATGTAGCCGCCGAGCACCACGAGCCGGACGCCGTGGCCCTCGAGCCAGTCGGCCATCGCCGTGTCGCGCGCCGCGCGATCGGCGTGATCCGCGAGCTCGAAGGCCGCGGTGGGGATGCCGTTCGCCCGCGCGAGCGCGGGGGCGTCGCGCCGGTTGCTCGCGACGGCGACGACCGGCAACCCGGCGTCCAGCAGCGCCTGCAGGTTCGTCCCCGTCCCGCTGACGAGCACGCCGATCAGGCGATCCGTCCGATCACGAGGTCGTCCGGCTCCGGCTCGTCGACGACGGCGCAGTAGCCGATGCCGAGGTTGAAGACGCGCCGCAGCTCGTCCTCCGCGACGTGGCGTGCGAGCCAGGCGTAGACCGGGGGCCGCTCCCAGGCGTCCCAGTCGATCCGCGCCTCGAGGCCCGCCGGGAGGACGCGCGAGAGGTTGCCGAGGATGCCCCCGCCGGTGACGTGCGCGAGCGCGTGCGCAGTGTCGCGCCGGTGCCGCACCTCGTCGAGGTAGAGCCGCGTCGAAGCGAGGAGATCGTCGCCGTCGTAGTCCTCGAGCTCGAGCACGCGCCGGACGAGCGAGAAGCCGTTCGCGTGGATGCCGGCCGCCGGGAAGCCGACGACGGCGTCGCCCGCCGCCACCCTCGACCCGTCGATCAGCCGCGCGCGGTCGACGATCCCGACACACGTGGCGGCGAAGTCGAGCTCGTCGTCGCGGTAGACGTCCGGCATCTCCGCCGTCTCGCCGCCGACGAGCGCCACGCCGGCGGCCCGGCAGACGTCGGCCGCGCCTTCGACGAGCTCGGCCACCTGCTCGAGCTCGATGCGGCCGGCGGCGACGTAGTCGAGCAGGATCAGCGGGTCGGCGCCGCAGGCGATGACGTCGTTGATGCAGTGCGCGGCCATGTCGGCGCCGCAGTTGCGGAGGAGGCCGCGCGGCCGCGCCACCATCGGCTTCGTGCCGATCGAGTCGGTCGAGGCGGCGAGCAGGCGCTTCTCGTCGAGCGGGAACAGGCCGGCGAAGTGGCCGAAGCCGGCGGCGCCGGTGGACTCGACTGCGGCCCGCAGCCGCTCGACGACCGCGTCCGCCGTCGCCAGCGAGACTCCCGCCGCGCCGTACGTAGGAGCCTTCTCCGCCACGAGCCGAGTCTACGACCGCCGCTAGACGAAGAGCTCGCCGTAGAGCTCCGGCCGGCCCTGCGGGCCGCCGCGGACGAAGCGAACGACCGTGGAGCCGACCTCCACGTCGTTGCCGGAGCGGTTGACGTCGAGGATCTCGGAGAGCGCCTTCGCCTTCGCCGCCGGGTCGTCGGCGCGCAGGTGGAGCTCCTGCAGGCGCAGGTCGTCCTCCTGCCCGAGGAGGTCGTCGATCCACTCCCGCGGCGGGTGGAGCTCGAGCCGGTAGCCGGCGTTCGTCGAGACGAAGGTGCGCCGGCCGCCGTGCTCCTGCACCCGCAGGTCGCTTCCCGCGGCGCGGCCGACTGCCGCGTCGAACTCCTCCTCGTCCAGCACGAGGCCGAGGTGGTCGACCCGCGGCATCGGCCACTGGCCCGGCTGGATCACGACGTTGACGGCACCCTTCTCGAGCTCCGTCAGCCGGAGCTTGAAGCTCAGGTCGTCGAGCACCTCCCACGACACGCCCGGCTCGTAGGACGTCAGCTCCTCGCCGATCCGGCCGTGGCGCGCGACGAGGTCGAACGCGAGCTTGCCGATGTAGCGCGCTTCGACCTCCCGGACGCGGCTCGTGACGAGGTGATAGTGGAAGAGTTGCACGACTGCCCATCGTGCCGAAAGGGCGGCGTCAGCCGCGCAGCCAGGCGACGTCCGGCTCCCAGCCGTCGATCGTCGCGCCGCGGCCGCGCTCTCGCGCGAGAACCTCGGTCTCCCGGAAGAGCGCTTGCTGCTCGGCGAGCTCGCCCGTGCGCGCGATCCGCTCCAGCCGCGCGAGGTCCACGGCGACCGGCAGCGGGTGCTCGCGGAGCTCCCACTCGAGCCATTTGTTGTACGGGCGAAGCCTCCCGTGGACGCCGAAGACGAATTCGAGCCACCAGCGCACGGACTCCTGCGCGTCGAGGAGCCCGGCGAGCTCGAGTCCGGCGCGGACGTTCTTCGCCGAGCGGTAGTAGGAGTTGACGTAGGCGTCGAGCGGCTCGGCCGCCGTCGCAGGGTCGACGCGGATCGCCTTGGCGAGCGCTTCCGCGACCTCGCCCGTCTTGTCGAGCAGGGGCTCGAGCCAGGCGAGGTGGTAGCGCTGCCCTTCCGGCTCGCCCGGCTCGTCGAGCGTCAGCTCCACCGTCTCGATCGGCCCGCCACGCACGAACGGCCGATCGCCGCGACTCTCCCGGACGACGACGTACACGTCCCAATCGCTTCGCTCGGTGACCAACTCGCCTCTGGCTCGAGAGCCGAACAGAACGATCCCGATGACGTTGTCGTCGGCGCGGGCGTCTTCGAGGAGTGTCTCAAGCACGCGCCGGCTCGAAGCGCAGCTTGCTCCCGTCGACGGGCACCTGGGTCGGATAGTCGCCGGTGAGGCAGGCGCGGCAGAGCGACGACGCCGGCCGGGCAGTCGCCTCCACGAGCCCGTCGTGCGAGAGGTACGCGAGCGTCGTGGCGCCGATCTGCTCGCGCACCTCCTCGACGCTGCGCCCGGCGGCGACCATCTCCGACGGGTCGGCGAGGTCGATGCCGTAGAAGCAGCGGCCGATCACGGGCGGCGACGAGATGCGTACGTGCACCTCGGCCGCTCCGGCGTCGAACAGCATCCGCACGATCTCGCGGGTCGTGTTGCCGCGCACGATCGAGTCGTCGACGACGACGACGCGCTTCCCCGCGACCTCGGCGAGCGGGTTGAACTTGAGCCGGATCCCCTGCCGTCGCAGGTCCTGATCCGGCTGGATGAACGTGCGCCCGACGTAGCGGTTCTTGATCAGCCCTTCGCTGAACGGGATCCCGAGCGCGCGAGAGAACCCGATCGCCGCGGGCGTCCCCGAGTCCGGGATCGGCAGGACGAGGTCGGCGTCCGCCGGCGCCTCCTGCGCGAGCCGCTGGCCCATGCGCACGCGCGCGGCGTGGACCTCCACGCCCTCGAGCCGCGTGTCGGGGCGGGCCAGGTAGAAGAACTCGAAGATGCAGAACGCGCCGCCGTCCGCGCGCTCGAGCGCCTTCGTGGCGTGGAGGCCCTCGGCGTCGGCGACCACAACCTCGCCCGCTTCGACCTCCCGCACGGGCTCGGCTCCCACGAGGTCGAGCGCGCACGTCTCCGAGGCGACGACCCAGTCGTCGCCGATCCGCCCGATCACGAGCGGCCGGAAGCCGTGCGGGTCGCGGAAGGCCACGAGCCTTCCCTCCGACAGCGCGACGACGGAGTACGCTCCCTCGAGCCGCTGCATCGTCGCCGCCGCCGCCTCGTCGAGCGGCGCCGGGTCGTTCGCGATCAGCGCAGCGATCAGCTCGCTGTCGGAGGTCGTGCGGAGGGTGACGCCTTCCGCACGAAGCTCCTCGCGCAGGTCGCCGACGTTGATCAGGTTCCCGTTGTGGCCGAGCGCGACGGTACGTGCGCGCCCGTGCTGCACGAGCGGCTGCGCGTTGGCCCACTGCGAGGAGCCGGTCGTCGAGTACCGCGTGTGTCCGATCGCGACCTGGCCGTGCAGGCCGTGCAGCTTCTGCTCGTCGAAGACCTGGGAGACCAGGCCGAGCTCGCGCAGCGCCGTGAGCCGGCCATGCTCGGAGACCGCGATCCCCGCCGACTCCTGCCCGCGGTGCTGGAGCGCGAACAGCCCGAAGTACGTGAGGCGCGCCACGTCGCGGTCGGGCGCGTAGACGCCGAACACGCCGCACACGGCTAGCGCACCTCCCCGATCCCGACGAAGCCGCGCGAGCCGAGGCGGGGGAGATTCGCCCGCGCGCAGGCGAGGATCGCCGCGCCGCGCCGTGCGTCGTATTCCGCCGGGATCTCGACCTCGGCTGCGAGGCCGCCGCTCCAGGCCGCCGCCTCGGCGAGCCCGGCCTCGATCCCGTCGCTGCCGACGTCGTGGCAGAGCGAGAGGTGCGGCGCCGCCTTCCAGAGGAAGCGGATCAGGGCGGCCTCCGCTGCGAGCGATCCGTCCGGCGCGGTGGCCAGGAGGACGGCGTCGCCGCTCCGCCAGCGGCTCGGAACCGTGCGCACGTCGGCGACGAGGCCGACGCAGCCGACGGCCGGGGTCGGCGGGATCGAGACCCCGTTCGTGTCGTTGTAAAGCGAGACGTTGCCGGAGACGACCGGGATCCCGAGCGCCTCCGCCGCTCGGGCGATGCCCTCGACGGCCTGCGCCAGCTCGTACGCGATCTCCGGCTTCTGCGGGTTCCCGAAGTTGAGGCAGTCCGTGAGCCCGAGCGGCTCGCCGCCCGCGCAGGCGACGTTTCGCGCCGCCCCGAGCGTCGCCTGCACGCCGGCGCGGAAGCCGTCCATCTCGCCGGGCACCGGCCCCTGCAGCGCGACCGCGAGGCCGCGCAGCGACGGCCGCAGCCGCAGGACGGCAGCGTCGAGGCCCGGCCGTCGTACCGTGCGCGAGCCGACGAGCTGGTCGTACTGCTCCACGACCTCGCGCACGTCGAACACCGGCCGCGCGACGTGCCGCGCCGGCCGCGGCTCCGCCCGCCGTTCGACCTCGTAGCGCGGGCATTCGTCCGTGAGCAGGCGCGCCGGAATCTCGCCGGCGACATCGCCGCCGTCGAACGCGCGCAGCAGCCCCGTGTCGGTGACCTCGCCGATGGCGGTGCACGGCAGCTCCCAGCGCTCGCAGACGGCGTGCATGGCCTCGAGCATCTGCGGCCGGACGACCGCGACCATCCGCTCCTGCGACTCCGAGATCATGATCTCCCACGGCTCCATGCCCTCCTCGCGCAACGGCACGCGGTCGAGGTGGACGTCGATGCCGGCACCCTCGGAGGCCATCTCCGACAGCGCGGAGGCCAGTCCGGCGGCGCCGCAGTCCTGCAGCGACTCGACGAGGCCCGACTCGACGAGCTCCAGCGAGACCTCGATCAGCTTCTTGCCCGTGAACGGGTCGCCGACCTGGACGGACGGCCGCTTGTCGGCGTCGTCGTCGCCGAGCTCCGCGCTCGCGAGCACCGAGGCGCCGCCGATTCCGTCGCGGCCGGTGGTCGCGCCGTAGAGGACGACCAGTCGGCCCGGCCCGCTCGCCTTCGCCGAGCGCAGCCGGCCCGCGTCGAGCAGTCCGACGCACATCGCGTTGACGAGGCAGTTGCCGGCGTAGGCGGGATCGAAGACGGTCGCGCCGCCGACGTTCGGGACGCCGACGCAGTTGCCGTAGTGGCCGATCCCCGCGACGGCCCGCCAGAAGTGGAAGTCCGGCGCGCCGAACCAGAGCCCGTCGAGGAGCGCAACCGGCCGGGCGCCCATCGCGACCACGTCGCGCAGGATGCCGCCGATCCCGGTCGCGGCGCCCTGGAACGGCTCGACCGCCGAGGGATGGTTGTGCGACTCGACCTTGAACGCCACGGCCGTCCCGTCGCCGAGGTCGAGCACCCCCGCGTTCCCGCCGGGACCGCCCAGGACGCGCTCGCCGCTCGACGGCAGCCGCTTCAGGAGCGGCGCCGAGTGCTTGTAGCCGCAGTGCTCCGACCAGAGGAGCGAGAACACCGCCAGCTCGAAATGGTTCGGGTCGCGGCCCAGGAGGTCCCGGATACGGCCCGCCTCCCAGTCGGTCAGACCGAGTGCGCGGTGCAGGGGCTGATCGGCCAGCTCCGTCAGGCGATTCAGTCTATCCGCGCCCGCGGCGGAATCTCACGGCGGCCGGCCGCGTTACGTTGCAGTGGTAGTGCGCCGTCCCGGGATCATGCTCGCCGTCCTCGCCCTGATCTGGGGCGCGTCGTTCATGTTGATCAAGATCGCCGACCGGCAGCTCGCGCCGTCGACGCTGATCCTGGGACGGCTCGGGTCGGCCGCGCTCGTGCTCGCCGCGATCGCGCTGGTCCGCTTCGGCGGCCGCCGTACCCTCGCCGAGCTCCGCCGCGCCTGGCCCTGGCTCGTCGTGATCGCGCTCGTGAACACGGCTCTCCCCTTCTGGCTGCTGTCGTGGGGGGAGAAGCGGATCGACTCGGGGCTCGCCTCGATCATCCAGGGAGCCGTGCCGGTCTTCAACGCGCTCCTCGCCTTCGGCTTCTTCCGCGAGTCGCGCGTCACCGGGCTGCGGCTGTTCGGCCTCGTCGTCGGGTTCGTGGGAGTGGCGCTGCTGGTCGGCGCGCAGCCGCACGGGAAGCTGCTCGCCGCGCTGGCCGTGGTGGCGATGGCCCTCTGCTACGCGATCGGGACGCTGCTCGCCGGCCGCCACCTGCGCGGCACGCCGCCGCTCGTCGTCGCGCTCGGCTCGACGGCCGTCGCCGCACTCGCAGCCCTGCCCGCCGGGATCGCCCAGGCTCCGCGCGCCATGTGGCACGGGGAGACGATCATGGCGATCCTCCTACTCGGCGCGGTGGGCACCGCGATCGCCTACCTCCTCTTCTTCGCGCTGATCCAGAGCGCGGGCGCGAACTACGCCACCCTGGTCACCTATCTCGTGCCGCCGATCGCGCTCGCCTACGGCGCCCTCTTCCTCGGCGAGAGCTTCGGCCTGACGGCGTTCGCGGCGCTCGCGCTCGTCCTCGTCGGCGTCGCGCTCGCCAGCGGCTCCGTTGGTCGAGTGCACGCGTCTGCACGTTATGGTCGCCTCCCCGCGGCGTCTCGCCGGTAAGCGACCGAACGTGCAGACGCGTGCACTAGCCTCGCTGCGTGGCCGTCGAGCTGAGGCGCGCGGAGCGCTCTGACGCGGACTTCCTCCTCGAGCTGCTCGGGGACGACGACGTCCGGCCGTTCCTCGGGCCGCGGACGGCGGCGACGCGCGAGGACGTGCTCGAGGAGATCGAGCGGTCGCTCGCGGAACCGCATGCCTTCGGGCGCTTGGTGATCGAGTTCGACGGGGAGCGCGCGGGCGCCCTCGGGTTCCACCTCGCGAACGAGCGGAGCCGGATTGCGCGGCTGGAGCGGCTCGCCGTCCACCCTCGCTTCCGCGGCCGCCGCCTCGCCGACGAGGCGGCCCGGAAGTTCCAGCGGCTCCTGCTCGGCGAGCTCGGCTTCCACCGGCTCGAGCTCGAGGTCTACGCCTTCAACGAGCGTGCGTGCGCGCACGCCGAGCGCGTCGGGTTCGTCCGCGAGGGCCGCAAGCGGAAGGCGTACCTCAAGGATGGCGAGTGGGTCGACACCGTTCTCTACGCGCTGCTCGCCGACGACCTCGAGGACAACTGGACCGCGCTCCTCCATCGTTCCGGGTGATCGTGCCCCGAGGGTTTCAGGACATCGCGCCTGCTGCCGCGGCCGCGGGTGCCTGGCCGGGTTTCGCGTCTGGCTCGGTGCCGCCCATGTCGAGCCGGAAGGGCGGGTATTCGTCGGTCATGAGTGCGGCGTAGGCGACGACGCGCAGCCCCCAGCGGTTCATGCCGAGCACGAAGTCGTAGATGCCGCGCGGGTAGGTGCCGGTGAAGAGGAGGGCCAGGCCCGCGATGCAGACGAGCAGCGTGACGAGGCCGCCGCTCGAGCCTCCGCCGGCGAAGAGGGCGACGATGAGGTAGTGGGGGATCGCCAGCAGCCACCACTTGACGAGCACGAGGCCGCGCGAGAGGCGCTCCGGGTAGTCGACCTCAAGTGTGGCGGGATAGTCCGGTGCCGGGCGGAGTGTGAAGGGCGGGTAGCGGTCGGTTCCGAGGGCGTTGAAGGAGTAGAAGCTGACCCTCCAGGTCCAGCGGAGGACGCCCACGTTGAAGTCGAAGATCGAGCGTGGATAGCGGCCGCTGAAGAGGATCGCGAAGAACGCGACGATGCTCAGCATCAGGAAGGCGATCCAGAGGAAGACCAGGATGACGTAGTGCGGGATCGCCAGCAGCCATTTGACCAGCCAGCGCCAGCGGCTCAGGCGCGTATCGAACCTGGCTTCGACGCGCATGGGATAGACGGGAAAAGTGGACATATTGCTCCTTTGCTCGATCGTCTCGTCCGGGTCTGATTCACGCGACGGCGGGGGCGGGGGCTGAGGCGACGCGCGTCTGCTGGTCGCTGTCGCGGATCGGGGACTCGAGCCTGAAACCCCAGATGGCGCAGTAGACGCCGAGGAAGAGTTCCCATGCGAACTCCGGGATCGTCACGATGGCTTGTAGCGAGTGCATCGTGTGGCTCGGGTTGTTGCCGCCGAACATCAAGGCCGTCCCGGAGACGATGATCAGCGGCCCACCGATGAGGCCGAGCCAGCACCACCGTCGCGGCACCAGTCCCGAGCGGTACATCAGGTAGCCCAGGATCAGGCCGTTTCCCCAGCCGACGACCCAGCCCGGCCCAAGCAGGAACGTCCAATCCTTGATCGCCGCGAGCGTGTAGGCGACCGTGCCCTCAGACGTGCCCGCCCCCTGTTGGTGAAGTGTGATGATCCCGAGCATCGCGAGGATGCCGACGAGGATGAACGTGGATTCGAATAGCCGCGCGGTCACGTAGCCGATCGACAGCTCCTCGCTCTGCCGCCTCACGATCGGGACGATCACGACCGCAGTGCCGATATTCGCGACAATCAGCAGCAGCTCCAGCAGAGCCCCGAGGAGGATCCGCTTGTCGTGCCCGCCACCGGCGATGTAGGCCACGGGATTGCGCAGCGCCGGCTCGTAGAGCAGCAGCGCCGGGATCGACGTGGCGAAGGTGATGAGGTAGAGAACGCCGAAGACGCGCGCTCTCTTCTGGTCGAGGGACATTCTCGAACCCCCTTCCCCGAAATGGCCGCGGGCCCATTCCCACGCCACTCTTGATCGGTAGAATCACCGATAATGACGTCTTCGGAAGCAGGTTTCAAGGGACAGGGTTTAGAGAGCGTCACTCAGACCTCGGCGGAGAGCGGCCGTCGCAGCAACTGGTTCTTCCTCAGCAACCATGGCAACGTGCTGCTCTGCATCGCGCGCGACCCGCGGATTCGGATCAGCGAGATCTCCGACAAGGTGGGGATCGGCGAACGGGCGGCGCAGAAGATCGTCGCCGACCTCGTGGCCGACGGCTATGTCGTTCGCACCAAAGAAGGCCGACGCAACCGCTACGAGATCAATCCGCGCGCCCAACTCCGCCATCCGCTGTTCGCCGACCTGGAGATAGGCCCGCTCCTCGACGCGCTCCGCGGCGGCGCAGCCGGGCGAGCGGCACGCGAGTCCGACTAAACGATCAGGCGTGCCGCTGTCTCGGAAACTCGTGGCGCGCCCCGATCGAGGGACAGCCGCGTGAACCAGCGGTTCAGCAAATAGGTTCGGCGGCCCGGCTAGTGCAGGTCGCCGCCAGGCCGCCTCGACCGCTTCGCCAGGCGTTCCTCGCCGTGGCCGCAGCCGACGGCGCGGGGATCTACAACGTCGGCACCGGCGTCCCGACGAGCGTCCTCGACCTGCATCGGCTCTGCGCGAAGACGGCCGGCCTGGAGCAGGATCCGCGGCTTGCCGGCGAACGACCCGGCGATATTCGGCACACCGTCTTCGACCCGGCCCGCGCGGAGCGCGAGCTCGGCTGGGGAGCTGAGACGACGGTCGGGGACGGTCTGGCACGGACGCGGCAGTCGGTGCGCGCGCATTAGCATCCAGAAGGTGGCGCGATTCCTGCACACGATGGTGCGGATCGCCGACCCGGAGCGCAGCCGCGCTTTCTACGAGGCGCTCGGCTTCCGCTTCGAGCGGGACATGCACATCGTCCGCGGCGGCGAGGTGGAGGCGACGAACTACTTCACCGGGTTCGAGCTTAGTACGCCCATTCGGCCTCTAGATAGTCGCCGCGCGCGAACGCTCGCGCGGCTTCCAGCCAGCGCGTCGCGCGCGAGGCGTTCGCTACA
>JAVKST010000061.1:0-15676 GCA_039583515.1 Gaiellaceae bacterium
ATCCCTGCGAGCGGCAGCGCTACGAACACGCCCTCGGGCCGCGCCAGCGCCGCCGCCGCCCCGCAGGCGGCCGCGAGCCACCAGCGGCCGCGCAGCGCCGCGAGCGCCGCTCCGGCCACGAGCATGAGCACGAGACTTTCCGGATAGGCCATCGAGAAGACGTAGCCGAGCGGGAACACCGCGAGATACGTCGTCGCCCGGCGAGCGAGGTCGCGCGAGAGCAGTTCCCGCGTCAGGCCGTGGAACAGGACGAGGCCGGCCAGCAGCAGCGCGTCCGAGAGTAGCGGCCCGGCGATCCCCCAACCGACGCCGAGCCCGTGGACGCCGCGTAACAGGATCGGGTAGAGCGGGAAGAAGGCCGGGTCGCTCTGGCGTCCCGGGACGAGCAGGTATCCGCCGCGCGCGACGATCCTGTACCAGCGCCCGTCCCAGACGTCGAGCGTCCACACCGACGGCTTGATCGCCAGCGCGGTGGCGACGGTGACGACGCGGCCGGCCGCCCACCAGCCGAGCAGCCACCGCGGCAGGGGCGGCAACGCGAGCACGCGTGGAAGGGGTGCCGATTCGGAGCCGACGGTCACGGGCGGTAGCGCGTCCCCACGGCGGCGACGTCGAATCGGCGAAGCAGGCGCGGCGTGTCGCGTGCGAGGAACAGCCGGGCGGTCATGGTGTCCTTCGGCGTGTGGAAGATCGCGACGAGCGGCTCGTACGTGGTGGGGGCGACGAAGAGGGTGAAGCGCTTCGCGCCGCGGCGCAGCCGGAGCGCGATCGCCGGCCGCCCCGCGGCAAACGCGCGCTGGGCGTGCAGGTGGAGCGCGGACTGCTCCGCCGGCAGGAGCATCCGCGACAAGCCGGTCGCGCAGCCGACGACGAGGCCGAGGCGCGCGACGATCGAGCGGCGGCGGAAACCGACGTGCGTCAGGACCTTGCCGCCGGCGACGAGGTATTTCCTGCCGCCCTTCATGGCGAGGAGCGAACCGAGCGCCTGCTTCCCGCTCGGGAGCCGGTACCAGCCGTCGACGCAGAGGCCGATGCGGCGCGTCCGGTCGACGTGGAAGACGTCGACGATCACCCGGTGCTCGCTGAGCCATCTCGACGTGTCGGCTGCGATGCGGTTGGCGCGGGCGGGCGGCGGCAGGGCGACCGTCTGGACGCTCCAGGCCACGCCGGTGATCGCCGCGGCGCCTGCGAGCGCTACGGCGACGCTCAGCACCGTGTTGCGCACGAGCCTCGACGGTACCCGTCGTTTCTTAGCGCCGAATGAGCGTCCGCGCGAGGCGAGCGCGCTCGCCAGTCGCAGGGCTTGCGGGACGAAGTCATCCGGAACCTCGCCCGCTTCCTCCGAGCCCAGCCACTCGAGGGGCCCGCGTTCGGCTACCGCGTCCACGACAAAGTGCTGTGCCGGCGAAACGACGAACGGCTCGGCCTCCGCAACGGCCTGCGCGCCGCCATCGTCGGCCTCGACGACGATGCGCTGATCCGTTCGGGACCAAATCCTCACCGACCACCGCGTCCCCTTCGCCTACGCGGCCGAGCACCTCGACTACGGCTACGCCCTCACCGTACCCAATCGATCAAGCTCGAGCCCGAACCGCCCGGCCTTGGCCTCGACCTGTGACTGTCCCTCTCGCGAGATCGCGTCCGTGCATGGGCACGACCACACGATGGCGATGCTGAGGATGACGGAACACGTGGTGGCTTCCCCGGATGCGATCGAGTTGCCAGCGCACACCGCTCAGCGCGCGCACCGCTTCCCGCGTGTCACCGCCGGCGGAGTCACGCCGAGACGGTCACGCGCTCGATCTCGACCGGGCAGGGGTCGGATCGCCATGCGCCTCGAGCGACTCGAGGTAGCCCTCGATCGCCTCCCGGATCATCGCCAGCGCCTCCTCGCGCGTCTCACCCTGGCTAACACACCCCGGTAGTGCAGGAACCGTGACGCTGTCAGGTGCCGAGGAGCTCCACCCGGCGGCTCCAGGCGGGCCAGCGCTCGTCGGCGGTGACCACGCGTCTTACCTTGTGCACGTCGGCGTAGGCGAGAACCAGCGCATCCGGCATCCGCAGGGCGCTGCCGTGTCGGGCGCTGAGTCTCGCCGCGGCGACCGCCACCACCTCGTCGACTGCGTCGACCGCGATCTCGAGGCTGGCGATCAGCCGTCGGGCTTCCCGCTCCTTGCCCGCCCGGACCGGATGCACGAGCGCCTCGGCCAGCGTGTGCGCCGGAATATGCAGGTCGTCGTCGGCATGTGCGTCGAGCGCCGCCCGCGCGGCTCGATGGTGCGGGTCGGCCGGGTCGAGCAGTGCGATCAGCACGCTCGCGTCGAGGACGATCAGTGCCACTCGTCGCGCAGCTCGTCGAGCGCACCCGCCGGCCAGACGCCGGGAAGTGCCCCCGCGGCTCGCTCGAGCGCGTGGCGGCGACGATCGCCAACCGTCTCGCCGTCAGAACGGAAGACGATTACCCGGCCTTCGTCGTCGGTCTCGACCGCAAGCTCCTCGCCGACCTTGATCCCCGCCCGCTCGACCACGGCGAGCGGAAGCGTGATCTGACGCTTCGGAGACAGCCGAGTGAAACCACTCCTACGCTTTACTCGTCTCGGCATGAGTAAAACTCTAGCAGCCGCTGGCTCGCGTACCGGGTCACTCCCGGCGAAGCAGGGTCCGTTCGCATTGGCGTCCGGGGTCGACTGCTTCTCGGCTCACTCGCCGCGGGTGTCACGTGGCAACTGGTTCGGGAGGCTCTGCGGGTTGCCGCCGCCGAGCTGGGTTGGTCCACGCGGCGGCGTTTGTGCCGGCGCCTACGCGGCTGCTGAGTCGAGCGCGGGGAGGTAGTGGTCGCGAGTCCGCTCGAGGATGCGTTCGGCTGTGCGCGGCATGTGGGCGCTGACCCACATGAGCGTCTGCTGTCCGCGCGAGAGGCGCTCGTCGGTCGGGTGTCGTGCTACCTGCTCTTCGACTTTGCGTGCGTCCTCGTCACCGAGTATCTCGATCAGTGCCTGCTTGACGGCTTGGTCGAGGGCTTCGGCGGCTGCCAGGGGGAGCAGGTCGGTGTGCGCCCGGTAGATCTGGGGCAGGAGGTTGACCTGGACGTCGCGGTCGAAGAGGTCGAGCTTGTAGCCGCACAGGAGCGAAAATTCGCGCCTGCGTCCGAGCTGGTTCCAGAGATCCTCGAGGAGATCTGCCGAGACGCGGTCGCCGCGCCAGCAGAGCACGTCGACCATCTCCCCGAAGGCGCGGACGCGCCGAACCGACGAAGTCTGAAGCGCGCGGTCGAGGAGGCCGCCGACGACGCGTGTGAACGGGCGCACAGCCGGTGTGCCGTTCTCCGTGATTGCGGCGAGGGTCTCTTCGGCGTCGACAACGACGAGGCGCTCCGCGGCTTCGAGTTGATCGACGTCGAGGTCTCGTTGCTGCATACGCTCGCGGATCGCTGCCCAGTGCAGCGGCGTCGCGACGGAGACTGCCGACTCGCCGGCGGCCAGCCCGGAGGCGAGGAAAACCGCGACCGCCTGCGCAAGGTCGACCCGGTCGCGGTACACCTGAACGAGGTGATCGCACACCGAGCCGTGGCTGCCGGTTTTCTCGGTCACGCCATGGAGCGTAGCGGACGCCTTCGCGGCCGGCGCGGGCTTGGCACTATGTGTCGCGGGTCGCCAGCGACCTGGTTCTGGCCCAGGGATGAGCGAACAGGAGTCGGGGGCGGGAAGCTTGGCCGCGGCACGGAATAGGGAGGAAGGCTCGGACCACGCGGCGGAGCTAGGGCGGCTGCTCGAGCGGGAGCGCCGATTCGTGCACACGCTCTCTCGCATCGCTGTCGAGATCGGCCCGATGACGGATCTCCGGGAGATGGTCCAGCTCGTCACCGACGAGGCGACGGCGCTCACCGGAGCTCAGTTCGGAGCGTTCTTCTACAACAGCGTCCGACGTGAGGCGGGCGCCTATTCGCTGTACACGATCTCGGGCGCGCCGATCTCGAAGTTCGAGCGCTTCCCGATGCCACGCGCCACGAAGATCTTCCGGCCGACCTTCGAGGGCGCCGAAACGGTCCGACTCGACGACGTACGTGCGGATCCGCGCTTCGGCCAAAATCCGCCCTACAACGGCTTGCCGGCCGGACACCTACCGGTTCGCAGCTACCTGGCTGTGCCCGTTTTCACCCCCGATGGCGCCACCGTCGGCGGGCTGTTCTTCGGCCACCAGGACGTCGGCGTCTTCACAGAAGAGCACGAGCGGGTCGTGGCCGCCATCGCCGTTCACGCCGGGGCCGCGATCGACAAGGCGCAGCTCCTGGCCGCCGAGCGCGCCGCACGTGCCGAAGCCGAGGCGCGCAGCCGAGCGGCCACCGCGCTCGAGGTTGTCGATGACGCCGTCATCCTGGTCGACAGAGAAGGAGTTATCCGACTGTGGAACCCCGCGGCCTCCGCCATCACCGGCCTCGACGTAGGAAGCGTCGTCGGACGCCCGATCGGAGAAGCGCTTCCGGCCTGGGAGCGGATCGTTCTCGATGTCCCTGTCGGCGCCGAAGGCGAGAGCCCGGCACCGGCGACCCTGCCGCTCGACACACTCGCTCGCGGCGAACGCTGGATCTCGATCTACGGCGTCGCGTTCGACCAAGGCACCGTCTACGCCTTTCGGGACGTCACCGGCCAGCACGCACTCGAAGAACTGCACGCGGAAATCATCGCGACCGTCTCACACGAGCTCCGCACGCCAATCACGGCGATCTACGGCGCAGCCCAGACGTTGCGACAGCGAAGCGTCGACGTCGAGACCGCCGAGAAGCTTTTCGCGATCATCGACGGCGAGTCCGAACGGCTCACGAACCTCGTCGACGACATACTTCTCACGAGCCAGATCGAAGCAGCCGTCCTCAAAATCGAGCGCACCGCCTTCGACCCGCGTAGCGCCGTCCAGGCCGCGATGCAAGCAGTCCCCGACGCTGACACCGTCCTCGTGGACGCGCCCGAGAACCTCGCCGATGCCGTGGGCGATCGAGAAAGCGTTCGCCAGGTGCTGCTCAATTTGATCGAAAACGCGCTCAAGTACGGCCGTCAAAACGGCGACGCCGCCGTCACCGTGCGCATCAAGACCTCCGGCAACAGCATCCGCTTCGAGGTCGCCGACAACGGCCCCGGCATTCCCGCCGACGAGCAGACGAACATCTTCGAAAAGTTCTACCGGCTCGACCCACTGCTCACCCAAGGCGTGCGCGGCACCGGCCTCGGCCTCTACATCTGCCGCGAACTCGTCGAACGAATGCAGGGCCGCATCGGCGTCGCCTCCGCCAGAAACGCAGGAGCGACCTTCTGGTTCGAGCTCCCGATGCACGACCCGCTCTAGGCTGCACCGTCTGGTCGTCTGGCGAGCAGGCCGGCCAACGCTACCGCTCGCGTGAGTCGTCCGTTCGGCCCGCCGCAGGTCGACGAGTGCCGCCCTGCTCGCGGTAAGGCCGGACCGTGAGTACGAGCCCTCCCCGGGGTGCCGCTGGCAGCCGCGCGCGTAGCTGCGCCAGTGCGATCCGCGGACTACGATTCGCGGCGTGTCGGAGATGAGGGCGACGACGGCCGTGTCCGTCTTCGAGCGGGTGCGGGAGATCGCAGGCGACGTGGTGGCACGCAACGCGGAGGCGGTCGACCGGGACGCGGTCTGGCCGGAGGAGGCGATCCGCGCGCTGCAGGAGGCCGGCATCGGCGGCCTGACCGTCCCCACCTCGGCCGGCGGACTCGGCCTCGGGCTCGAGGCCCTCGCCCGCGTCTGCGAGATCCTCGGCGGCCGCTGCTCGTCGACCGCGCTCTCCTTCGGGATGCACTGCGTCGGCGCCGCGGTGATCGCGGCGAAGGCGACGCCGGCGCAGGCCGAGCGGCACCTGACGCCGATCGCCGAGGGCCGTCACCTGACGACGCTGGCCCTGAGCGAGCCGGGCTCGGGTGCGAACTTCTACCTGCCGCAGGCGGAGCTCGAGCGGGACGGCGACGACTTCGTCGTCCGCGGCTCGAAGACGTTCGTCACCAACGGCTCGCATGCCGACTCGTACGTGATCTCGTGCGTCGCGGCCGAGCCGGCGCCGCCGGGCGAGTTCTCGTGCCTCGTGCTCAACGAGGGCCTCGACGGGATGAGCTGGGGTGAGCCGTGGCACGGGCTCGGAATGCGCGGCAACGACTCGCGGAACCTGTCGCTGCGCGACGTGCGCGTCCCGGCGACCGACCTGCTCGGGGAGCCGGGCGACGAGATCTGGTACGTCTTCACCGTCATCGCGCCGTACTTCCTCGTCGCGATGGCGGGGACGTACCTCGGCGTCGCCGCCGCCGCCCTCGACGTCGCGCGCGCGCACGTGGCGACGCGGCGGTACCCGGCGACCGGGTCCGGGATCGCGAACGTGCAGACCGTGCAGCACCGCCTCGGCACGACGTGGGCCGTCGTCGAGCGGACGCGCCGGCTGATCTACCACGCGGCGGCCGCGGCCGACGCAGGCGACGACGAGGCGCTCGTGCTGCTCTGCAGCGCGAAGGCCGAGGCGGCCGACACCGCCGTGCACGTGACCGGCGAGGCGATGTCGCTCGCCGGCGGGATCGCCTACCGCGAGGACGGCGTCCTCGCGCGGCTCCTGCGCGACGCGCGTGCCGCCCCCGTGATGGCACCGACGACCGACATGCTGAGGACGTGGGCGGGACGGGCGCTTCTCGGGCTGCCGCTGCTCGCGGACTGAGCGGACCGCCGCCGCGGCTGCTCGTGGTCGCGCCGGACGGGAGCGACCCGGAGCTCGCGCTTCCCGGATTCGCACTCGCGCCGCCGGAGGAGGCCCTCCGCCTCGCCGAGCGCGACGAGGCTCCGGACGTCATCGTCGTCGCGGCCGCGGTCGACGATTCTGTCGCCTTCGCGCAGCGCCTGCACCGCGTCGACCGCTCGATCGCGCTCGTCCTCCTCGCCGAGCCGGAGCGCCTGCCGTCGCTGACGCAATCGGTCATGTTCGCTCCGTTCCTCGGCCCCGACGTCGGCTGCCGCTCGGCCGCCGACCCGCTGCTGGCGGCCGAGGTCGCCGAGCTCGCCGAGCAGGCGGCGCAGCGGCGGCGGTTCCGCGCGGCGCTCGCCTCAGCGGGCGCGCAGCTGACGGCCGCAACGCTCGAGCGTCACCCGCAGGCGAGGCGGCTCGCCGGCAGGCTGCTCGACGACGCGCCGCTCGCGATCGTCGCGCTCGCCGCCGACGGAACCGTCTCCGCCTGGAACCGGCGCTCGGCCGAGACGTTGGGGCGGCTCGAGCGGGAAGCGGTCGGGCAGCCGCTCGAGTCGCTGCTGACGCTCGCCGAGCCGGACGAGCTGCGCACGCTGCTCGAGCGCGCGACGGCGCAGGCCGGCGAGCCGGCGACCGCGATCCTGGAGCTGCGCGAGGACGGCGGGAGCCGCTTCTTCGAGGCGACGGCGTCGGCCACCGGCACCGGAGACGCAACGGTCCTGCTGATGCTGCGCGACGAGACCGCGCGCGTGGAGGCGGCACGCGAGCGCGAGGCCGCACGCGCCGAGCTGTCGTTCCTCGTCGAGGCCGGGGACGCGCTCGCCGCACCGACGCGGATCGAGGACGCGTTCGGGGTGCTGGCACAGGTGGCCGTGCCGTGGTTCGCCGACGCGACGATCGTCGACCTCGTGGAGGAGGCCGGCCTGCGCCGCGTCGCCGTCGCCGGGCGCGACCCCGACCTCCTGGCGACGCTCGAGGAGGTGCAGCGGCGCTACCCGCCGTCGCCGGACTCGCCCCAGCCCGCGGCGCGTACGCTGCGCCGGGCCGCGCCGCTGCTCCTCCAGCTCGACAAGGAGAGCCTGCGCGAGACGTGCGTCGACGAGGAGCACTACGCGCTGATGCTGCGGGTCGCGCCGCGGTCGGCGGTCGTCGTGCCGCTCGTCGCCCGCGGGCGCACGCTCGGCGCGCTCACGTTCATCCGGCGGAGCGGCCGCGACCCGTACGACGAGCAAGGCGTCGAGCTGGCACGGCGGGTCGGCGAGCGGGCCGCGATCCACCTCGACAACGTGCAGCTGCTGAAGACCGCGCAGGACCGCGCCCGCGCCGCCCGCGTGCTCGACGCGATCGGCGACGGCGTCTTCCTGCTCGACCGCGAGGAGCGCGTCCTGCTCTGGAACCCCGCAGCCGAGCGCGCGCTCGGCGTCGCAAGCGCCGAGGCGGTCGGGCGCAGGCTCGGCGACGTACTTTCCGCGTGGGCCGCGCTCGCGCCGGCCGTCCCCGTCGCCGCGGTGGGAGAGGCCGCGCGGCCGGAAACGGTCCCCGTCCAGCTCGGCGAGCACGAGCTCTGGCTCTCGATCGCCGGCATCGCGCTCGAGGAGGGAACTGTCTACGCGTTCCGCGACGCCGCCAGCGAGGCGGCGCTCGAGCGGATGAAGTCCGACTTCGTCGCCACCGTCTCGCACGAGCTGCGCACGCCGCTCGCTTCCGTGTACGGCGCCGCCCTTACGCTCGAGCGCCCCGGGATCGCGGACGACGTCGGCCGGCGCCGGCAGCTGACGCGGCTGATCGTCGAGGAGGGCGAGCGGCTCGCGCAGCTCGTCGACGACATCCTGCTCGCGAGCACGCTCGACTCCGGCCGGATCGACCTCGCGCGCGAGCTCGTCGACGTGCGCGACGTGGCGGTCCGCGCCGTCGAGGCAGCCCGTGCCGCGCTGCCGGACCCGGGCCGCGTCCGCTTCCGGCGCTCCGATCCGGCCCGCGCCGTCGGCGACGCGCAGCGGATCCGGCAGGTGCTCGCGAACCTGATCGACAACGCGCTCAAGTACTCGCCGCCGGACGCGCCGGTCATCGTCGAGCTCGAGCGGCGAACGGCCTCCATCCGCGTCTGGGTGCGCGATGAGGGGATCGGCATCCCGGCGAGCGAGCAGGGCCGCATCTTCGAGAAGTTCTACCGCGCCGATCCCGACCTGACGCGCGGCGTCGGCGGCACCGGCCTCGGCCTCTACATCTGCCGCGAGCTCGTCCGCCAGATGCACGGGCGCATCGGCGTCGAGTCGCGCGTCGGCAAGGGCTCGAGCTTCTTCTTCGAGCTGCCGCGCGCCGCCTGAAGTCCGCCGGGCGGCGCGGCAGGCTCGGCTCGGCCTACGGTCCCGCGGGCGACTGCGACCGGATGACAAAACGTTGTGCAGGGCTCCTGCGGGCGTCAGCCGGTCTGGTGCTGGGCGACGGTAGCCGGCCCTGCGGCTAGCTGGTCGAGCCAACGTCGGGCGCCGAGCTGCTCGAAGATCGTGCGTGCTTCCTCGACCCCTGCGCCGCCTTCCTCGGCGAGCGTGATTGCGAGGAGGAAACGCATGCCGAGATGTCGGAGGATTGCCGCGGCAGCGGCGTATTCGGCCGTCGCGTCGTCGCCGCTCCGCGCGGCGAACCAGGCGCGAACCCGGTGCTCTTGCGCGTCGATGAGCGGGCGGCGCTCGACCTGCGGCAGGGTCTCGATCGCATGAAACGCCCGCTCCGCCTGCGAGATCTCCCCGGCCGCGAGGGCGGAACCGATCGCCTCGACGTACGACTCGACCGCGTAGTGCGGCTGATGGAGCTTGCGCCAGATCTGGGCAGCGCTCCATGCGCGCGGCCACGCCTCGGCCGGCCTTCCCTGCGCGGCGAGCAACTGACCTTGCCCCAACTCGAAGATCGCTCGGGTCTGCAGATCGGTGGACTCGCCGAGTTCGGCCTCGCGCTCGATCATCGCCGCGGCCGTATCGAGTTCGCCCCGCGCGAGCATGATCGTGAGCGCCGGGTACAGGAGGATGGAATGGCCGAGGCCGCCGCGCGCGTCGGTGGAGTCGATTTCGCCAAGCAGTGTCCAGGCGCGATCCCAGTCGCCTCTCGCCACGAGGACCTCGGCGAGCTGGCCCCGGTGCACCGTCTCCCAGGTCCGGTCGCCGCGTAGCGTGGCGGCTGCGAGCGCGTCCTCGAGCACCTGCTGGGCTTCTGGGAGTTCGTCGTGCTCGAGGTGAAGCCCGGACAGGTTGAACTGCGCGCGCAGCATCGCCGTTGGGAGGTCGTTCGCGCGCGCGACCCGAACCGCCTGCTGGAGCAGCGCACCTGCTTCGTGCGGACGGTGGTAGAGCAGCGTCGCTTTCGTGGTCAGCGCCTCCGCGATCACCTCCGGCAGGTGTAGCGACTCGCCCATGTCCAGCGCGTGTTCGACAACCTCGAGCGCCCGCTCGCGCTCGCCGACGAAATAGCCGATGCGGGCGAACTGCGCGGCCACGAGCGCGACGTCGGGGCTGGCGCCGCTCGACGCGAGCTCCTCGTAGGCGGCCTGCATCAGCTCGTATCCCTCGCCGGCGCGGTCCTCCGAGCGCAGCGCTTCGGCCCGGCGCGCGGCGATCCGGGCAGCCGCATGGCGATCGCCGTTCTGGTGCATGAAGCGGATTGCCTCCTCGAACAAGTCATGTGCCTCGGGGAATGAGCCGTCTCGACTCGCCTCCATGCCCGCGCGCTCTAGCAGTTCGGCTCGGGCGAGCGGATCCTCGGTCAGCTCGGCGGCGCGCGCGAAGTAGCGTTGCGCTTCGGCTGCCGAGGCGAGGGAACTTGCGCGCTCGCCGGCGCGGACGAGAGCTTCCGTCGCCTGGTCGCGCAGCTGGGCGGCGTCCGGGTCGCTCGGCCCGAGCCGGTAGGCGTCGAGGTAGTGCGCGGCGAGCACGGCTGCGATCTCGTCGTCCCCTTCGCGCGCGAGATGCGCGGCTGCGGCGAGGTGTCGCGCCTTGCGGTCGTGCAGGGAAAGGGTCTCGTAGGCGACCCGGCGCAGCAGGTCCTGCGGAAAGCCGAGCTGCTGCCGCTGCGGCGAGAGTGGGTCGAGCTGGCGCGCGAGGATCTCCTTGCGCAAGAGGGATTGCAGGTGCGGCTCGAGCGCCTCCTCCTCGAGAGCGGAGACGGCGGCGAGCCCGGCGCGCGTGAACGTCCGCCCGAGCACCGAGGCGTCCTCGAGCACGCGTCGCTCGGCCGGATCGAGCGAGTCAAGCCGCGCTGCCGCGAGCGACTGCAACGTCTCCGGGATCGCCAGCGTCTCGATCACACCGACGGGCCGGTACGCATTCTCCGAGCGGCGCAGCAGGCCGCGGTCGAGCAGCATGCGCACCGTCTCGACCGCGTAGAGCGGGATTCCGTCAGCGTGCTCGACGATCCGCCCCTGAAGCTCGGGCGGCAGCCCCGGCGCAACGCCCGCGAGCAGCGCGTCGACGTGCTCCGGCTCGAGTGGCTCGAGGAACATGGAGGTGAAGTCGCGCCGGCCGGCACCCCAGGACGAGCGGCGCTCGGCAAGCTCGGGCCGCGCCAGGCTGAGCACGAAGATCGGGTGGTCGCGCGCCCAGTCGAGCAGGTACTCGACGAAATCGAGCAGCCCTGCGTCGGCCCATTGCAGGTCCTCGAACACGAGCACGACCGGCCGCGTGTCGGCAATCCTCTCGAAGAAGAGCCGCCAGGCGGAGTAGAGATCCTCCTTGTCCGGTGCGCTGCGCTCTGCGAGCCCGAGCAAGTGGGCGAGCCTCGGCTCCAGAAATTCGCGCTCCTCCACGTTCGGGACGAAGCTGACGAGCGCTTCGCGAAGCTTGGCGAGCGCGGTCTCGGCGCCCTCGTCCTCCGTGACGCGCGCGCGCATTCGCACCATCTCGGCGAGCGCCCAGTACGCGACGCCGTCGCCGTATGCGAGGCAGCGGCCTCGGTGCCAGTAGACGTCGTCGGCGAGCCCGTCGGCGTACTTCTCGAACTCCCAGCCCAGACGCGACTTACCCACGCCGGCGATGCCGACGATCGACACCAGCCGCGGGCGCCGCTCATCCGCGCTCGCGTGGAACAGCTCCTTCACCAGTCGGAACTCGCGCTCCCGTCCGACAAACGGCGCCTCGAGGCCGGAGGCGCGGCCCTCGCCGCGGCGTGCGGCGATCACCCGTCGCGCCCGGTGCAGGCGGACCGGCTCCGTCTTCCCTTTCAGCTGGTGGAAGCCGAGCTCCTCGTAGGCGATCGCCGCCTCGGTTGCGCGACGCGTGACGTCGCCGACGACGACCGTGCCCTGCTCGGCGGCGCTCTGGACGCGAGAAGCGGTGTTGACGAGATCGCCCGCGACCATCCCTTCGCCCTCCGCGCCCATCGTGACCGCCGCCTCGCCGGTAAGGACACCCGCGCGCAGGTGGAGGTTTCCGACGCCGAGTTCGTCCGCGAGCCCTGAGACGGCCGCGACGAGGTCGAGGCCCGTGCGTACGGCACGCTCGGCGTCGTCCTCGTTCGCCGTCGGCGTTCCCCAGACGGCCATGACGGCGTCGCCGATGAACTTCTCGACCGTGCCGCCGTAGCGTTCCACGAGCCTCCGGCAGGTCTCGAAGTAGCGCGACAGGAGCTCCCGCACCTCCTCGGCATCGCGCGACTCGGAGAGCGCCGTAAAGCCGACGAGATCGGCGAACAGAACCGAGACGAGCCGGCGCTCGGCCGTACGCTCGGGCTTGGGCTCTGCCGCGGGAGGGGCGAGCGAGTGGCCGCACTCGTCGCAGAACCGCTGATCGGGCCCGATCGCTGCGCCGCAGGCGGGACACGCCTGCTCGAGCGTGGCTCCGCAGCCCCGGCAGAAACGCGCGCCGGGACGGTTCTCGGTTGCGCACGACGGACAGATCACCCTGGCCCCTCCGCCTCAACCCTATCCCGCGCGCGGGAAAGCGGCTAGCAGCTTCGGCGGCCACGGGCCCGCGAAGCGGAGGTCACCGCGTTCGCGGGTGTAGGTCGGCGCTTTTTGCAGCAGAGCCCTCTGACCGACTCGAACCGTCGACGCCCTCCCTTACCGTGGGTGAGGGGGAGGCGTTTGCGCCGGTCGAACCAGAGCAGGTCGGCGTACAAGTCGTCGTTCGACGGCCGGGGTTCGACGAGGGTGACGGCGGGGACTGGGGAGCAGGTGAGCAGCTTGCCGGTGCAGCAGACGATCACTGGGCGTCGTTCGCCGGTATCCGTCCGGCGAGGTGGGAGAGCAGCTCCCGTCGGCTGCGCAGGCCGGTCTTGGCGAAGATCGCCTTCAGGTGGTCCTGGACGGTGTGCGGCGAGATGGTGAGCGCCTGGGCGAGCTGCTTGGTCGCGAGCCCCTCGAGGATGAGCGCGACGAGCTGGCGTTCACGGCGGGTGAGGTCGCAGGTTTTTGCGAGCAGGTCGAAGATCTCGCCCGCCGAGGCGGCGCGGAGCGTGATGGCGACGTGGCCGCGGTCGGCGCCTTCGAGCGGCGCACCTTCGATCGCCGCCCAGCGTCCCGTCGGCGTCCGGATGCGGACAGACACGGGTAGGCCGGTTGCGGCGTCGGCGGGCGTGAGCACTCGGGCGACGAGCTCGTAGACCGCCGGCGGGAGCATCTCGGCGCTGTCTTCGGTGCGCAGCTCGGCCAGCCAGTCGGCGAAGGCGGGCGTCCAGCTCGTCGGGCGCAGCTCGGCGTCGATGATCAGTGTCGCCGGCGGCAGCGGCCTCTCCTCGCCGCGGTTGGCGTGCCAGCTCTGCAGCAGGCTGCGGCGCAGCAGGGTGGCGAGCGTGGGCGCGAGCTCGTGTAGCAGCTGCGCGTCGTGCTCGTCGAAGGGCGGATCGTCGCTGTCGCGCATCAGCTCGACGCTGCCCCAGCAGCCATGGCGGTCGCGGCAGACCGTCATCAGCTCGTCGCCGATCCCGTATGGGCGCAGGCATTCGCGCCAGCGCCTGCTGCGGGCGAGGTCGCCGCCGGTGGCGCCGCTGAGGGTGACGCTGGCGCGGGGGCCGAGGACGAGGCGCGGCTTGCTGGTGATGTCGCCGTGTTCCTCGAGCGCTGCGATCCGCGGCAGCTCCGGCCAGAGATCGAATTCGGCGACCCCGCCGGTCGAGAGCGCGCTGCCGGGGTCGGTGCTCGGCCAGCACCAGCGCTCGAAGCCGACCGCGCGGCGCAACGTGTTCACCGCTTCGCGCTGGGCCTCGGCCGGCTGAAGACCTGCGCCGGCGAGCGACTCGAGGCGCTCGCGGGCACGGCTGCGTTCGCGTCCACGCTGGGCCATCTCGACCAGCCTAGACGGGTCGCATCGCGACGGAAACCCCAGCTTCTTGGGATTGCCGCGCCGCCCGCGTCTGCGCAGCATCGACGCCATCGACAACGACACGAACGACACGGAGGTGCGGGATGGAGCGGTTCAGGCTGAAGCGGATCGACGAGCTGGCGGCGATCCACCACGGCGCGGTCAAGCTCGCCGGTGACGAGCTCGGCGTGCGGTCGTTCGGGCTGCAGGTGCTCGACCTGCCCGGCGGGTTCACCGACTTTCCCGAGCACGACCACACCGGGGACGGGCAGGAGGAGGTCTACGTCGTGCTCGAGGGCTCGGCCGAGTTCGACCTCGCCGGCGAGCGCGTCCGGGCGGATGCCGGGACGATGCTGCTCGTCGAACCGGTGGCGAAGCGGAAGCTCCTGCCCGGGCCCGACGGCGTGCGGGTGCTCGCGATCGGCTGCGTCTTCGGCGGCGGCTACGAGCGGCCGGAGGCGTTCCGCGTCGGGGCACGGGCGTGAGCGCGGCTGCGACGCTCGCGCCGCAGGTCGTCGCGACTGCGGAGCCGCTGTGGTTTCTGGGCACGCTCGTCCGGCCGAAGCTGTCGGGCGAGCAGACCGGCGGCCGCTTCGCCCTCTGGGAGGGCGTGCTGCCGCGGGGCGCCGCGCCGCCGCTGCACACGCACCCGCAGGACGAGACCTTCTACCTGCTCGAGGGAGAGGTGACCGTCTGGGTCGTGGAGCCTGCGCTCCCCGACGATCGGGCGTGGATCGACACCCATGCCCGCTCCTGCGGCGTCGGCGAGGCGATCTTCGCGCCCGGCGGGACGCCGCACACCTTCCGGGTCGAGTCGGACACGGCGCGCATGCTCTTTCTCTCCACTCCGGCCGGGATCGAGGAGTACGTCCGGGCGCTTTCGGAGCCGGCGGCCTGGCCGTGGCTGCAGCCGCCGTCGAAGGAGCCGCGCGTCCCGCTCGAGCGGCTGGAGGCTGTCGAACGCGAGCACGGCGTCGTCCGCCTCGGCCCGCCACTTAGCACCACGAACACGGAGGAGGAGCAATGAGCGTGAATACGGGAGCAGCCGCCGTCGTCCGCGCCGGCCAGGGGCAGGCGGTGCGGTGGGGACCGGCCGGCGTGCTGCGCATCCTCGCCGGCGCCGAGTCGACCGACGGCTCGTTCAGCGTCTGCGAAGCGAGCGAGCCGCCGGGCAGCGCCGCGCCGCTGCACGTCCACCATGGCGAGGCGGAGGCGTTCTACGTCCTCGAGGGCGCGCTCGAGCTGACCTGCGGCGAGCAGACGGTCACGGTGACCGCCGGCGATTTCGTCTACGGCCCGAAGGACGTGCCGCACAAGTACGTCGTCGTCGGCGAGCGGCCGGCGCGGGTGCTGCTGCTGTTCTCGCGACCCGGCTTCGAGACGTTCTTCGCCGAAGCCGGAGCGCCGCTCGACCAGCCGCCCGCAGGCCCACCCGACCCGGAGGAGTTCCAGCGCCTCGTCGCCAAGTACGAGATGGAGCTGCTCGAGCCGCTCGGACATTGATGGCGACTGGACGAACGCAAACCCGGCTGACGCTCCCCCAGCGCGGCGCGCGGTTGACGACGACGAACCGCTTTCCGGAGGCGGAGGTGCCGCTCGCCCCCGGCTCGAGCGACCTCGTCACGCTGGCGAACATGATCCCCTTCTTCGACGAGCTCGC
>JAVKST010000062.1:0-15609 GCA_039583515.1 Gaiellaceae bacterium
TCGAGACGGCCTGCGTCCTTGCATCGCTTGGTGCTCGCGACCCGGAAAGCGGGCAACGTTACCGGCCACATCACTAGTCGGCGTTTCCCATCTCGGCAGCAGGGGACGAGCCGTTCGTGACGTTGCGCCTCACGAAGCGGCTCGCCGAGCTCGCCGAGCCGCTGGACGCCGTCGCCCAGCCCGTGCAGGAGGCGGTGAAGGGCGTGCCGCAGCCGGTGCGGGACGTCCTCGACGGCGTCTGGTTGGGCAATCCGCTCCACCCTGCGCTCACGGACGTGCCGCTCGGCGCCTGGTCGGCCGCGTTCCTGCTCGACCTGGTCGGCTCGCGCTCCGCCGACGGTGCGCTCGCGGTCGGGATCCTCGGGGCCTTGCCGGCGTCCGCCACCGGCCTCAACGACTGGAGCCACCTGCGCGGCGAGGAGCGCCGCGTCGGCACCGTCCACGCGCTCCTCAACACGGCCGGCGTCACGCTGAATCTCGTCTCGCTCCTCGCGCGGCGGCGCGGCAGGCGCGGGATCGGCCGCTCGCTCTCGGCCGTCGCCTACGCGGGGGCGCTCGTGTCCGCGCATCTCGGGGGCGCGCTGGCCTTCGGCTTCGGCGTACGCGTCAACCGGACCGCCTTCGAGACGCCTCGCGACCGCTACGCCCCCGTCTGCGCCGAGGCGGATCTGGACGGGGGGAAGCTCTACGCGGTCGAGCTCGAGGGTGAGGCGGTGCTCGTCACGCGGTCCGAGGAGACCGGCGACGTCTGCGCGATCGCCGCGACCTGCTCCCACCTCGGCGGCCCGCTCCCCGAGGGCGAGCGCGAGGGCGACGTCGTGATCTGCCCGTGGCACCGCTCGCGCTTCGACCTCTGCAGCGGAGAGGTGATCGGCGGTCCCGCGGTCTATCCGCAGCCGCGCTACGAGGCGCGGGTCCGCGGGGGCAAGGTCGAGGTCCGCGCCGCCAAGGACTGAGGCGAGAGCCGCCGGAGGCCGCCGGTACGATCGCCCGGTGGCCGCGACGACGCCGCAGACGTACCTCGCCGACCTGAACCCGGCGCAGCGGGAGGCCGTCCTCCATACCGAGGGGCCGGTGCTCGTCGTCGCCGGCGCCGGCTCCGGCAAGACACGCGTGCTGACCCGCCGGATCGCGCACCTGCTCGGCGCGGTCGGCGTGAAGCCGCAGGAGATCCTCGCGATCACGTTCACGAACAAGGCCGCGGCGGAGATGCGCGAGCGCGTCGCGGACCTCGTCGGCCCGCCGGCGCGTGCCGCCTGGGTGATGACCTTCCACGCCGCGTGCGGCCGGATCCTGCGCAGCGAGGCGAAGCGGCTCGGCTACCGCTCGACCTTCACCATCTACGACCAGGCCGACCAGGTTCGCCTGGTGAAACGCTGCCTCGAGGAGCTCGACCGCGACCCGAAGCGGTTCACGCCGCGCGGCATCCACAGCCAGATCTCGAACGCGAAGAACCAGCTCGTCGGGCCGGAGCAGTACGCCGAGCGCGTCGCGAGCTTCTACGACCAGACCGTCGCGGAGGTCTACGACCTGTACCAGAAGCGGCTCTTCGCCTCGAACGCCGTCGACTTCGACGACATGCTCTACCTCACCGTCGACGTCCTCGAGCGCTTCCCGGAGGCGCGGCAGAAGTGGCAGGACGCGTTCCGCTACGTCCTCGTCGACGAGTACCAGGACACGAACCATGCCCAGTACCGGCTGCTGCAGCTGCTCGCCGAGAAGCACCGGAACGTGTTCGCCGTCGGCGACCCGGACCAGTGCCTCGTCGAAGGCACGCTCGTGACGCTGGCGGACGGGACTCGGCGCCCGATCGAGGAGATCCGCGAGGGCGAAGAGGTGCTGTCCTGCTACGGGAGCGGCCGCTTCGGGCCGGCGCGCGTGATGCGGACGCACAAGGCGCGGCAGGCCGAGGGGGTGGCGATCACACTCGCGTCCGGCCGGCGGCTGGTCTCGACGCTCGAGCACACGCATTTCGCGGGCTTCGAGGTGGGGCGGACTCCGCAGCTCCACATGACATATCTGATGTGGAAGCACGGCGTCGGCTTCCGCCTCGGGACGTCCAGGACGTACACGCCGCGGGCCGGCCAGACGGTCGCGGGTCCCGCGATGCGGATGAGCCAGGAGCACGCGGACGCGGCCTGGGTCGTCAGCGTCCACGAGAGCGAGGCCGAGGCGCGGCTTGCCGAGGTGACGCTCTCGCTGCGCTACCGCCTGCCGACGCTTCCGCACGTCGCGCGCAAGCAGTCGAGAGGCAGGGAGGGCAGCCGCGTCGGGAACCGGCGGCTGCTCGACCGGCTCTTCCGCGGGCTCGACACGTGGAGCAGCGGCTGGGAGCTTCTGCAGGACGAGGGCCTGAGCTTCACGCAGCCTCACTTTGCCGCGGCCACCACGACCGGCGGGGCTCGAACGCGCCGCCGGATCGACGTCTCGCTCTGCGGCGGCTACCGCGGAGCCGGCCCGCTCCACCGCATCGCGCTGTCCGGATACGGCGAAGACGGCCGCCGAGCGGTCGAGAGCCTCGGCCTGTCGGTTCGACCGGCGCGGCGCGGCTCCGCCGGCTGGCGCTGCGAGACCGCGAGCCAGGATTTCGAGCACATCGGCGCGACCGTGACGAAGTTGCGGAAGGCGACAGGCGCCGGCGTCCGCTTCTCGGCCAGGCTGGCGAAGCCGACCGACGGGATCGGCGAGGAACGCAACTCGCTTCCGTTCATGCCTGCTTCCGCCGTGCGTCCGGGGATGGTGATGGTCGACGAGGACGGCGAGTTCGACGTCGTGGTGTCGGCCCAGCGCATCGAGCTCGACCGCCCTGTGTACGACCTCGACGTCGAGCGGACACACAACTTCGTCGCCGAGGGAATCCTCACCCACAACTCGATCTACGCCTTCCGCGGCGCGGACATCCGGAACGTGCTCGAGTTCGAGCGCGACTTCCCGGGCTCGTACACGATCGCGCTCGAGCAGAACTACCGCTCGACGCAGAACATCCTCGACGCCGCGAACGGCGTCATCCGCAACAACCGCGAGCGCAAGGAGAAGAACCTCTGGTCGGAGCTGGGCGAGGGGGAGCCCGTCCGCATCCTCGAGGTCGAGGACGAGCATGCCGAGGCGCGCTACGTCGCCGCCGAGATCGCGCTGCTCGTCGAGGAGGGCTTCTCCGGCAGCGAGGTCGCGGTGTTCTACAGGACGAACGCGCAGAGCCGTGTGCTCGAGGACATCCTCGTGCGGCAGGGCATCGCGTATCAGGTGATCGGCGGGCCGCGCTTCTACGAGCGTGCCGAGGTGAAGGACCTGATCGCCTACCTCCAGGTGCTCGACAACCCGTACGACGCCGTCTCGCTGCTGCGGATCGCGAACCGGCCCCGGCGCGGCATCGGCGACTCGAGCCTCGCGCGGCTAGCGACGTGGGCCGACCAGCGCGAGATCTCGCTGTGGGAGGCGACGGCGGAGGCGGAGACGGCAGGCGTCGGAGCCGCGCCGCAGAAGGCGCTGAAGGCTTTCCGCGCGACGATCGAGGCGCTGATGGAGGAGGCGCGTGCGCTCGAGGTGCCGGAGCTGATCGAGGCGGTGCTGGAGCGCAGCGGCTACCTCGAGTCGCTGGAGGCCGAGCGGACGATCGAGGCGCAGGGGCGGATGGAGAACCTCCAGGAGCTCGGGTCCGTTGCGCGCGAGTGGCGGGAGCAGGCGCAGGAGCCGACGCTGTCGAGCTTCCTGCAGGAGGTCTCGCTCTACTCCGACCAGGACGCGATCCGCGGCGACGGCTCGCTCGTCACGCTGATGAGCCTCCACAACGCGAAGGGGCTCGAGTTCCGCGCCGTCTACATGATCGGCATGGAGGAGGGGATCTTCCCGCACTCGCGGTCGATCGAGGAGCAGGGGATCGAGGAGGAGCGGCGTCTCTGCTATGTCGGGATGACGCGGGCGAAGGAGCGGCTGACGCTCCTGCACGCGAGCTCACGGATGTTGTACGGCGGCCGCGAGCACAACCTGCCGTCGCGCTTCCTCGACGAGGTGCCGGACCAGCACGCCGAGCGGGAGCGTCTGCGGCCGGCCTCGTGGAGCGGCTACGGCGCGCCGCGGCAGAGCCAGGTCGCGCCGCGCGCCGACGTCCCCGCGCTCGCGACGGGCGACTCCGTCCGCCACTCGACGCTCGGCGAGGGAGTCGTCACCCGCATCGAGCCGGGCGGCGTCGTCACCGTCCGCTTCGCCGACGACGGCAGTGAGCGGCGCCTCGTGCTCGAGTACGCGCCGCTCGAGAAGCTGTGACCGGCTTCGACGTCCGCCCGTGCCGCGACCAGGACGAGTACGGACGCGCGATCCACGGCATCGGCCAGTACTTCCATCCGCCGACGCCGGAGATGTCGAGCGCTTCGCGCAGATCCTGCCGCACGAGCGCATGCACGCCGCATTCGAGGACGGCGACATCGTCGGCGGCGCGGGTGCCTTCCCGTTCCGGCTCTCCGTGGCCGGCGGATCGCTGCCGTGCGCCGGCGTGACCGCCGTCGGCGTCTATCCCACGCACCGGCGGCGTGGGGTGCTGCGGGCGATGATGGACGAGCAGTTGAAGATCCCGCACGGGACGCGGTTCGCCGAACCGTTCGAGCGCCGCGGCCGGAGCCGCTTCGCCGAGGCCGAGGAGGCCGGCCGGCTCTTCCCGCAGGTGTACGAGGCGCTCGCCCGCGAACGGCCGGGTGTCTTTTCGGGCGACGAGGCGTGGTGGAGGCTCCGCGCCCTGCGCCAGCCCGACGAGGGGCCGCCGAAGCGGTTCGTCGCTCTCGAGCTGGGACGGCGTGACGCAGGCGTACGCGATCTATCGAACGCAGCCGAGCTGGGAGGGCGGCGTCTCGACCGCGCGGGTCGAGGTGCTGGAGGCGGTCGGCGTGACGCCGCAGGCGACGGCGGAGATCTGGCGCTTCCTCCTCGACGTCGACTGGATGGCCGCGGTGGATGTGTCGCTCGTGCCGCCGGATCATCCGCTCTTCCTGCTGCTGGCGACGCCGCGCCGCGCGCTACTGGATGGGCGACGGCCTCTGGGTGCGCCTCGTGGATGTCGGCGCGGGGCTCTCGGGACGGGCGTACGCGGGCGACGGCGCGGTCGCGGCTGGAGGCCGGCGCGTGCGAGCGGACGGGCTCCGGGCCGGATCTCGCGCTCGACGTCTCGGTGCTCGGCGCCGCCTACCTCGGCGCTGTGTCGTTCGCGCAGCTGCGCGACGCGCTGAGGGTGGAGGAGCTGCGCGACGGCGCGGTCGAGCGGGCCGACCGGTTGTTCGCCTGGCGCCCGCTTCCGCGGTGCCCAGAGATCTTCTGAGCCCGGCCGCTACACTCCGTGCGACCGGGGGCGGTTAGCTCAGTTGGGAGAGCACCAGCTCGACAAGCTGGGGGTCACTGGTTCGAGCCCAGTACCGCCCATAGCTCTTTTGCAGGGATTTTGTCATTCGGCGCTTCGACCGGTCGGGGTGCCATCCCACATAGATCCCACATCAGGATCTTTCGGAGCGGCGAAAACGTGCGATTCGAGCGCGATTGCCGCCTGCTTGCGAGCGCCCTTGTAGAGGTGTCCATAGCGGCGGAGGACGAGCGCGCCGCCGTCGGCGTGGCCCATCTGCTCGGCGATCGCCTTGACGTTGCAGCCGGCGGCGATCATCAGCGAGGCGCCGCTGTGCCGGAGGTCGTGGAAGGTGAGCTCGGGGATGCTGGCGGCACGGGCGGCGGGCTTGAAGACGCGGTTCATGAAGTTGTGCCCCTCGTAGGCGGCGCCGGTGCGGGTGGGGAAGAGGAGCCTGTCCTGGTTCGGCGTGCGGGCGAGCTGCTGCTCGCGGAGGAGCTTGATCGCGGCGGGGCCGAGGTCGACCGTGCGGCGGCCCGCGCTCGTCTTTGTCCGTGTGCGCTGTCCGCGCTGCGCCTGGCCGACGATGGTGATCGCGCCGTGCTCGAAGTCGACGTCGCTGTCGCGGAGGCCGAGCAACTCGCCACGGCGTAGCATCGTCAGGATTCCGATCGGGACGACGCGGCAGACGTGCTCGGGCATCCACGAGCGCACCTCGTCGGCCTCCTCCCAGGTGAGGAAGCGCGGCTCGCGCTCCTCGGGCCGGGCGACGCGGACGTGGAAGACGGCCGGGTCGACGACCTGGCCGCGGGCCTCGGCGCTGCGGAGGATCCGCTTGAGCAGTGCGAGCGCCATCTCGGCCCGCCGCGGCGTCCTGCCGGCGAGCTCGGCCATCAGGTCTTCGACCAGCGGCGAGCGCACGCGCTCGAGCGGCAGGTCGTTAAGGGGCGCAAGCTTTGCGAACACCTGCCGCGTCATCTCGACCGTGCCGGGACGCGGCCGGATCCGTCCGGCGGCGCCGCGCTCGTAGCGCGCGAGCCACGCGTTCGCGTAGTCGCCGAACCGTTCGGCGGGCGCCTGGTAGAGGAGGCCCGTCTGACGGCGGCGCTCGACATCGGCCTTGAACGCCCGCGCGTCCTTGTGCGCCGTGAATGTGCGCGATCGTTGGTGCTCGTCGCCGTCCCGGTAGCGGACCTCGTAACGGCGCTCTCCCTTCGGCGTGCGGTAGGGGCGGATCGAAGCCACTCGTTCTACCTCCCGTCGGTTCCTTGGAGGGTAGAGCCGCCGCGCTGCGTCTCGAGCCAGCGCGCGATCTCGACCTCGTTGAACAGTCGCCGGCCCTCGACCTTGTAGGAAGGGAGCTCGCCGCGGGCGGCGAGCCGGTAGACCTTCTCCGGCTGACAGCGCAGCGCCGCTGCCAGCTCGTCGACGGTGAGGAAGATCGGCAACCCACTCATCAGCACGCCTCAGTCGGAAGACGGATTCGGTATCATATCAGAGACAGATGACGAGTGTCACACCAGCCTCAGATACACTGCCTCCATGCTAAGCGGCGAGGTGATCAGGGAGGCGCGCCTGCTCGCGGGCCTCTCGCAGAAGGAGCTCGCCGAGCGAGCGGGAGTGCCGCGCCCCTCGATCGCCCGGTGGGAGCGTGGGACAGTCGAGCCTGGCTTCGACATGGCACGGCGCGTCCTGCGCGCGTGTGGCTTCGACGTCTCCCTCGTCAGCTACGAGCCGGACGAGTCCGCCGAAGACCGGCTGAGCGGTCAGTTGGAGCTGACCCCGCAGGAGCGGCTGCTCGCGATGCTCGGCGACCCGAGCAAGAAAGATTGATGGCACGGCAACGCACGGAACCCCGGTTCGATCCTTACGCGATCCTCAAGCCGATCGACCAGCACCGGGTCGGCTACGTCATCGTCGGAGCTTTCGCGCGCGTGCTCGTCGGAGCCGACGAAGTCACCCGCGGTATCGACCTCACCCCCTCCACGAGCCCGGAGAACCTGCGCCGGCTCGACCTCGCCCTCGGCGAGATCAACGCGCACCGCGCCGACGGTAGTGAGCCCGCGCTGCAGACGACCGATTACGGACGCGAACCGGTCGTCGAGCTCGCGACCGACCACGGAGAGCTCAAGATCGTTCCCTTCCCCGAGGGCACGCGCGGCTACGACGACCTACGGCGCGATGCGGAGCGCCTGCCGATCGGGCAAGGGCTGCGGCCATCTGTCGCCTCCCCCGGCGACCTTGCGCGAATGCTCTACGGGCTCGGCCGCGAAGAGCAGGCACCGCAGCTGATGATGATGCGACGCCTGATCGAGCTCGAACACGGGCTTCATCGCGGTATCTCCATCGAGCGCTGACAGTCGGGCGCAGATGCGGCTCTGTC
Source organism: Gaiellaceae bacterium (assembly GCA_039583515.1). Classification (GTDB taxonomy): domain Bacteria; phylum Actinomycetota; class Thermoleophilia; order Gaiellales; family Gaiellaceae; genus Palsa-739. The sequence goes on from JAVKST010000062.1 coordinate 7,707, forward strand.
GCCCAGTCTTAGGCCGGCAGTTCGAGTCCGGCCAAAGGGTCCGAGCGTGCGGCGATTCATGGAACGTGTCGACACGGCGCTCGGCGATATTGGCTCGACTACCGAGGGCGAGGTCGCGACGCGGATCGTTAGCTACGCGCCGTCGTCGTCGAATGGGAACGCGTGGGCGAAGAAGAACACCTGTCGGCGACGCGTTCTGCGAGAGGGCTTCTGCGTTGGTGGAGGCTGCTGCTTCGTCTGCTTCACCCAGCGATGAACGACATCGCTGATGTCCTCGCTGAACTGTCTGAGCTCGGCGGGGGTGAGGGTGAGGAGCATGTCGGTGCTGAACGCCGCATCGCGCCACGCTGCGGGCCACTTCGCGGGTTGTTCGTTCCAGCGGCGTAGGCGGTCGACCTGTCGTGAGACGAGGACGCGTCGTGCGGCGTCGGCAGCGGCGCGGCTTCCGGGCGCGTCGCCGAGCGCGACCTCTGACCAGCGCATGCCGCCGGGAATGGCGCGCCACCATCGTTCGCGGCGGTTCTCGGCGAGTTCGGGCGCTTCCTCGATGTACCCGTAGAACTCGAGCTGGTGCAGGTGATAGCTGAGGGTCCCGACCATCGCGTTGAGCTTGACCGCGAGTTGTGAGACCGTCGACGGTCCTTCGGCCGTGAGGATCTCGTAGAGGCGGACGCGCACGGGATGCGCGATCGCGCGCAGGGCCTGAGGGTTGGAGAGCGGTGTCGTTCTCTTGCGCGGCATGCCGATGAGAGCCTACAAGATTCACGCTGGATCACGTACGAGGTTTATCGTACGAGAAAGATGGTGAGACATCCGACGGCCAAGAGAAGCGTCTTGTGAAAGGAGGTCAGTCGGATGGCAGTCGAGACCTACGAGCTCGTGCCCCGCGACGTTTGCGGCATCAAGGGCTGATCTGAAGAAGACGAGTGCCGGCCCGCAGTCACAGGCGCGGGCCGGCACTCGGCAACGCTCGAAGATGAGCGGAAGGGAGTGTTCGAATGGCTGTGATCGAGACCGCAGGTCGCGAGCGGATGCGTCTCCTACGTGGGCGCGAGGGCTGGTGGCTAATCGCCGGAAAGAGGCTCTCTCGGCTGCCGCTCGAGGGCGTGGTGGACGACGAGTTGGCGCCTGAGGCGCAATCAGCCCTCGAGGAGCGCGGCTTCTTCGACCCCGAGCCGAATGCGACGTACGCGATCACGGTTCTGACCGCGACCGCCTGCAACCTCGGCTGCTTCTACTGTTTCCAGAACACGGCTCCGCCTCGACCCGGTTCCTTCGCCCCTCCTCGGATTCCGAAAGCGATCTTGAGCCGGGAAGGGGTGCAGGACATCGAGCGGTTCGTGCGTCGCCGCATGAGTGAACTCGGCCTCGACCAGCTTTCTGTCCTGCTCTTCGGTGGTGAGCCGTTACTCAACCCGCGAGGTTGCCTCGATCTTCTCCAGACGCTCGCGCCTTTCGGCCTCGTCCGGGGCGAGATCATCACGAACGGCGTGCTGTTAGAGCCGGCCCTCGCACGACAACTCACAACTGCGGGCCTACGCCGCGCGCAGATCACCTTCGACGGCAACCGCAGTCTCCATGACAAGATCCGAACGACGCGCAACGGCCGCGGCACCTTCGATCAGATCATCGCCAACATCGACAGCGCGACAGCCGAGACGGACATTGCGTGGCATTTCCGCGTCAACGTCTCCCATCGAAATCTCGAGACGATCGAGGAACTCCTTCTCCGGCTCGGAAGTCTAGTGCCCTCCGGCCGCGCCAGTCTCCACATCGCCCTCATCGACGACGTGGGTCTCCAGTACGAGAACGAAATCGGCTACAGCGACGACTACGCCGACATGTTGATCCAGCTTCACCGCCTCGCGATCGACCACGGTCTCTTCGTTCCCCCGTCGCAGCCACTCGGAGATTGTCCCTATTGCGGCGTCGTAGGGGGCGGCACAGGCGCGGTCATCAATGCCGACGGCGTGCTCTACAGCTGCTGGGAAAACGCAGGTCGCGCGGGCTGGGAGGTGGGCTCGGTCACGAGCGGCTATCAACCGGAAAGCGCGATCCGCCACCGCTGGGTGGCCTGCGACTTCGACGCGCAGCCACACGCTGCGCCTGAACAGACGCAACGCTTCTTCGACCGCGTCGACGCGGCGCTCCTCGACGACCTACGCGACAGCGGTTCACTTTCCCGTTGGACGTCCTCCTCCTTGGGGGCGGCGCCGGCTTGCTGACGGAAATCGCAACCGCTGCAGGACGTCGCTGGAGCAAGCGCCTTCGAACGGGAAGGGGTTCTGCGCGCTCCGACGACCCGGAGGTAGGCGCCCCCGGCTGTAGGCGACCGGCGGTGGTGGAGTCACCTCCCTCACCACCCCTGGGGGGTAACCGCGACTTCACCAAGCTCTGGCTCGGGCAGGCAATCTCGACGCTCGGGTCGCGGACATCGTATGTCGCCTACCCGCTGCTCGTGCTCGCCATCACCGGCTCTCCTGCCAAAGCAGGTCTCGTCGGATTTGTTCGCCAACTGCCGCTTTTCCTATTCCAGTTGCCTGCAGGGGCGCTTGCCGATCGATGGGACCGGCGGCAACTAATGATCGCCTGCGACGCCGGCCGCGCGCTCGCGATGGCGAGCCTCGCCGGTGCCCTGCTGCTTGGGCAGGTGAGTCTGGTACAGATCGTCGTAGCCGCCTTCCTGGAAGGGTCGTTGAACGTCGCGTTCCGACCGGCTGAGACTGGCGCCCTGAAGCAGCTGGTGCCTCCTCGGGACCTTTCGACCGCAATCGCCGCCAACGAGGCGCGCGACAACGCCGCCTACCTCGCCGGCCCCTCGCTCGGCGGGGTCTTCTTCGCGCTGACGAGCGCCGCGCCATTTCTCGCCGATGCCGCTTCCTACGTCATCTCTCTGGTCGCTCTCCTTCGGATCCGGCAGCCGTTTCAACAAAAGCGGGAGGCGCAGAGTCGGCCACTGCACCGCGAAATCGTCGAGGGCCTCTTCTGGGTCAGACGGCAGCCGTTCCTTCGCGCTGCACTCCTTCTTGCCGGCGGCAGCAACCTCGTCTCGAACGCACTTGCGCTGCTCGTCATCATCGTCGCACGGCAGCGCGGCGCCTCTCCTACGACGGTCGGGCTGATGCTGACCCTCGTCGCCGTCGGCGGCCTAGCGGGTGCCGTTGCTACGCCGACGCTTCGGCGACATGTTCCGACGCGGCTCCTCATTCTCGGTGTCCCATGGCTCTACGCCGCGCTCATCCCAACCCTTGCACTCGTGCCTGATGCGCTGCCGCTCGGCGCCATCTTCGGGGTCATGACGTTCCTAGGTCCTGCCTGGAACGCCGTGGTCGGCGGCTTCGCGATCATGATCACCCCCGATCACCTCCAATCCAGATGCTCGAGCATCGACTCCCTCCTCTCCGGAGCAGGCATCGCAATAGCACCGCTGGCGGCGGGCTTCCTCCTGAGCGCCTTCAGCGCGACGGCAGCGATCGCAGCGCTCGCAGCGCTCGCGCTCGTCGTTGCACTCGGTGGCAGCGCCAGCCGCGCGCTTCGCGAGCCGCCTGCTCCTGGCGAGGCCACCGCCTAGCTCCGCCTTGCAAGCGCCGGCTACGGCTCGCTTGCTGCCGCGGACAGCGGGATGACGAACGCGCGACCGGCACCCGAGTTGCCGCTCGACAGCGCAGGCGGGATGTGTAGGAAGTCGGCGGCGCCCTCGGTGGATGGTGCGGACGCGGCGGCGCGGTCAGAAAGCTAAGAGCCGCCGCGCCTCGGTGACGAACAGCGGGACGTCCGCGCGCTCAAGCGCTGCAAGAAGTTCCGATGGCGGACGACCGCCGCCCCAGACCGCCGCTTGTTCTTCGAGGACCGTCTCGAACCCGTCTGGTTCCTCCTCGATCGCGCTCGAGAGGAGCTCGTCGGGTGTGAGCACCTGAACGCTATGCGCGGCGAGCGCCTCACGGAGATAGCCGCGGTCGAATGTGAACAGGTAGCTGGCGTCGCCGGCGAGCGCGAGTGCGCAGACGTGCGCGTCGGCGGGATCGGTGCTGAGCGTCGTCGGGTCGATGCTGACAGTGGCGAGATCGACGCGACCGTTGGGGAATGCATTCCGAAGGTAGCCGACCCAGCGCGATGCCTGCTCCGGCGTCAATGGCTTGCGCTCGATGAGAACGCGCTCCGCCTCGGCGAGCAGCTCGTCGCTCCAGATCAGGTCGAGGAGCCGCAGGGAGGCGGCGACGCGGCCGAGCAGTTCGTAGAGGACGCGGGAGAAGATGACGTTGGAGTCGAGCACCGCCCGGGGCGGCGGGCTCACTCGAGCGGCGCCCCGAGCTCGTCCAGCTCGCGCGAGAGGCGATCGGCGCGTTCCTTGGCCCGCTGGCGGCGTTGCTCGAATGCGATGAGGGAGCGCGCCGGCACCTTCCAATGCGAGGAACCATGAAGCCGGACGGCTTCGAGCTCGTCGGCGTCGATCAAGCGGCGGACGTGCTGGCGGGAGAAGCCGAGCAGGTCGCCTACTTTCTGCGGTGACAGCAGCTCGTCGCGGTCGAGAACGATCACGCTGACCTCCTTGCCTGCGTCGATCAGCTCTTGAACGGCCTCGGCGATCTCTGCGACAGCCTGATCGGCCCCCTTGTCGCTAGCCTGGATCAGCGTCCGCACCATCACGCCGAAGGATAGCCAAAAACTGTCCTAACTGCACATTCTCGCGGCGGGGGTCATAGCTCGAGGCCGAGGCTGGGTGGGTCGCGCTCGATCGTTCGCCGGCTGGGCGGCGCCGACCGTAGGGACGGTGCTCGCGTCAACTCGCCGTGATCGCGCTCCGGCGAGGTCAGGGGCGCGGACCGGGCCGACCCGAGCGCGAGCTTCGCGCGCCTCTCGTCGGCGAGCCGGAGCGAGATCCGATGGAGACCGATCTCGCGTTCAAGTTCGAGGCGGCGGCCGCTGCGCTTCCACCAGCCGAGCTGCTTCAGCTCGCGCTCAGCGGTCGCGAGCCGTTCGGCCGTCCGGGCGCGCTGCCGTTCGAGTTCCTCTTGGCGGCGAGCGTGCAGGCGCGCATTGAAGTCGCTGCGGGGTGCGGTCGATTCGAGCGCGAGCGGCTCGGCGTGCGTGGATTCGAGGGCGCGGGCGGCGCGCTCCGTCGGGGTCACTGGGTCCGGGTCGCGCAGAGGCGTCTCGCGTTCGAGCGTGTTGCGATCCGCGAGGTAGAGGTGGGTATCGCTGCGGGCGCGGGTGCAGGCAACGTAGCCCCACTCGCGCAACGCCCCCTGGTCCCCGAGGAGGACGTATGCCCGGTCGACGGTGGCGCCCTGGGCAGCGTGGCCGGTGAGCGCGTAGCCGTAGTCGAGATCGTCGGTGGCGTAGTCGAAGGGGAGGTGGCGGCGTCTGCCGGCGTCGTCACGGATCGTCAGCGTGGCGTGGGTGACGTCGACGATCGTGCCCCGGGTGCCGTTGCGTATGCCGAGTCGGATGTCGTTGCGGCGGCAGAGGACGTGGTCGCCGGTCCGGAACTCCCGCTCGCCGAAGCTGGCGCTGTCGTTGCCGAGCTGACCGTATCGGAGCATCATCGCGTGCGCGGCCTGGTTGAGGTCAGCGACGTCGTCGCGGCGGTAGGCGAGCATGACTGCCTGGTCGCGAGCGTCGCGCGCGTCGTGCCACCAGTCGTGCAGCAGCCGCTCCCTCGCCTTGAGCGGGTCGTCGTCGACGCTGAGCCGCCCGTTGCGGGCCGCATACGCCAGGTACGGCTCGGGCTCGCCGGCGCGCAGTCGGGCGAGCGCTTGCCGTTCGAGCGGGTCGTGCTGGCGGCGGTTGCCGACGAGCTCGATCGAGCCCAGCTGCTCGCAGAGGGCGGGGAAGAGGCCGCCTGCGCCGACTGCCGGCAGCTGGGCGGGGTCGCCGAGCAGCAACACCTTCCCTTCGCTTCGTCGACCAGCTGGAGCAGCGGCGCGAGCACGCGTGTCTCCGCCATTCCGGCCTCGTCGACGACGAGGACGCAGCCGCGTGGGAGCGGCTGCCCGGCAGTGTCGAGGAGTAGCCGGTGGATGGTGCGACTGGGGATGCCGGTCGCCTGCTCGAGCTCGTCGGCGGCGCGGCCGCTCGGCGCCGTACCGAGGATCGTGATGCCGGCGTGCCGGTGCGCGTCGGCGAGCGTCCGCAGCGCGGTCGTCTTGCCGGCGCCGGCGACGCCGACGACGCAGACGACCCGGTCCGGGCGGCAGGAAGCTTCCTGCACGAGCATCCGCTGCTCGCCGCTCAGGTCGTCAGCCGACTGGATCAGCGTCCTCGCGAGCAGCGTACGGTCGAGGCTTGGGGCGCTGACGTCGCGGCCGACTTGCGCGAGCTCAAGTGCCTCGCGCTCGATGGCGAGCAGCTCGCGGGTCGTGAAGCGTGCCGGCCGCCCCGGCAGCTCGCCGGGCTCGACCAGCTCGACACCGGGAAAGCGCGACAGCTCCTCCGCCAGCTCGAGCACCTCATCGACGCTCGCGCCGTCCGGGAGCGAGCCGGCGACCGCCTGGACGAGCTCCGGCATCGCGAAGGTCGTTCGCTTCGCGGTCAGCCCCTCGTTGCCGAAGAGACGTGCGGCGAGAAGCTCGGTATCGACCTGATCGTGCGTGAGCGACCGATCGCGAACGAGGGCCTCGAGCTCGCGCCGGCCGAGGCCGTTTTCGACCGCCCGCGCCTGCCACTCCTGCCGCAGCCGCGGCAAGTCGACCTGCTCTTTCACCTCCCGCGTTGCCAAAGCAGCAACCCGAGCAGCCGCGAAGCCTTCCGTCCCGTGCTGCTCCATGTGCTCGAGCAGCGACTGCCGGCGGGTCGAGAAGGCCCGCACCGCCGCCTCGGGCACCCGCGCAAGCTCGGCCATGCCCTTGATCGGCTCCGTCCACTCGAGGCCGAGCCGGCGGGTCAGCTTTTGCCGGAGCTGCACTTCGTAGAGGTAGCCGGCGGCGAGCCGGTAGGTCTTGAGGATCGCCTCGCCGTCGAGCGCTCGCCACTCGCCGTCGCCGGTCCGGGCCATGTTGGCGACGATCACGTGGGTGTGCAGATGCGGGTCCTGCGCGCGGGAGGTGCGGTGCAGGAATGCCGCCGCGACGAAGCCGGATCCGTGCTCGCGGGTCGTGCCGCCGTGTCCGCGGCGGACGACGCACGCCTCCCGCTCGAGGTACCCGAGCGCCGCCTGCCAGGAAGCCTCGTGCGCATGGCTGATCTCATGCCGCACCCGCTCGTCGTCCGTGAGCGCGTGCAGAAGGCTGATGCTCTTGGGGCACGAGAAGACGAGGTCGAAGCCGGAGACCGGCGCGAGCCGCTTTGCCTCCTCCCGCCACTCGCCATTGTCGACGTCGAGCGTGCGGACGGTGATCGTCCGTTCCCGCACCGGCGAGCGAAGCGGCGACTCGTCGGCGGGGTTGACGCCGCGCAGGAGCGTTCCGAGGTCGCCGTCGCCGACGACGCCGACAAGACCGAGGCGCTCCGCCTCAAATCCTGCCCAGAGTCCGGGCGACTCGCCGCGTCCGGCGTAGTAGTCGTCGAGGCCGCCGGCGACCTGGCGCTCGTAGTAGGCCTCCTGCCCGAGCGTCAGCTTCGCCACGCTCAGCATCTCGCTCCTCCGGCGAACGGCAGAGAAGCGGAGACGCATATGCACCAGAGGTGCGGGCGGAGTTGCCCGTTTTCGAAACGTGCAACACTCGCATCCCACATACATCCCACAGGAGGTGCGCAGAACGGCGCATTTAGCCGCAGGTCAGCGGCTCTTCGAGCTAGAAGAAACCCCTGCTCAGTGGCATGTTTCGCAGAGGAACGGCGTTGGCCGCAGACGCGACGGACGAGTTCGACAAGCTGGGGGTCACTGGTTCGAGCCCAGTACCGCCCATACTTTTCCCTGCAAGCGCGACGATCCGTTGCCGGGACTGGCGATGGAATCCGTTAG
>JAVKST010000063.1:0-15233 GCA_039583515.1 Gaiellaceae bacterium
CCGGCCGCTCGTCTCGTGGGAGGGGTGGAACTCGACCGGCGCGAGCGGCTCGGTGAGCGTCGGGTTCGTCTGGAACGCACAGTACGGCGGCCTCGCCTGGCCGCGGCGCCCGACCGTCGTCCTCCAGGTGCAGTCGTCGCGAACTCCGCGCTATCTCCGCGCCGCAGTGCTCGACGACTTCCTCGGCGACGCCTGGCGGATCGGGCCGGAGCGTCCCGTCGACTCGCTCGAGCCCGCCGCCGCTCTGCTGCCGCGGAACGAGACGCGCGAGGTCGTGACCGTGGCGCACCTCGACGGGACGCGGCTCGTCGGAGACAGCGTCCCCGTCCGGTTCGCGGCCGCCGACGCGCCGCTCGTGCGGCCGACGGCAGACTTCGCGCTCCTCGGTTCGGGGCTGACGCCGGACTTCCGCTACACCGTCTGGAGCTATTCGCCGCGCCTGACGGCCGCGTCGCTGCGGCGCTCCGTGCCGGACTATCCGGCCGCACTGGCGGCGCAGGGGCTGCTGATGGTCGGCGAGGGGACGAGCGCGCCGACCTTCGGCGTGCCGGACCGGCAGGAGAAGCTCGCAGCGCTCGAGGAGCTCCATCCGGCGCTCGACCCGTATCTCCCGCTCGCGCGGCTCGCCGAACGCGTCGCGGGAGCGGCGCGGGGGCCGTACGACGCGGTCGCCGACCTCGAGCGGTGGTTCCTGCAGAGCGGCGGCTTCCGGTACTCCGACCACCCGCGCGTCGTGAGCCCGGCGCTCGTCGGCTTCGTGGCGCAGACGCACGCGGGGTACTGCCAGTACTTCGCGGGCGCGATGGCGCTCATGCTCCGCTACCTGGGCATCCCCGCCCGCGTCGCGGTCGGCTTCGCCGGCGGGACGTACGACCCGGGTCGGCACGCATGGCTCGTGACGGATCACGACGCGCACGCGTGGGTCGAGGTCTGGTTCAAGGGCTACGGCTGGCTCCCCTTCGACCCGACGCCGCCGACCGGCGGCGCGACGCGCCCCGCGGGGGGCGGCGTGGGAGCGAGTCCGGCGTCTCCACCCGGCGTCCCGCCGCGCGCGAACGCCGGACCCTCCGGCGCCAGCGGCGGCGCAGCGCAGGCGCCTCCGCCTGCCAACCACCTCGGGCGGATTCGAGCCGACGCGTCGCGTGGCGGTGGCGGCTTGCCGGCCTGGCTGCTCGTGCTCGTCGTCCTCGCCGCCGCTGTCGGCGCGCTTTCGGCGGCGAAGGCCGCCGTGCGGCTCGTCCGCCGCAGCGCGGACGACCCGCGCCGTGTGGCCCTCGCATGCCGCGCCGAGCTTGCCGCCTTCCTCGTCGACCAGGGCCTCGCCGACGCGCGCGGTGCGACGCTGCAGGAGCTGGGGGAGCTGACGCGCCACGCGATCGGGCCCGATCCGGGGCCCTTCGTCGCGGCCGCGGTCGAGGCCCGCTTCGCGCCGCCCGCGCGGGCCGCCGCGGCGGCCCAGCAGGCACGGCGCGAGCTCCGGGCGCTGGTGCGGGAGCTTCGCCGCACGCTGACCCGGCGCGAGCGCGTGCTCGGGCTCCTCTCGCCCCGGTCCCTGCTGCCGCCCGCCGCGCCGGTTGACGGGTCCGCTTCACTGGGAAAAGCGGGGGCATGAGCGAGTCGACGTACAGCCTCTTCCAGCGCGGACGCCGGCATCTGCGGGACGGCATGGCCGCACAGGCCACGGTCTCGCTCGAGAAGGCGAAGCGGCGCGAGCCGGATCAGGCGTCGATCCGCGAGGCGCTCGGCATCGCGTACTTCCGCATCCGGCGCTGGAGCGAGGCGGAAGCGGAGTTCCGCAAGGTGCTGGAGCTCTCGCCGGTCAACGACTACGCACACTACGCGCTCGGGCGCTGCCTCGAGAAGCAGGGGCGTGAGGCCGAGGCGAACGGCCACTACAAGCTCGCGAGCTCGCTGCGTCCCGGCTTCGAGCAGTACCGGGCCCGCATCCTCGACCTCGACTAGCGTCGGCCGCGTGAGAGCGGTCGTGCAGCGCGTCTCTCGGGCGCACGTGACGCCCGGCGGAGCGATCGGGCCCGGTCTGTGCGTCCTGCTCGGCGTGGCACACGGCGATGAGGAGGCGCAGGCCGCGCGCCTCGCCGGCAAGGTGGCGCGGCTTCGGATCTTCCCCGACGAGGCGGGCCGCTTCGACCGCTCCGTCACGGACGTCGGCGGCGCGGTGCTCGTCGTCTCGCAGTTCACGCTCATCGCCGACACCGCCAAGGGGAACCGGCCGAGCTTTGCCGGCGCCGCGGCGCCCGAGCAGGCCGAGCCCGTCTACAAACGCCTCTGCACGGAGCTGGACGCTCTCGGAGTGCCCGTCGAGACCGGCGTGTTCGGCGCGAAGATGGCGGTCGAGCTCGTGAACGACGGGCCTGTGACCATCGTGCTCGACGCATGACGACGCTCGCGGAGCTCGAGCAGCGGCGCGCACGCGAGTGCCGTCTCACTCCGGACAGTGCCCTGGAGACGCTCGACGAGGCAGACGAGTTCCTCTGCGACCGCGGCGTCCTCACCCGCACCGCCGACTCGGCGCTGCCCAGCCTGTTCGAGGCGTGCCACGAGGAGCCGTACGCGCGCGGGAGCCCGGGCTTCGGTCAGTGGCCCGCGACGAAGTTCCCATGGTTCGGCCTGCTCGGCGCCCGCGGCCACCTCATCCTGGCGATCCACCGCGGCAAGAGCATCCTCGTGACGGACGAGGTCGCGGAGCTGCTCGACCCGATCTGCCGGGCCGAGCTCGTGCGGATGGAAGCAGCGGACGAGGGCTGGGCGGCGCTGCTGCGACACCTGGCGGACGCCGGACCGTCCGAGCTCGAGGACCTCCAGACAGAGCTGGCGCTGACGCCGAAAGAGCTGAAGAGCCTACGCTCGCCGCTCGAGCGCTGCGGCGCGGTCGTGGCGCGGTCGATCGTCTACGAGGAGCCGCATCGGCACACGAGCCTCCTCGCCCGCTGGGACCAGGCTCACCCGGACCCGAGCGGCGCGAGCGACCCGCGGCAAGCGCTCGGCGACCTCCTCTGCGCCGGCGTCCGCGCAGCCGTCGTCGCGCCGGAGCGCGAGCTGGCGCGCTGGTTCTCCTGGCGCTGGTACTGGCACGACGGCTTGGTGGACGAGCTCGTCCGCGCCGGGCGCCTCGTCCGCGTCGACAGCCATGTCGCCACCCGCGACTGAGACCGGCCGGTGCTACACTCCCGGCACCACATTTCACCGGTTCGGAGAAATGGGCCTGCGGGCCCATTTTTTGTGACGGGGACACGAGATGCCGACGACATACGAGCGAGAGCGCCAGCTGCGGGAGGAGATCGCGGAGCGGGTCGGGCGCGACCTGCCCGGCGTCGACGTGCTCGCCGTCGAGCTGCAGTCGCGCGACCACTTCTGCGTCTACGTGGACCATCCGGACGGCGTCGACCACGCGCTCTGCGCCCGCGTCACCGATCTGCTTCGCGACTACAACCGCGAGTACGCAGTGGACGTCTCCTCGCCCGGGATCGAGCGCCCGCTGCGCCGGCCCGAGCACTTCGCGGGCGCCGTCGGCCGCCGCGTGAAGCTCCGCACTCCCGAGAAGCGACTTCGCGGCAAGGTACTCGCCGCCGACGCGCAGAGCGTCCGGCTGGCGTTCGACGAGACCGAGACCGAGATCCCGTACGACGAGATCGTGCGGGCCAACCTGATCGACGAAGGGGCGTTGACATGAGCCAGGAGATCATCGAGGCGGTCCGCGAGATCGAACGCGACAAGGGGATCGAGGAGGGCGCGCTCGTCGCCGCGCTCGAGGACGCCCTGCTCGCCGCCTACAAGAAGACGCCGGGCGCCTCCCGGCACGCGACCGTCGAGATGCACGACGACGGCGAGTTCCGCGTCTACTCGGTGGAGCTTCCGCCAGACGTCGAGACGCAGCTGCTCGAGGAGGCGCGCGAGCGCAAGCTCGAGGAGCTCGAGCGGCTCGAGGAGGAGACGGGCGAGCGCCAGCACACCCTCATCACCGACGACGACCTCGACATCGACTGGTCGGACGTGCCCGAGGACGACGTCAAGCGCGAGGACGTGACGCCCGAGGGCTTCGGCCGCATCGCCGCCCAGACGGCGAAGCAGGTGATCCTGCAGCGGATCCGCGAGGAGGAGCGGCGGATGATGTACGACGAGTACATCGACCGCGTGAGCGAGGTCGTCACCGGCATCGTCCAACAGGCCGGCGACCGCAACAACGTCCTCGTCGACCTCGGCAAGGTCGAGGCGCTGCTGCCGCGCTCCGAGCAGGTCGACGGGGAGCGCTACGAGCAGGGCTCGCGGATCAAGGCGGTGATCACCGAGGTGCGCTCCGGGACGAAGGGCCCGCAGGTGATCCTCTCCCGGCGCGACCCGGAGCTGATCAAGACGCTGTTCGAGCTCGAGGTGCCGGAGATCGCCGACGGGCTGGTCGAGATCCGCGGCGTAGCCCGCGAGCCGGGCTACCGCTCGAAGATCGCGGTCGAGTCCCACGCCCAGGGGGTCGACCCCGTCGGTGCCTGCGTCGGGCCGCGCGGCTCGCGCGTGCGCATGGTCGTCTCCGAGCTGCGCGGCGAGAAGATCGACATCATCCCCTGGAACCCGGAGCCAGCCCGCTTCGTCGCAAAGGCGCTTTCCCCGGCGCGCGTGCGCGAGGTGTACCTGGACGACGAGGCGCGCGAGGCGACGGTCGTCGTGCCCGACGACCAGCTCGCGCTCGCGATCGGCAAGGAGGGCATGAACGCCCGCCTCGCCGCGCGTCTCACCGGCTGGAAGGTCGACATCCAGAGCGACACCGAGTTCGCGCAGGCCGAGGCCGAGGCGGCCTTCGGCGGCGGCGAAGGAGAGGGCGGCGAGGATTTCTCGGGGCGCTGCGCCGCGGTGCTGGCGAACGGCAAGCGCTGCCCGAACGCCGCGCTGCCGGGCTCCCGCTTCTGCGGCGTCCCCGCGCACCAGGCGCTCGAGGGCACCGGCACCGACTACGTCGTCGGGCCGCCGGCGGAAGAGATCGCGGGCGAGGCGGTGGAAGCCGAAGCCGCTGTCGAGCTCGAGGACGCGATCCCGGACTCCACGCCGCCGGTGGCGGAGCCGGCCGAGAGCGATCCCGACGAGCCTCCGGTCTCTCCCGAGGCCGAGGTGGCCGGGCCCGAGGAAGTGCCCGCCGGCATCCCGATCGAGCCGGCCGAGGAGGCGTAACGGCTGTGCCCACGCGGCGCTGCGCGGGCTGCGGCCGGCGCGCGCCGCAGGGCGAGCTACTGCGGTTCGCCGTTCGCGACGGCCGGCTCGTCCACGGCCGGACCGAGCCGGGACGCGGCGCCTACACGTGCCGGCGGGTCGACTGCTTCGAACGCGCCGCCGGGCGAGGCGGCTTCGCGCGCGTCCTGCGGCAGCCGGTGCGGGTCGAGTCGGCGCTGCGGCGTCTCTACACTGGAGGGGACGATGGCTAACGGAGACAACAGACCGAACCGGCCGCTGCGGCCACGCGGCGGCGGCCAGGGGGGCCGCAGGCGCCGCGTCGTGATCGACAACCAGGCCGCGCGCCCGAACCAGCGGCAGGCCCGCGGCCAGGACGCGCCGCGCCGCGAGCGTCCGGCACAGCCCGCTGCGCCGCCGACCGGCCCCGTCTCCGTCGAGTCGGGCGTCAGCGTGCGAGACCTCTCGCAGGCGCTGGGCGTCCCGATGCCGAACATCATCAAGATCCTGATGGGCCTCGGCCAGGCGAGGACGGCGACGCAGTCCCTGTCGGACGAGGAGGTCGAGCTGATCGCGGCCGAGGTCGACCGCAAGGTGACGATCAAGCACGCCGCCGACGACGAGGAGGAGCCCGAGTCGTTCGACGACCCGGAGGAGGCGCTGCAGCCGCGGCCGCCGGTCGTGACGATCATGGGCCACGTCGACCACGGCAAGACGACCCTGCTCGACGCGATCCGCAACGCCAAGGTCGTCGAGACCGAGGCCGGCGGGATCACGCAGCACATCGGCGCCTACCAGGTCGCCGTCGACGGACGGCGCGTGACCTTCCTCGACACGCCGGGCCACGAGGCGTTCACCGCGATGCGTGCCCGCGGCGCGAAGGTGACCGACATCGCCGTCCTCGTCGTCGCCGCGGACGACTCGGTGATGCCGCAGACGCTCGAGTCGATCGCGCACGCCCGCGCGGCCGAGGTTCCGATCGTCGTCGCGGTGAACAAGGTCGACCTGGCGGGCGCGAATCCGGACCGCGTCCTCGCCGACCTCGCGGCGCAGGGGCTGCAGCCGGAGGAGTGGGGCGGCGACACGCAGATCGGGCGCGTCTCGGCGAAGCAGCAGACGGGGCTGGACGACCTGCTCGAGCGGATCCTGCTCGTCGCGGACGCCGAGCTCGACCTGCGCGCGAACCCGGCGACGGAGGCCTCCGGGCCGATCATCGAGTCGCGTCTCGACATCGGCCGCGGCCCGGTGGCGACGATGCTCGTTCAGCGCGGCACGCTCAAGGTTGGCGACCCGATCGCCGCCGGCGACGCGTGGGGCCGCGTCCGGGCGCTCTTCAACTACAAGGGCGAGAAGCTCAAGGAGGCCAAGCCGGGCGAGCCGGTGGAGATCCTCGGCTTCGACTCGCCGCCGCCCGCGGGAGAGCTCGCGCGCGTCGTCGAGAACGAGCGGGTCGCGCGCGACCTCGCGCAGAAGCGGGCGGAGCGGCTGCGCCGCGAGCAGCTGGCGCAGGTGCGCCCGTCCGGCGGCGTCTCGCTCGAGAGCCTCTACGAGGCGATGCAGGCGGGCGAGGTCAAGGACCTCAACCTCGTGATCAAGGGCGACGTGCAGGGCTCGGTCGAGGCGATCGCCGGCGAGCTCGGGAAGATCGAGCACCCGGAGGTGCGCGTCAACGTCATCCATCAGGCGGTCGGCGGCATCACCGACAACGACGTGATGCTCGCGTCGGCTTCCAGCGGGATGGTCATCGGCTTCAACGTCCGCCCGAACGCCGAGACCCGGGGCCTCGGCGAGCGCGAGGGCGTCGAGATCCGCACCTACGACGTGATCTACAAGCTGACCGAGGACATCGAGCAGGCGCTCGTCGGCATGCTGGCCTCCGTCACGACGGAGGAGGCGCTCGGCGAGGCGGAGGTTCGCGAGACGTTCCGCGCCTCGCGCGTCGGCACGATCGCCGGCTGCATGGTCACGAGCGGCGTCGTCCGCCGCGGTGCGCAGGCCCGGGTCGTGCGCGACGGCACGGTCGTCTACACGACCACGATCGACTCGCTCAAGCGCTTCCAGGACGACGCCCGGGAGGTCGCCGAGGGCTTCGAGTGCGGCATCCACCTCGCAAACTTCGACGACGTCAAGGTCGGCGACGTCCTCGAGGCGTTCGAGACGCGCGAGGTCGAGCGGACGTCGCTCGACGAGCCGGCCGCATAGCTGGGGGCACGCCGTGCCGAGCGGCTGGGTCGGCGTCCTCACGTGCGAGCTGCACTTCCCGGAGGCGCACTCGCTGAAGGAGAAGCGGCAGCAGCTGCGCTTGGCGAAGGCGCAGCTGCAGAACCGCGTGGGCGCGGCGGTCGCCGAGGTCGACCATCACGACGTCTGGCAGCGGGCGCGGATAACGGCCGCGTGCGTCGCGCGGGAGCACCGGGAGGTCGAACGGCTGCTCGACGAGGCGGAGCGGTGGCTGCGCGCGCAGGACTGGGAGGTCGCGCTCGTCGAGCGGCTGCTCGTCGATCCCGAGGAGTGAGCGCGGAGACGTGCTGCAGCCGGTTCAATGGGCCGCATGAGCGAGCGCATGCGCCGCGTGAACGAGTCCGTCCGCCAGGTGCTCGCGGAGGCGGTGCCCGAGCTCAAGGACCCTCGTATCGGTCTCGTCACCGTGACGGGGGTCGTCACGACATCCGACCTCCGCCACGCCACGGTCTACGTGAGCGTCCTCGGATCGAGCCGCAAGCGCCGCGCCAGCCTGCTCGCGCTCGCGGCGGCACACGGCCTCCTCCAGTCCCGCCTCGCGCGCGAGCTGAGAATGAAGCGCACCCCCCAGCTGACGTTCGAGTACGATCCGTCGGTCGAGCGGGGCGTGCGCATGAGCCGGCTCATCGACGAGCTGGCGCCGGACGACGACGATGACCGACACGAGAGCTGATCTCGAGGCGATCGCAGACGCCCTCAGGCGCCACGACCGCTTCCTCGTCGTCACACACGAGAACCCGGACGGTGACGCGCTCGGGTCGCTCCTCGCCGCCACGCTGGCGCTCCGCCAGGTGGGCAAGGACGCCGTGATGTACCTCGCCGGCGACGCGCCGCTGCCGCGCGAGTACGCCTTCATGCCGCTCGACGGCCTTCTGCGCGAGCCGCCGGCCGACGCAGCCGAACGCGTGCTGCTCGCCGTCGACTGCGCGAAGGAGGAGCGGATCGGCGAGGCCGGCGCGGCCGAGCGTGCGCCGCTCGTCCTCGACGTCGACCACCACCACGACAACACGCGCTTCGGGGACGTCAACCTGATCGTGCCCGGCGCCTCCTCGACGGCCGAGGTGCTCCGCGACGTGATCCGCGAGCTCGGGGTCGAGTTGACCCCCGACCTGGCGGAGCCGCTCTACATCGCGCTCGTGACCGACACGGGCCGCTTCCAGTACGCGAACACCACGCCGAAGGCGCTCCGCCTGGCGGCGGAGCTCGTCGAGGCCGGTGCCGACATCCACGCGGTCTTCCAGCAGTTCTACGAGTCGGTCGAGTTCGCGAAGCTCAAGCTGCTCGCCCGGGTGCTCGAGCGCGCCGAGGTGCTCGAGGGCGGTCGCGTCGTCATCTCGCACCTGCTGCGCGGCGACTTCGCCGCGGTCGGAGCCTCCGAGCCGTACGCCGAGGGGCTGATCGACTCGCTGCGCGCGGTCGAGGGCGCCGAGCTCGCGGTGCTCATCCGCGAGCCTCCACGCGACGACGGGCCGGTGCACCGCGTCTCGCTGCGAGCGTCGATCGACGAGCTGGACGTGTCCGCGATCGCCCGCCGCTTCGGCGGCGGCGGCCACCGTCAGGCTGCGGGCTTCTCGAGCGACGCCCCGCTCGGGGAGATCGTCGACGGGATCCGCGCCGGCTTTCTCGAGCAACGTGCCGCCGCGCGCGCTTGAGCCCGCAGGGGTCGCGCTCGTCGACAAACCGAGCGGCCCCTCGTCCTTCGCCGTCGTCTCGCAGATCCGGCGCCTGACGGGAGCGCGGACCGGGCACGCCGGCACGCTCGACCCCTTCGCGAGCGGGTTGCTGTTGCTGTTGTCCGGGAGGGCAACTAAGCTCACCCCGTGGCTCGTCGGCCTGGACAAGCGCTACCGCACCGAGATCGACCTCGGCGCACGCACGTCGACCGGCGATCCGGAGGGGAAGATCGTCGCGCGCCAGGACGCGCTGCCGGAGCCGGAGCTCGAGGTACGGCTCGCGCGCCTCCGCGGCGAGATCGAGCTGCCGATCCCCGCCGCCTCGGCGGTGAAGATCGGCGGCGAGCGCGCCTACCGGCTGGCCCGGCGCGGCGTCGAGGTGGAGATGCCGCTGCGGCGCTCGACGGTGCGCGCACTCGATGTCATCGCGTATACCGACGGGCACGTGACGCTCGACCTGCTCGTGAGCTCGGGCACGTACATCCGCTCGATTGCCGACGCGCTCGGCGGTCACTGCGTCACGCTCCGCAGGACGGACGTCGGGCCGTTCTCGGTCGTCGACGCATTCGCGCCCGACGCGTTCACACCCGAGCGGCTCCTGCCCGAGGACGACGTTCTCGCCCGCGTTGGGCGGACGGCCGGATGATCGTCGCGGGGGACCCTGCGCAGCTGGAGCCTGCCCGCCGCGCTGCGGCCGTCGGCACGTTCGACGGCGTCCACCGGGGGCATCTGCGCGTCCTCGAGGCTGTGCGCGACGCCGGGCTGCGGACGGCGGTCGTGACGTTCGACCCGCACCCGCGCGCGGTCCTCGGCGACGGCGTCGAGCTGCTGACGACGCTCGAGCGGCGGCTCGAGCTGTTCGAGGCGGCGGGCGTCGAGGACGTGCTCGTCCTCGCCTTCGACGAACGCCTCGCCAGGCTGGGCGCCGAGCAGTTCGCGGAGGGAATGCTCCGGTCGATCGGCGTGGAGGTCGTCGCGGCAGGCGCGACGTTCCGCTTCGGCCGTGGTCGCGAAGGCGACCTCGACCTGCTGCAGCGGCTCGGCCTGGACGTCCGTCGCGTGCCGCTCATCGAGAGCATCTCCTCGAGCCACGTCCGGCACCTCCTGCACGCGGGCGAGCTGGAGCAGGCCGCGCACCTGCTCGGCCGGCCGGCGGAGGTCGAGGGCGTGGTCGTGCGCGGCGACGGGCGCGGGCGCGAGCTCGGCTTCCCGACCGCCAACCTCGAGGTTCCGAGCGCCCTGCTCGTCCCGCCCGACGGCGTCTACGCGGGCTGGACGAACGGGAGACGCGCCGCGGTCTCGATCGGCACGAACCCGCATTTCGACGGGGTCGAGCGGCGCGTGGAGGCGCACCTGCTCGACTTCGACGGCGACCTCTACGGACAGCGGCTCGTCGTCGAGATCTGGAGCGGGCTCCGCGAGCAGGCACGGTTCGAGTCGCTCGAGCAGCTCGTCGCGGTGATCGGCGCCGACGTCGAGCGCGCCCGGGCCGCCTCGAGACCCGGCTGAGCCGAAACCGCGCTCCGTAAGCGGGTTTCCGCTACCCTACACGCGACCCGGGCCCGGCTCGTGCACGTTCCTTGGCGCCGCGGGCGGGACCTCGGGAGGCGAAGAGAGAGGAGCGACTGTTGGCTCTGACCAAGGACGCGAAGCAGGAGATCATCGGGAAGCACGGCCGCAGCGCGACCGACACGGGGTCGCCGCAGGTGCAGATCGCGATGCTCACGCAGCGGATCAACGAGCTGACGGAGCATCTGCGGACGCACAAGCACGACCACTACTCGCGACGCGGGCTGCTCAAGCTCGTAGGCCGCCGCCGCCGCTTCCTCAACTACCTGCAGAAGAACGACCTCGAGGGCTACCGCGCCCTCATCAAGGAGCTCGGCCTACGCCGCTAGCTCCAGAGAACACGGAGAGTGGAAGTTGAGCGAGCGCCCCCCGGGGAGGCGCTGACTCAACTCCCACTCTCTACGAGAAGAGTGGAGGACAATCGAATGAGTATCGCGACCGAGCGCCTGGCGCAGGTCTCCGTCCGGATCGGGAACCAGGAGATCAGCTTCGAGTCCGGCAAGCTCGCGAAGCAGGCGGACGGAGCCGTTCTCGTCCGCGCCGGCGACACGATGGTGCTCGCCACCGCCCAGGGCCGCGCCGAGGCGCGCGAGGGCGCCGACTTCTTCCCGCTCACCGTGGACGTGGAGGAGCGGATGTACGCCGCCGGGAAGATCCCGGGCGGCTTCTTCAAGCGTGAGGGCCGGCCGACCGAGCGGGCCATCCTGACCGCGCGGATGATCGACCGCCCGATCCGGCCGCTCTGGCCGAAGGGCTTCCGCAACGAGGTGCAGGTCATCTGCACCGTCCTCAGCGCGGACATGGTCACGGCGCACGACATCCTCTGCATCAACGGCGCCTCCGCCGCGCTGATGCTCTCGCCGCTGCCCTTCCTCGGCCCGGTCGGGGCCGTGCGGGTCGGGCTGATCGACGGCCAGCTCGCCGTCAACCCGACCCTGCGCGAGAGCGAGGACGAGTCCGAGCTCGACCTGATCGTCGTGGGCACCAGGGAGGCGCTGACGATGGTGGAGGCGGGCGGGAACGAAATTCCCGAGGACACGATCCTCGACGCGCTCGAGCTCGCCCACCGCGAGATCGCGAAGCTGTGCGACGCGCAGGAGGAGCTGCGTCGCCAGGCAGGCAAGCCGAAGTGGCTCGACCTCGAGCTCCTCGAGGAGCTCGAGCGCGACCACGGCCACGCGATCTGGGAGCGCATCCAGCAGGTCGGGATCCGCGAGTCGAGCGCCTACGTCGAGGAGCTCGTCGCCGAGCACTCTCCGCCGATCACGATGGACTCGACCGACGACGACATCGTCCGGCAGACGCAGGTTCGGTCGGCGCTCGCGATGCTGCTCGAGAAGCAGCGCTCGCTCGCGGTCGAAGGGCCGGTGCGCGAGCAGTTCGGCAGCGAGCTCAAGGCCCTCACCGACGCCGAGCAGGACTCGAAGGCGCTGAAGTCGGCGAAGCGCCAGCTCCTCTTCGACCGGATCGTCGAGGAGGTCGAGCTGCCGTTCCCCGTCGGCGCCGCACCCAACGAGGCCGAAGCCGCCGACGGGCAGCCCGCGGTCAAGGACTCCCAGACGAAGACGTACGTCAAGAAGGTGTGCGAGTCGATCTACAAGGACATGGTGCGCCAGAAGATCGCCGTCGAGAAGCGGCGGCCCGACGGGCGCAGCACCGAGGAGATCCGGCCGATCGAGATCGAGGTCGGCGTCAACCCGCGCGCGCACGGCTCCGGCCTGTTCCAGCGCGGCCAGACGCAGATCCTCTCCTCGTTGACGCTGGGGACGGCGAAGGAGGGGCAGCGGATCGACGACCTCTCCCTCGAGGAGGAGCGGCGCTACATGCACCACTACAACTTCCCGCCGTTCTCGGTGGGGGAGACCGGGTTCATGCGCGGCCCCAAGCGCCGCGACATCGGCCACGGCGCGCTCGCGCAGCGGGCGCTCGAGGCGGTCATCCCGGGGCCGGAGGACTTCCCGTACACGATCCGCATCGTCTCCGAGACGCTCGAGTCGAACGGCTCCTCGTCGATGGGCTCCGTCTGCGGCTCGACGCTCTCGCTGATGGACGCCGGCGTGCCGATCAAGGCACCGGTCTCCGGCATCGCGATGGGCCTCGTCAAGGAAGGCGACGACTACACGATCCTGACCGACATCCAGGGCGCGGAGGACCACCTGGGCGACATGGACTTCAAGGTCGCCGGCTCTCCGAACGGGATCACCGCGCTGCAGATGGACATCAAGATCACCGGCGTCACGCAGCAGATCATGCGGGACGCCCTCGACCAGGCACGGCGGGCGCGCGACGAGATCCTCGAGAAGATGCTCGCGGTCATCCCCGAGTCGCGCTCCGAGCTGGCGGCGAACGCGCCGCGGATCAGCACGATCAAGATCGACCAAGAGAAGATCGGGATGGTGATCGGCAAGGGCGGCGAGACGATCCGCGGCCTCGAGGCGGACTACGAGGTGCAGATCGACATCGAGGAGGACGGCACGATCCTCATCTACGCGACCGACGGGGAGAAGGCCGACGCCGCGATCGCCGCGATCAACGCGCTCACGCGCGAGCCGGAGGTGGGGGACACCTATACCGGCAAGGTCGTGAAGACGACGCAGTTCGGCGCGTTCGTCGAGCTGAAGAAGGGCACCGACGGGCTGCTGCACGTCTCCAACGTCGGGCCCGGCCGTGTCGCGCACATCGAGGACGTGATGTCGCGCGGCGACGTCGTCGACGTGATCGTGCAGGAGGTGGACAAGGCGCGCGGCCGGATCGGCCTCAAGCTCGTCGCGAAGCACGAGAACGGCGGGCTCGTCCAGCCGGAGGAGCTGATCGAGCGGGCGAAGAACGCTCCGCCGCGGCCCCCGGAGGAGGAGCGCCCACGGCGCGGCGACGATCGCCGCGGCGGCCGGGGCGGTCGCGGGCGGGGACCGCGCGGCGACGGCGAGGAGTAGACGACCTGCCGGCAGGGGCGGCGTCACGGTGCCCGCCCCTGCCGCCGGTGCCCTCGCGGCTCGCGTCTCGCAACCGGCGGCGGAGAAACGCTCACCTCGGGCGTCGCGACTGCCGATGAGTGCCTGAAGCAGTCGTGACCGATCCGATCTCACCGCTGCGGGGCCTCGTCGAGGTCACCCGCCTGCTACGGACGCGGGAGGACCTCCCTGCGCTGCTCGACGCGATCGCGCGCACGATCGGCGAGTCGCTCGGCTACGGCACCGTGGTGCTCAACCTCTACCGACCGGCCTGGGACGACTTCGAGGTCACGGCCGTCCACGGGAACGGCGAGGCGCGCGAGGCGCTGCTCGGGAACGTCCGTCCGGGAGACGACTGGACCATCCTCCTGTCGGAGCGGTTCGAGCGGCGTGGGGCGTACGTCGTGCCCAGCGGCGCCGTCGACTGGGACGAGCTCGGCCCCAGTTACGTCCCCGCCGCGACCCGCTCGGCCGATCCGGAGGCATGGGATCCCGAGGATGCGCTCTTCATGCCGATGCGAGACCAGTCGGGGAACCTGCTCGGGATCGTCTCCGTCGACGAGCCGGTGCACGGCCGCCGGCCCACCGACGAGGACATCGACGTCCTCGCCGCGTTCTGCGACCACGCTGCGCTCGCGCTCGAGGCCGCGCGGGAGGGGGCAGAGACGCGGCGGCACCAGCGCGCGCTCGAGGAGCTGCTCGCCGTCTCGTCGCGGATCACGGGCGAGACGTCGAGCGACGAGATCCTGCGGCGCGTGTGCTCGGGGATCAGGGACGCGCTCGGGTTCAGCAACGTCTGCGTCGCGCTCGTCGAGCCGGGCGGCGCCCTGGTCCCGCACGCGGCTGCGGGGTGGGACATCGAGGAGCTGCGGGGCCGCGACCCAGTCATGGTGGATCGGCTGCAGCCCCTGCTCGACGACACCCTCGTCCGCGAGGGCTGCTACCTCCTCACGCAGGAGCAGGCACGGGAGCGGCTCGATCCGGACGTCGAGGTCTATCCGTCGCAGCTCAACGGCCGAGGTCCCTGGGCGTGGAACCGGCACTGGCTCGCCGTGCCGCTCTGGGACGGCCACGCCGCACTGCTCGGGCTCATCTGGGTCGACAACCCGGCCGACCGACTCGTGCCCTCGAACGAGCGCCTGCAGGCCCTGCGCATCTTCGCGAACGACGCCGCGGCCGCCCTCGTCTCGGGACGACATCTCGGCGCGCTCCGCTTCCTCGCCGACCACGACCCGCTGACGCGGCTGCTCAACCGCCGCGCATTCGTCGAGCGGCTCGACGGCGAGGTCGCGCGGGCAACCCGGTACGGCCGGTCCTTCGGGCTGATCGTGGCGGACGTCGACGCCTTCAAGCAGCTCAACGACCGGCATGGCCACGCCGCCGGGGACGCGGCCCTCGTCCGCTTCGCGTCGGTGCTCACCGAGGCGCTGCGCAGGCCCGACGACGCCTTCCGCATCGGCGGCGACGAGTTCGCGGTGCTGCTCGCCGAGGCGAGCGACGACGACGCGCGCGCCGTCGTACGCCGCGTGCAGGGCCTGCTCCCGAAGAGCGGCGCCACCGAGCCGTGGCTCGCGGAGCTGCGGGCGAGCTTCGGCTGCGCGGCATGTCCGGAGGACGCGACCGG
>JAVKST010000064.1:0-15113 GCA_039583515.1 Gaiellaceae bacterium
GTCAGAGCGCCTTGACGTCCTGAACGAGCTTCGTGATGGATACCTTCGCGTCGCCGAACAGCATCACGGTCTTCGGGTTGTAGAAGAGCGGGTTCTCGATGCCGGCGAAGCCCGGGTTCATCGACCGCTTGAGCACGACGACCGTCTGCGCGCCGTCGACGTCGAGGATGGGCATTCCGTAGATCGGGCTGCCCTGGTTGGCGCGCGCGTCGGGATTGACGACGTCGTTCGCGCCGACGACGACGGCGACGTCCGTGCGCGAGAACTCCGGATTCGCCTCGTCCATCTCCTTCAGCTGCGGGTAGGGGACGTTCGCCTCGGCGAGCAGGACGTTCATGTGGCCGGGCATCCTGCCGGCGACCGGGTGGATCGCGTACGTCACCTCGATTCCCTTCGCCTCGAGCAGGTCGGCGAGCTGGCGGACGTCGTGCTGCGCCTGCGCGACCGCGAGGCCGTAGCCGGGGACGAAGACGACCTTGTGCGCATACGCGAGCATGACGGCCACGTCCTCGGCGCTCGCGCTGCGGACCGTGCCGCCCGCCGCGGCGCCGTCCCCGGCGGGTGCGGCCGCGACGACCTGGCCGAAGGCGCCGAAGAGGACGTTCGCGATCGAGCGGTTCATCGCCCGTCCCATCATCAGCGTCAGCAGGGTGCCGGAGGCGCCGACGAGCATCCCGCTCACGATCAGGACGTCGTTCTCGAGCTCGAAGCCGCTCACGGCCACGGCGAGGCCCGTGAAGGCGTTGAGGAGCGAGATCACGACCGGCATGTCGGCCCCGCCGATCGGCAGGACGAAGAGGGTGCCGAAGAGCGCGCCGCCGCAGACCGTCGCCCAGAGCAGCCACTCGCGCTGGAGTCCCGCCGCGATCGCCGCTGCGAGCCCCACGCACGCCGCGAGCAGGACGAGGTTGCCCACCTTCTGAGCCGGATACGTGATCGGACGGCCCTGGATCAGCTCCTGCAGCTTTCCGAACGCGACCATAGAGCCTGCGAACGAGATCGCGCCGATCAGGCCCGAGACCGCGATGGCGGCGGAGATGTCGATCGAGGCGCGCCCCGGCTGCGGCAGGATCCGGTGGAGCTCGGCGAGCGCGACGAGCGCGGCCGCGCCGCCGCCGACGCCGTTGAACAGCGCCACCATCTGCGGCATCGCGGTCATCCGCACCTTCCGCGCCGCGTACGCCCCGAAGCCGCCGCCGATCGCCATCCCGAGCGCGAGCGCCCACCAGCTCGTCCCGCCGACCTTCACCCACGTGACGACGATCGCCAGCAGCATCCCGACGGCGCCGATCTGGTTGCCGCGCCGCGCGTGCGCCGGGTTCGAGAGGTAGCGCAGAGCGAGGACGAACGTGATGATCGAGACGAGATAGAGGAGGTTCGTGTTCGTGTAATTCACGAGCCGCTCTGCGGGCGCGGGGGGTCGTCCTTCGGCTTCGAGGGCTCGCGCTTCTTGAACATCTCGAGCATCCGGTCGGTGACGACGAAGCCGCCGACGACGTTCGCGGACGCGAGCACGATCGCAACGAAGCCGACCGCCCACGCGAACGGGCCCTTGTGCCCCGAGCCGAGCACGAGCATCGCGGCCACGATGACGACGCCGTGGATCGCGTTCGTCCCCGACATCAGCGGCGTGTGCAGCAGCGTCGGCACCTTCGAGATCACCTCGAAGCCGAGGAAGATCGCGAGCACGAGGATCGTCACCTCGAACATCAGCTGCGTCCCGTGGCCGAATACGATCGCGGTGCTCACGCCGCAACCCCCTGCTTGCCGGCGACGCAGGCGCCCGTCGTGATCTCGTCCGACCAGTCGAGCGCGAGCTCCCCCTCCGGTGCGAGGTGCAGCAGCAGCGCCTGGATGTTGCGCGAGTAGAGCATCGACGCGTGGTACGGCATGGTCGACGGAAGGTTCGTGAGCCCGACCAGCGTGATGCCGACGCGGTCGACGACCTCCCCGGGGACCGTCAGCTCGCAGTTGCCGCCGCTCTCCGCCGCCAGGTCGACGATGACCGAGCCGGCGCGCATCGCCTCGACCGCGGTCGCCGGGATCACCTTCGGCGCCGGGCGTCCCGGCACGGCGGCGGTGGTGATCACGGCGTCGAAGTCCGCGATCCGCTCCTCGAGCGCCCGCTGCTGCGCCTGCATCTCCTCCGGCGTCAGCTCGCGCGCGTAGCCGCCCTCGGCCTCCGCGCCCGCGACCCCGAGGTCGAGCCAGTTCGCGCCGAGGCTCTCGATCTGCTCGCGCACGACCGGACGGACGTCGAAGCCCGTCGTCACGGCACCGAGCCGCCGCGCGGTGGCGATCGCCTGCAGCCCCGCGACGCCGGCGCCGATCACGAGCACCTTGGCCGGCGGAACCGTCCCCGCGGCCGTCATGAGCATCGGGAAGAAGCGCGGCAGGTGCTCGGCCGCCAGCAGCGCCGCCTTGTACCCGCCGACGGTCGCCTGCGACGACAGCGCGTCCATCGCCTGCGCTCGCGTGATGCGCGGGACGGACTCGAGCGCGAACGCCGTCACGCCGTGGGCGGCGAGCGCGTCGACGCCCGCGGGATCCGCGAGCGGCTCGAGGAAGCCGATCAGCACCTGGCCGCCCTTCAGCCGTGCAAGCTCCTCCGGCGACGGCTTCCGCACCTTCACCACGGCGTCGGCGTCCCACGCGCCTCCGAGCGTCGCGCCCGCCTCGGCGTAGGCGTCGTCGGGGAAGGAGGCCGTCGCGCCCGCGCTCGGCTCGCACACGATCTCGAAGCCCGCCGCGGCGAGTTTCGCCGCCGTCTCCGGGACGAGTGCGACACGGCGCTCGCCTTGCGTCGTCTCGCGCGGGATCCCGACCCTCATCTGCGGCGTAGCCTATTCGAGTGCCCGGCGCCAGCCTCGGAGACCCGTGACCCACTTCATCGCCAGCTACGGGCTGTGGGTCGTGTTCGGCGTCGTGTTCCTCGAGGTGGTGGGGCTGCCCTTCATCCCCGGCGAGACGGCCCTGATCGCGGCGGCAGCGCTCGCGTCGCAGGGGCACGGCAGCATCGTGGCGATCATCGGCCTCGCCGTCGCGGCCGCCAGCCTCGGCGCGCTCGTCGCATACGTCGTGGGGCGCCGGTACGGGCGGGAGCTGCTCGGCCGGTGGGCGTGGTTCGAGCGTGTGAGCCGCATGGGCGCGGAACGCTCGCAGGAGTTCTTCGAGAGGCACGGCTCGCGTGCCGTCTTCCTCGGACGCTTCGTCCCGGTGCTGCGCGCGACGCTCGGCTGGATGGCGGGCGTCGGCCGCATGGCGCTCCGGCGCTTCCTCTTCTGGGACGTCGCCGGCGCGGTCACGTGGGCGTGCGCGGTCGGGCTCGCCGCCTACTATCTCGGCGCGGCGGTGATCGCCGCCGTCGAGCGCGGGATCGGGATCGCCGCGGCCGTGGTCGCCGCGCTCGTCCTCGCGGTCGCGGGATTGCACCTCCTGCGGCGGCGTCTCGCCTCGTGACGCGTGCGCTCGCGGCCCTCGCCGCGGTCGCGGTCGTCGCCGGCTGCGGCGGCGCGAAGCCGTCGGCGGCGACGAGGCCCACCACCGCGCCGCCGTCCGTCCTGCTGCCGGACTTCACGCACGTCGTCGTCGTCGTGTTCGAGAACCACGAGGAGAGCGCGATCGCGAGCGACCCGGCGGCGAAGACGTTCCGCGCGCTCGGCCGCAGGTACGCGCGGCTCGCGAGCTACGACGCCGTCGCGCACCCGAGCCTGCCGAACTACCTCGCCCTCGTCTCCGGCTCGACGCACGGGATCACGAGCGACTGCACGGGCTGCGTCGTCCACGGCCGCAACCTCGCCGACACTCTCGCGGCCGCCGGGAAGACGTGGAAGACGTACGCCGAGGATCTGCCGCATGCCGGCTTCACCGGCGCGTACGCGGGCCGCTACGCGAAGAAGCACGACCCGTTCCTCTACTTCGCCGACGTGGCCGGCTCGCGCAGCCGCCGCGACCGCGTCGTCCCGTTCACGCAGCTCGCGCGGGATCTGGCGGCGGGGCGGCTGCCGGACTTCTCGCTCCTCGTCCCGAACCTCTGCGACGACATGCACGACTGCCCGGTCGCGACCGGCGACGCGTGGCTCGAGGCGCACGTCGCGCCCTTGCTCCGGTCCCCGGTGCTCGCAGGCGGGGTCGTGTTCGTCGTCTTCGATGAGGGGACCAGCGACGCCGGCGGCGGCGGCCACGTCGAGGCGCTGGCGCTCGGGCCGGCGGTCAGGCCGGGCTCTGTCTTCCTCCGGCCGACCGACCATTACGGCCTGTTGCGGACGATCGAGGACGCGTGGCGCCTGCCGCGGCTCGGCCAGTCCCGCACCGCGACGCCGATCGGCGGAATCTGGAAGTAGGAGTCCGCCCGGTGGCGGGGAATCCGTCGCCCATGCTCGCCTCGATCTCCCGCGCTCTCGAGGTGCGCGACCGAACGTACGGCCACGGCGCACGCGTCGGCGCCCTCGCCGAGCCGATCGCGGTTCGCCTGGGCTGGGATCGCGAGCGGATTCGGTCGCTGCGCTTCGCGGCGCCGCTCCACGACGTCGGCAAGGTTCAGGTGCGGCCGCAGGTGCTCGGGAAGCCGGGGCCGCTGACACTCGACGAGCAGCAGGAGATCCGCCGTCATCCGAGCGCCGGGGCAAAGCTCGTGATCCCGCTGCGGCACGCCCGCCACGCGCTCCCGTACGTGCTCTTCCACCACGAGCGCTGGGACGGCAGCGGCTACCCCGCCGGGCTGCACCGCCGCGCGATCCCGATCGAGGCTCGGCTCCTCGCGGTGGCCGACGCCTTCGACGCCATGATCTCGCCGCGTCCCTACCGCTGCACCCTGACGCACGAACAGGCGCTCGCGGAGGTCGAGCGCGGCGCCGGGACGCAGTTCGACCCACGGGTCGCCGAGCTCTTCGTCGAGGTGTGGGCGGGGGGCTGGGATACGTGGTGGACGGCGAGCGAAGCCTGCGGCTTCGCTCGCTCGGCCTGACGGACAGCTCGCGCGTCCTTCGACGCGAAGCGTCCGCGATCTAGAGGCCGGCCCAGACCTCGAGCTTCGCTCTCGTCCGCGAGATCACCTCGTCGGTGAACTCGCTCGTCCCGAGATGGCCGCCGAGGTCGGCGGTACGCGCGCCCTGGGCCACGGCCTCCAGGCACGCCTCGCGGATCGCGCGGCCGGCCTGCTGTCCCTCGTCGCCGGCGTGGGAGAGGAGGGCCGCGCCGGCGAGGATCATCGCCATCGGGTTCGCCACGTTCTTTCCCTCCAGGGACGGCGCCGTCCCGTGCGCGGCCTCGGCCACGATCGCAGCCGGCTCGAAGTCGTCCTCGAACGCGACGAGCAGCGACTCCGATCCCGCGATCGAGCCGAACAGCGGCAGGACGAGGTCGGACAGGATGTCACCGTCGCGATTGAGCGCCGGGATCACGAGCGGGTCGCCGGTGGATGAGAGCAGGAGCGCGAACGTCGCGTCGATCAACTGCGGCTCGTACGGCACCTCGGGATGGCGCGCCGCGGCCGCGTCCATCTCCTCCTTCAGCATGCCCTCGTACGTCGGGCTGACCGTGTACTTCGGCCCCCCGAAGACCTTCGCGCCTGTGCGCTCGGCCTGCCGGAAGGCGAACTCCGCGACCGCGTGACAGATGCGGCGCTCGATCCGCTCCGTGCGGTAGGCGACCTCGTCGTCGCCCTCGCCCTCGCGCCACTCGTTCGCTCCGTACGCGTCCCCGACGGCCATTCGGACGATCGAGATCGGCGCGTGGACGCCGCCGAGCGGGGCGACCCCTGGGATGCGGCGGCCGGTGCGGACGATCACCCTGCCGCCGATCTCCTCGCGCAGGATCCGGTTCGGCGAGCCGACGTCGTCGCGTGTCTCCGGCGTGATCGTCGCCGCCTTGAGCGCAAGCCCATGCTCGCGAATCGCGGCCGCAGCCTGGTGGACGACGCCGTTCTCGCTGGCGCGGCGCGTCTCGAGCGAGAGGTCGAAGCGTGGGAGCTCGAGCTCGATCCCGACCACGTCCGCAGCGAGCACGCGGAGGCTCTCCTCGAGCAGCTCCTGCCCCGTCTGGTCGCCCTCGAGGACCACGATTGTCCGCTCGTCGCGCATTCGCGTGATCGTAGTGACCGTTTGCCGGCGGCCGGTGCAGTCGAGAATGCGCGGGCATGACGGAAGTCGCCAACAGGCCGCGGGGCGGTTGGACGCGCGTGGGGCGCAAGGGGCGCTTCCGCTATCTCGACCGGAACGGCGACCGGATCTCCGACGAGAGGGCCCTCGTGCGCATCGAGTCGCTCGCCATCCCCCCGGCCTGGTCCGACGTCTGGATCTCTGCGCGCGCGAACGCGAAGCTGCAGGCGACGGGCCATGACAAGGCCGGCCGGAAGCAGTACCTCTACCACCCGGACTTCCGCGCCGCGCAGGAGCAGGCGAAGTACGACAACCTGGTCCGCTTCGGCGAGCGCCTGCCGGGGCTGCGTTCCGCGATGACCGCGCACTTCGACCTCGACGAGCTCGACCGGGAGCGCGTCTCGGCGATCGCGCTGCGGCTGATCTCGCTCGGCTGGTTCCGCGTCGGCTCCGAGCGGTACGCGCGCGAAGGCACCTACGGCGTGACGACCCTCCTGCGCCGGCACGTACACATCAGGGGCCGGCGGATGCGGCTCTCGTTCCCGGGGAAGCACGGGATTCGCGTGCGTTCCGAGCTCGTCGACCAGGAGCTCGCGACGGCGATCCGCGGGCTCCTCCGCGTCCGGGGCGGCCCGCGGGTGTTCAAGTACCGCTGGGAGGGAGACCTCTACAACCTGACCAGCAAGCGGCTGAACGACTACGTCAAGATCTACCTCGGCGAGGAGTTCAGCGCCAAGGACTTCCGGACGTGGGGCGGGACGCTGCTCGCAGCGGTCTATTTCGCCGAGGGAGTGCAACAGCACGGCCTTCCCGAGACGGCACGCGAGCAGAAGCGGTCGGTCACCGCGGTCATGCGGCGGGTCGCAGAGAATCTCGGAAATACGCCCGCGGTCGTGCGCGCGTCGTACGTGTCGCCGGCGGTCGTCGAGCAGTACCTGGACGGAAGAACGATCGACGATTTTCGCCCGCGCCATTTACGGCTCGTGAAGGCGCGTGATGTCGAGCTTTCTCCGGAGGAGCAGGCGACACTCAGCCTGCTTCGCTCGTGGCGTATTCGGCGCGCACGCGAGGCAGCGTAGATCGACCGGCATTCCGGTACGCTTTCCGCCGAACGAGGATCTGACAAGGAGGAAAACGTGGCCCGCAAGACGGTGCTCGTCTGCGACAACTGCAGCAAGGAAGTCGAGGAGGGACGCGGCGCGGTGATGCGCCTGACGTATTCCGACGCGCGTCGGGGCGCCAAGCAGGCCGACCTCTGCGACGAGTGCGCGGCGAAGACGCCGGGGCAGCCGGCGGCCCGCCGCGGGCGCCGGCCGAAGCCGATGACCGCCTCCTAGCGGCGGCTCCAGGCGGGTCGAGACCGTCGGCGTTCCGCGCTAGCGTAGGCGGGTGCCGCTCCGCCTGATCGCGGGACCCGCCAACGCGGGCAAGGTCGAGCTGCTGCTCGGCCGCTATCTCGACGCGCTCTCCGTCCCAGAGGGGCCGGAGCCGCTGCTTATCGTGCCGAACCGGGCGGACGTCGACCGCGTCGAGCGGGAGCTCCTGACGCGCCGTGGCGCGCTGCTCGGCGGCGCGATCGGCACGTTCGACGACCTCTTCGAGCGGCTCGCCGGAGGCTGCGCAGACCCGCGGCCGCTCCTGCCGCGCGCGCAGCGGGCGATCCTCGTCCGGCGGGTCGTCGCCGCGGCGGCACTCGACGGCCTCGCGGGCTCGGCTCGTCACGGCGGCTTCGCCGACGCGCTGCAACAGACGCTCGGCGAGCTCGAGTCCGGGCTCGTCCCGCCGGAGGACGTCGAGGGCGAGCTCCGCGCGCTCTACGAGGGGTACCGCGACTCGCTCGACCACCTCGGACGCTGGGACCGGGGCAGCCTGCGCCGGCGGGCGGTCGAGCGGCTGCGCTGCGATCTCGCCGCGTGGCACGGCGAGCCCGTCTTCGCGTACGGCTTCGAGGACCTGACCGGCGCCGAGTGGGCGCTGCTCGAGGCGCTCGCCGCGCGCGCCGAGGTCACCGTGTCGCTGCCGTACGAGCCGGCCCGTCCCGTGTTCGCCTCGCTCCGGCGCACCGCCGAGGACCTCGGCGCGCTCGCTCGTGGCGCGATCGAGGAGCTGCCGCCGCGCTACGGCCTGATCGCGCCGCCCGCGCTCGCGCACGTCGAGCGGGCGCTGTTCGAGGACGAGCCGGGAGAGGCGCCGACGCTGGAGGGGGCGATTCGCTTCTTCGAGGGCGCGGGAAGCCGCGGCACGCTCGAGCTCGTGGGTGAGGAGCTGCTCGCGCTCGTCCGCAGCGGGACCGCACCCGAGCGGATCGGGCTCGTGGTACCCGCCTCCGAGCGGCTGCGCGCCCCGCTCGAGACGGTGCTCGGAACGCTCGGCATCCCGTATGCGCTCGACGGCGAGCTCCGCCTCGAGCAGACGCCGCTCGGCCACGCCCTCGTCTCGCTCCTGCGCTTCGCCTGGAGCGACGGCACGCGCAACGACCTGTTCACGTTCCTCCGCTCGCCCTTCTCCGGGCTCGAGCGGCGGTCCGTCGACTACGTCGAGGGCCGGCTGCGCGGCCGTGCGGTGCAGGCGCCGGAGCGCGTCGTCGAGGAGGCGGAGCGGCTGCGGGAGAGGCCGCTGCCTGCGCTCGCGGAGCTGCGCGCCGCCGCCGACCCCGTCGTCGCCGTGCGCGAGCTCGCAGCGCGAATGCTCCAGAGCGCCCACGGCCTCGACCGCCCGCCGGCCGGCGAGGCGAGCCGGCTCGACCTGCGCACGTACGAGGCCCTGCGCCGGCTCCTCACGGAGCTCGAGCAGTGGCGCGACCTCTCCGGCTCGCTGTCCCGCGAGGACGTCCTCGCGGCGGTGGAGCGGGCGACCCTCCGGCCGCAGGCGGCCGACGCGCCCGGACGGGTCGCCGTCCTCGACCTTCTTCGTGCACGGACGCGCCGCTTCGATGTCGTCTTCGTCCTCGGGCTCGAGGAGGGAAGCCTGCCGCGGCGCGGTTCCGCGTCGCCGTTCCTCGTCGACGAGGAGCGACAGCGGCTCGACGAGCGCGGCGCGCGGCTGGCCCAGCCGGACCCCGTGGCGCGGGACCGCTACCTCTTCTACACGGCCTGCACCCGTGCGTCGCAGCGTCTGTACCTCGTGCGCCAGGCGGCCGACGACGACGGCAGCCCGCGCGAGGCGAGTCCGTTCTGGGACGACGTCCGTGCGTTGTTCGACCCGGAGGACGTCGAACGATGGACCCGCCGCCGCGCCCTCTCCGCGCTGACGTGGCAGCTGGAGGACGCCCCGACCGAGCGCGAGCGGCTGCGGGCGGTCGCGGAGCTGGCGGCGCGGGAGCCGGCGACCGCGGACGGACTGGCACGCGCCAACGGCTGGGCGCGGCGGCTGGAGCGCGCGCGGCACGCGTTCCGCCGGCCGACGCGGCTCACGCACCCGCTCGTCCTCCAGCAGCTCGGCTCCCGGACGTCGTTCGGCGTCACCGAGCTCGAGCGCTTCGCGGACTGCTCGTCGGCGTGGTTCGTCGAGCGGCACCTCCAGCCGAAGACGATCGACGCCGAGCCCGACGCCCTGCAGCGGGGCATCGTCGCGCACACCGCCCTCCACCGCTTCTTCTCCCGGATCCCCTCCGAGCTCGGCGTGGAGAAGCTCGAACCGGCCCTCGTCGACGACGCGAAACGGCTGATGCGCGCCTGCCTCGACGAGGCGCTCTCCGGCGTGCGGATGGAGCTGACCGAGATGCAGGCGCGCGAGCTCGACCGGTCGCTGTGGCGCGACCTCGAGGCCGTGGTGCAGGAGGAGTGCGAGTCGAAGCTGTCGCTCGTGCCGCGGCGGTTCGAGGTCTCGTTCGGCAGCGACCGTGCCGCGCCCGAGCTGCAGCGTGGCCTCGAGCTCGGCCCCGGCCTCGCGCTCTCGGGCAAGGTCGACCGGATCGACGTCGACCCGTTCGGCGCGCGCGGCATCGTCCAGGACTACAAGTCCGGCAAGCACGCGCACTCCGCGCGCGAGATCGAGCGCGAGCTGCGGCTCCAGATCCCCCTCTACATGCTCGTGCTGCGCGATCTCGTCGGGCTCGAGCCGCTCGGCGGCCTCTACCGGCCGCTCGCGGGGGCGCGGAAGGCGCGCGGGCTCGTGCGGGCGGTGGAGGAGGAGACGCTTCCGGGCTACGTCGGGACGGACTACCTCGAGGAGGAGCCGTTCTGGGCGGTGGTCGACTCGGCGAAGGCGACGGCCACTGCGCTCGCCGGCCGGATCCGCGAGGGCGACGTCCGCCACGATCCGCTCGGCGGCGACTGCCCGCAGTGGTGCGACCTGTGGCCGATGTGCCGGATCGAACGGGCATGAGCGCGTCCTCGCTCAACGAGCAGCAGCTGGCGGCCGTCGAGGCGAGCGGGGAGGTGTTCGTCTCCGCGGGCGCCGGCACCGGCAAGACTGCCGTGCTCGTCGAGCGCGTCGTCCGCGCCGTCTGCGACCGCGGCATGGACGTCGACTCGATCCTCGTGATCACCTACACGCGCCGCGCCGCCGCCGAGCTGCGCACGCGCATCCGCACGGCGTTCGCCGAGCGGGGCCGCCACGACCTCGCGCGCGCGCTCGACGGCGCCTGGATCTCGACCATCCACGGCTTTTGCAGCCGGCTCCTCAGGTCGCACCCGCTCGAGGCGGGGCTCGACCCGCGCTTCCGCGAGCTCGACGAGGCGCAGGCGGCGGTGCTGCGCTCGGAGGCCTTCCGCGACGCGCTCGCCGTCTTCTGCGCGGGGGACGACCCGCAGCGGCTCGATCTGCTGGCGACGTACGGGAGCGAGGGGCTGCGCCGGATGCTGACGAGCGTCTACGAGACCCTGCGCGCCGCGGGTCGCGAGCTCGACCTCGCGGTCGCGGAGCGGCCCGAGCTCGGGGAGCGCGTGGAGCAGCTGCGGGCCGCGGCGCAGGCGCTCGCCGGCGATCCGGACGCCACCGACGCGCAGAGGACGACCGCCGGCGAGTTGCTCGAGCTGCTCGCCCGGGACACGCGCCCGGACCGCCTGATGGCGCTCTCGGGCTTCAAGGCGCGCGGCGACCGGGCGGCGGCTTACTGCGACGCGGTCGCGGCGGTGGAGCAGGCGGCGCTCGACGCGGCGGCGGCACGCGACCGTGCGCTGCTGCAGGAGCTGCTGACGGAGTTCGCGCGGACGTACGGCGTGGCGAAGGTGCGCGAGTCGGCGCTCGACTTCGAGGATCTCCAGCTGGAGGCGCGGGCCCTCCTCCGCTCGAGGCCGGAGATCCGCGACCGCGAGCAGGCGCGGTTCCGCTCGATCCTCGTCGACGAGTTCCAGGACACCAACCGGCTCCAGACGGAGATCGTCGACCTGCTGCGCGGGCCGGACACCGAGCTGTTCTTCGTCGGCGACGAGTTCCAGTCGATCTACGGCTTCCGCCACGCCGACGTCCACGTCTTCCGCGAGCGGCGCGAGCAGGCGGAGAAGCCGTTCTCGCTCACGCACAACTACCGCTCGCGGCCGGAGGTGCTGGCCGCGGTGAACCAGCTCTTCGGCTCCGACTTCGGCGGCGGGTTCCAGGAGCTGACCGCCGCCGTCGAGTACCCCGATCCGGTCTTCGGGCATCCGGTCGAGCTGCTCGTCACGGACAAGGCGAGCTACAAGGACGGCGGCGTGCACTGGCGGCGCGGCGAGGCGCGCGCGGTCGCGCGGCGCGTTCGAGAGCTCGTGGACGCGGGGGAGGCGACTCCGGGCGAGATCGTCCTCCTGTTCGCGGCCGGCACCGACGCCGACTGGTACGAGGACGAGCTGCGCCAGATCGGGCTTCCGACGTACCGCACGACCGGCAAGGGGTACTTCGGCCAGCAACAGGTAGTGGATCTGCTCGGCTACCTGCGGCTGCTGCAGAACCGCTACGACGACGAAGCGCTGGTGACCGTCCTCGCCTCGCCCTTCGTCGGCGTCTCGAACGACGCGCTCGCGCTGATCCGCCGCGCGGCGCCCCGCCGCCCGCTCTTCACCGGGATCGAGCACGCGCTGCCGGAGTCCCTCGCCGAGCGGGACGAGCGCCTGCTGCGCGCGTTCCGGCAGCGCTACGACCGGCTCGTCGCGATGCTGTCGCGCCTCTCGCTCGAGCGCCTCTGCGAGCAGGTCGTCTCGGAGCACGACTACGACCTCGCCGTGCTGGCGCAGTGGGACGGGCGCCGCCGCTACGCGAACATGCGCAAGCTGGCGCGCCTCGCGCGCTCGTACGAGGAGCTGCGCGGGCCGGACGTCGAGGGCTTCGTCGGTTTCGTCGCCGAGCAGGAGGCGGTCGGCGCGCGCGAGCTCGAGGCGGTCGCCGAGGAGGAGGGCTCGGATGCCGTCCGCCTGCTCACGATCCACGCGGCGAAGGGGCTCGAGTTCAAGGTGGTGATCGTCGCGGACGCGGGCCGCGACCGCGTGGCGCCGTCGTCGGAGGAGATCCTCGCCCTCCCGGATGGGCGCTTCGGCTTCCGCGTCGCCGATCCGGTGACCGCGAAGCGGCGCGGCGCCTTCGACTACGAGGCGGTGAAGGAGGAGCGCGAGCGGGCGGAGCGCGCCGAGCGGCTGCGCCTCTACTACGTCGCGATGACGCGCGCGAAGGAGCGCTTGATCGTCTCCGGCTCGGTCGAGTTCGGCTCGCAGCGCGATGCCGGGACGCCGATCGCCTGGGCGCTCGGGCGGCTGGGGGCGGAGGAGGAGCTCGCCGCGGCCGGCGATGCGCCTGTCGAGCTCGTCCGCGGCGACGCTCGCCTGCTCGTCCGCGTCGACCGCCGGCGCCCCGAGCCGGAGGCCGGCGCGGCGGAGGACGCGCCGGTGGAGGAGCGGCAGCTTGCGCTCTTCGCGTCGCCGGAGGAGGTCGCGCCGACGCCGCCCGCGCCCGTCCTGCCGCCGCTCGTCGCGCTGCCGGAGCCGCCGCTCCACCGTGTGCGGCGCCTGTCGTTCACGGCGCTCTCGACGTTCGAGCAGTGCGCGTACAAGTTCTGGGCGCGCTACGGGATCGGCATGAGCGAGCAGCGCCCGTCGGCCGGCGGCGAGGAGGGAAGGTCCGGTACGGAGGTCGGGAGCATCGTCCACGAGCTGCTCGAGGGGATAGACCTGGCCGCGCCGGTCGTCCCCGAGCTCGAGGACGAGCAGATCCGCGCGCTCGTGGCGGCGTACTGCGACTCGGGCCTCGCCCGCCGGATGGCCGCGCTCGCCGGCGTCGCGAAGGAGCGCCACTTCACCTTCGAGCACGACGGCGTCCTCGTCCACGGCTACCTGGACGTGATCCATATGGCGGACGGGGGCGCGCTGGTCGTCGACTACAAGACGAACGCGCTCGGCGAGGCCACGCCCGAGGAGGTCGTCGAGGAGGAGTACCGGCTGCAACGGCTCGTCTACGCGCTCGCGGCCTTCCGCGCCGGCGCAGAGGAGGTGGAGGTCGTCTACCAGTTCCTCGAGCGGCCGGAGGCTCCGGTGCAGGCCGTCTTCGGCCGGGCGGACGTGCCCGCGCTCGAAGCCGCGCTCTCGGCGGCGATCGCGGCGATCCAGGCCGGCGACTTCCCGCCGACGCCGGGTGAGCTCGCCTGCTCCGGCTGCCCGGCGCTCGACCTCGTCTGCGCCGGCCCGCGCCTTCCCCGCCGGCTGCCGGAGGCCGTTGCCTCGTAGCTACGTGCAGGAGGCCCGGAAGCGGGTGGGGCCGAAGAAGGAGCGGATCGGCCCGATCATCGAGCGGCTCTCAGCGGAGCATGCAGCCGCGGCGATCGCCCTTCGCTTCCGGAGCCCGCTCGAGCTGCTCGTCTCGGTGATGCTGTCGGCCCAGACGACCGACGTCAACGTGAACCGCGTCACGAAGACGCTGTTCGGGAAGTACCGGCGACCCGAGGACTACCTCGCCGTGCCGCAGGAGGAGCTCGAGCGCGACATCTTCGCCACCGGCTTCTACCGGCAGAAGGCGAAGGCATTGCGCGGGACGATGCGGATCCTGCTCGAGGAGTTCGACGGGCAGGTGCCGCGGCGGCTCGACCAGCTGACGCGGTTGCCGGGCGTGGCGCGCAAGACGGCGAACGTCGTGGCGGCCGAGCTCGGCGAGCCGCAGGGAATCGTCGTCGACACGCACGTGCGGCGGCTCTCGCAGCGCCTCGGGCTGACGAAGCAGGACGACCCGGTGAAGATCGAGCGCGAGCTCGCCCGGCTCGTGCCGCGCGGCGACTGGGGCCGCTTCCCGCACCTCCTGATCTGGCACGGACGGCGAGTCTGCGACGCTCGGAGGCCGCGCTGCGAGGATTGCGTCGTGAACGACCTGTGCCCGGCAGCTCGCGTCTGAGCCATGGCCAAGCGGGCGCGCAGCTTCGAGACGGTCGCCGGGGAGTACGAGCGCTGGCGGCCGGAGTACCCGGAGGAGGCGCTGCGCTGGGTCGCGGAGACCCTCGACCTCGCTGCCGGAGCGCGAGTGCTCGACGTCGGCGCCGGCACCGGCAAGCTCACGCGCGGCCTCGCCGCCCTCGGCTTCGCGACCGTCGCCGTAGAGCCCGGAGCGGCGATGCTCGACCAGCTCCGCCGCGCGGTGCCGGCGGCCGAGGCGCACGAAGCGCCCGCGGAGGCGATCCCGCTCCCCGACGCGAGCGTCGACGCGGCCTTCACAGGCCAGGCGTACCACTGGTTCGACCGCGAGCGCGCGCTGGCGGAGCTGCACCGCGTGCTCCGGCCGGGCGGCGGTCTCGCCCTGCTCTGGAACTGGTGGGACGAGCGCGACCCGCTGCAGCGGGAGCTCGGGGAGCTCACGGGCGCCGCAGGCCACGAGCCGTACGTCGAGGAGGAGCTGCCGGCGGCGCCGCGGTTCGCGGAGGTGGGCCGGACGGTCGTCGAGAGCGTTCTCGAGTCGAGCCCGGACGAGCTCGTGGGGCACCTCGGTACGGCGAGCAGCTACCTCGTCGCCGAGCCGGCGGAGCGGGACGAGGCGCTGCGAGCGGTGCGCGAGCTCGCGTCCCGCTACGGCGAGCGCTTCGCGTTCCCGCGCCTGACGTACGTCTTCGCGTTCCGGCGCGTCTAG
>JAVKST010000065.1:0-14623 GCA_039583515.1 Gaiellaceae bacterium
GCATCGCCGCCGCCACGCGATAGACGCTACTCCACAGTCCACCCTATGTCAATCTATTTGCGAGACACTACACTAGCGCCCGCGAAACTCCGGCGCCCGCTTCTCCGAGAACGCATCGACGCCCTCGCGGAAGTCCTCCGTCCTCGCGGCCTCGGCCTGCGCGTCGGCCTCCCGCTCGAGCTGCTCCTCGAGCGTCGCCGTCGCCGCAGCGTCGTAGAGCCGCTTCGTCAGCGCGATCGCGCGGGTCGGAGCCGCCGCGAGGGCGGCTGCCCGCTCCGCCACTCGCGTCGCGAACGCGTCCGCCTCGACCACCTCCGAGACGAGGCCCCAGCCGTGCGCCTCGGCCGCAGTCAGGCGCCGGTTCGACGTCATCCATTCGAAGGCGCGCGGCGTCCCGAGCAGCCGCTGGACGAAGTACGTGCCGCCGGAGTCGGGCACGAGCCCGATCCCCACGAAGCCTGGGACGAAGAAGGCCGCGTCGGACGCGAGGCGGATGTCGCACGCGCACGCGAGCGAGAGCCCTGCGCCGGCGCAGACTCCGTTCACGGCCGCGACGACCGGCTTCTCGAGCGCGCGAATCGCGAGAACGTTCACGTGGTACGTCGCGCGCAGCATCGCGGCGACGTCCCCGGCCTCGCCGAAGCCCGTCAGATCCTGCCCCGCCGAGAAGCCGCGCCCGGCGCCCGTGATCACGACCGCCCGCACGTCCGGCTCGCGCGCCTGCTCGAGCGCCGCGCCGAGCTGCTCGTGGAGCTCGCGCGTGAAGGCGTTCAGCTTGTCCGGCCGGTTGAGCGTGATCGTCTGGACCGCGCCTTCGCGGCTCACCTCGATCTCGGCCACGGCTACGCGAGCTCGACGAACTCGACCGCGGGCTGCGGGAAGCCGCGCTTGAACGCGTCCTTGCCGGTGGTCATGAACTCGTCGCTCCGCACGCCCGCCTGGAAGGCCTGCTCGTCGGCGAACTCCCACTCGGCGTAGTACGCATGCGGGGCGTCGCCCATCGGCGCGCCGGTCACCTTTCCGTGCCGGAAGACGGCGTTCGGGACGCGCTTGCACAGCTCGACGTGCTCCTGGTACTGATCCGAGTCGGGCTCGTGCTCGTAGAGGACGACGACCCTGTACATGGGCTCCTTCCGCTCGCTGGCGGACGGACGATAACCCCGGGCGGCGTGAGGAGGAGCGATCTTCGCCTCCGACGAGCGCGGGTCGCTCCGCGTCTTCTTCGACACGGACGACAGCTGGCTCGCCGTCTGCCGCGACACGGAGGGCAACGAGTTCAGGCTGTGGCGAGGGGACGATTCGGCTGCATAGCCGAGTCGTTCTCGTCCCACGCGAGCACCGGCCGCTCGAGCTCGCGCAGGACGTCGCTCGACGGCAGCGGCCAGCCGTCGAGGTCGTCGCGCTGATCTGCTGCTCGGTCATCCGTCGGGAGAACGGAGCAGACGCACCGCCGGTTACGAGCGCCGGTCGAGGACGCGCAGCGCCTTCCCCTCGCTGCGCGGCAGGCCGCCGGCCGGTTGGAGCTCGACCCTCGCCGTCAGCCCGAGCGCGCGGCCGAGCCGCTCCTCGACGAGCGCCTGCAGCCGCTCGCCTCCGGCCTCGCCTTCGCGCAGCTCCGCCTGCACCGTCAGCTCGTCGAGGTGTCCGGGGCGGTCGACGAGGAGCTGGTAGTGCGGCGCGAGCTCCGGGACAGCGAGCAGCGCGCGCTCGATCTCGCTCGGGAAGACGTTGACGCCGCGGATGATCAGCATGTCGTCGGTGCGTCCGACCACGCGCGACATCCGCGCGAACGTGCGCCCGCATGCGCACGGCTCGCGCGTCACCGCTGCCAGATCGCCGGTGCGGTAGCGGAGCAGCGGCAGCGCCTCCTTGGTCAGCGTCGTGAAGACGAGCTCGCCGAGCTCGCCGTCCCCGACGCGCTCGCCCGTCTGCGGGTCGACGACCTCGACGAGGAAGTGGTCCTCGTTCACGTGCGCGCCGTCCCGACCCTCCAGGCACTCGGCCGAGACGCCGGGGCCCATCACCTCCGACAGGCCGTAGATGTCCACCGCCGTCAGGTCGAGCGCGCGCTCGACGGCTTCGCGCAGCCCCTCGCTCCAGGGCTCGGCGCCGAAGACTCCCGCGCGCAGCCGCAGGCGCGCGGGCTCGGAGACGTGATCGGCGATCGCGAGCGCGTAGCTGGGCGTGCAGCAGAGGATCTCCGCGCCCAGGTCCTCGAGCAGCTGCGCCTGGCGCGGAGTGTTGCCGCCGGAGGCCGGGACGACGGTGCAGCCGAGCCGCTCGGCTCCGTAGTGGAGGCCGAGCCCGCCGGTGAACAGCCCGTAGCCGTACGCCACGTGCACGACCGTCCCGGGACCGCCGCCGGCCGCGGCGAGAGCCCGCGCACAGCAGTCGGCCCAGGCGGCGAGGTCTCCTCGCGTGTACGCGACGATCGTGGCCTTGCCGCGCGTGCCGGAGGAGGCGTGGATGCGCACGCACTGCTCGAGCGGAACCCGGAGCAGGCGGAACGGATACGCCTCGCGCAGCTCCGACTTGACCCGGAACGGCAGCTCCGGCAGCGCCTCCGTCTCGACGCCGAAGCGCTCGCGCAGCCGCTCGCGCTGCAGGCGCTCGAGCTCCGGCCGCGATAGCGTCTCCAGCTCCGGCTGGAAGATCGGCACGCGCGGATTATGGTTGCGACGTGTCCGGGGGTGCGCTCGCGGCGGGACTGGCGGTTGCCGCCGGCCTCGCGGGATCGGTGCAGGTCGCGCTCATGTCGCGGCTCGGAGAGCGCGTCGGCGTGCTCGAGGCACTCGGCTTCTCGGCCGCGCTCACGGGCGCGCTCGCGGTCGTGATCCTCGCGCTCGCCCGTCACAGCCTCTACGGCTTCGTCCGCGCGGTGCACCAGCCGTGGTGGATGCTGCTCGGCGGCGTGATGGGCCTGCTGATCGTCTTCACGGTGACGTACGCCGGCCCGCGCATCGGCGTCGCCGCGACGGTCGGGATCCTCATCGCCGGCCAGCTCGCGATGGGTGCGGCGATCGACCGCTGGGGAATGCTCGGCTCGGAGCGGATCGCGCTCCACTGGCCGCGGCTCGTCGGGATCGCGCTGCTCGCGGTCGGCGCCGCGCTGTCGCTGAAGAAGTAGGCCTAGAGGCCGAAGGGGTTGAACGGCTTCGGGCTCGTCGAGAAGATGACGCCCTTCGTCTCGACATAGAGCTCGAGGGTGTCGATCGAGAGCTCGCGGCCGAAGCCGGACTGCTTGTAACCGCCGAACGGGATCCCGGGGAACGCGGTGAACGGCATGTTGATGCCGACCATCCCGGACTCGATCGCGCGGGCGACGCGGTGGCCGCGCGCCGGGTCGCCGGTCCAGACGGTCGCGAAGAGCCCGTAGCGGACGTCGTTGGCGATGCGGACGGCGTCCTTCTCGTCCTCGAACGGGATCGCCGCCGCGACCGGGCCGAAGATCTCCTCCTGGGCGACGGCCATGGAGTTGTCGACGTTCGCGAGCACGGTCGGCAGGTAGAAGGCGCCGTCGCCGTCGCCGAGCTCGCCGCCGACGACCACCTTTGCACCCTCCTCGCGCCCCTTCTCGACGAAGCCGTGGACGCGGTCGCGGTGCGCGCTCGAGATGAGCGAGCCGACCTGCGTCTCCGGGTCGAGCGGGTCGCCGACCCTGAGGCGGCTCGCGGCGTCGGCGAAGCGGGAGACGAACTCGTCGTAGATCGACGCCTCCACGAGCACTCGCGACCGTGCCTCGCAGCTCTGGCCGGAGGCGTAGTAGATCGACCAGGCCGAGCTCGGGATCGCGTCGTCGAGGTCCGCGTCTGCGAAGACGAGGTTCGGGCTCTTGCCGCCGAGCTCGAGCGTCAGCCGCTTGATCGGCTCCGAGCAGAGCCGCA
This sequence comes from Gaiellaceae bacterium, assembly GCA_039583515.1. GTDB lineage: Bacteria > Actinomycetota > Thermoleophilia > Gaiellales > Gaiellaceae > Palsa-739. The sequence goes on from JAVKST010000065.1 coordinate 3,885, forward strand.
TGATCTCGCTCCCCGTCCGCGTCGAGCCCGTGAAGGCGACCTTGTCCACGCCGGGATGCCGGACGAGGTACGACCCCGTGGTCGGGCCGTCCGCGGGAACGATGTTGATCGCGCCCGCGGGGAAGCCCACCTCTGCGGCGAGCTCGGCCACGCGCAGCGCGCTGAGCGGCGTCTGCGGGTCCGGCTTGAGGACGACGGCGCAGCCCGCCGCGAGCGCGGGTGAGAGCTTCCAGACGGACATCAGCAGCGGGTAGTTCCACGGCACGATCTGCGCGCAGACGCCGACCGGCTCCTTGAGCGTGTAGCTCATGAGCGAGCCGCCGAGAGGGTTCGAGCGGCCCGCGATGGAGCCGAGGACGGAGGCGAAGAAGCGGAAGTTCTCGACTGCGCCGACGACTTCGGCCTTCACCGAGGAGATCGCCTTGCCGACGTTGCGCGACTCGAGCTCCGCGAGCTCCTTGCGGTTGGCCTGGATCGCGTCGGCGAGCGCGTTGAGGAGGCGGGCGCGCTCGTTGGGCGAGGTGCGGCCCCAGGGGCCTTGGAGCGCGGCCCGCGCCGCCTCCACCGCACGGTCGACGTCCGCCTCGCCGGCCAGCCCGGCGCGCGCGAGCGGCGCGCCGCTCGCCGGCTCGTGCAGCTCGCGGATCTCGCCGGCCGCCGGCTCGACGACCTCGCCGCCGATGAACAGCCCGTACTCCTTCTCCGCCGTCAGCGCCACCCCCGGAGAAGGTACCGGTTGCGTCCGGGATCGGTCGCAGCGAGAATCTGGATCCGAAAACGGGTCCCGGCGTTTCCGACACCCGACGCCGGGGCATTCGTGGGATCCGAGGCGAGCGACGCGGAAGGAGAGGCGATGCCCACGACGATTCAGGTGACGGCGGTACGGATCCCCGACCTGGACCGGCTCCTCCAGGCGCTGCGCGAGGAGGGCCTCGACGCCGAGCCGCACGACGAGCTCCAGATCGCGGTGCCGGTCGCCGACGCCGGCGAAGAGCTCTTCCACCACGTGGAGGGCGTCGTCCTCAGCGTCGGCGCGCCGTTCGTCCCCATCCAGCACGAGGGCGTGATCTACATCCGGCCGCCGGTGGGCTGACAGCGAGCAAGAGCATCGCTCTTGCTCGCTCTGAGGGGAACTCCGCCGGCGGGAGAGCGTCGTCTCCCGCCGCCTCCGCGAAGCGTCAGCTTCGCGAGCTGAAGAGGGCGGCCTGCCCCTGGCCGACGCCCACGCACAGCGTCGCCAGGCCGAAGCGGCCGCCGCGGCGGCGCAGCTCGTGCAGCAGTGAGACGACGAGGCGGGCGCCGCTCATCCCGAGCGGATGCCCGAGAGCGATCGCCCCGCCGTTGACGTTCACCTTCTGCCTGTCGAGCCCGAGCTCGCGGATCACGACGAGGCTCTGCGAGGCGAACGCCTCGTTGAGCTCGACGAGGTCGACGTCGCCGATCGCGACACCCGTCCGCTCGAGGAGCTTCCGCACCGCCGGGATCGGGCCGATCCCCATCACGCGAGGGTCGACGCCGGCCACGGCGCTGCCGACGAAGGCGCCGAGCGGCTCGATCCCGAGCTCGCGCGCCTTCTCCTCCGACGCGATCACGAGCGCGGCCGCGCCGTCGTTCAGGCCTGAGGCGTTGCCAGCCGTCACCGTCCCGCCCGCGCGGAAGGCCGGCCGGAGAGCGGCGAGCTTCTCGAGTGTCGCGTCGGGACGCGGGTGCTCGTCGCGCGCGACCGCGCCGACCGGGACGAGCTCGTCGGCGAAGCGCCCCGCAGCGTCGGCCGCCGCCCAACGCCGCTGCGAGTCGAGCGCGAACGCGTCCTGATCCTCGCGCGAGACTCCCCAGCGCTCCGCGACGTTCTCGCCCGTCTCGCCCATCGACTCGGGCGGGAACATCTCCTCGAGCCGTGGGTTCGTGAAACGCCAGCCGAGAGTCGTGTCGTAGAGCCGCCGGTCGCCGCGCTCGAACGGCCTCTCCGCCTTCGGCGTCACGAAGGGCGCGCGGCTCATCGACTCGGCCCCGCCCGCGACGAAGAGGTCGCCGTCGCCGGCGATCACCGCGTGACAGGCTCCGACGACGGCGGCCAGCCCGGAGGCGCAGAGGCGGTTCACCGTCACGCCCGCCACCGAGTTGGACAGTCCCGCGAGGAGTGCCGCCATCCGCGCGACGTTCCGGTTGTCCTCTCCGGCCTGGTTGGCGGCGCCGAACCACACGTCCTCGATCTCCTCCGAGCGCACGCCGGCGCGCGCGACCGCCTCGCGGATCACGAGGGCGGCGAGGTCGTCCGGGCGCACGCCGGAGAGGGCGCCGCCGTGGCGGCCGATCGGGGTCCGGACGGCGGAGAGGACGACGGCTCTGGGCACGGCGGCCAGTCTAGGCAGCGGCGGATGCGCGACCGAGCAGGCGCTCGACGGCGCCGAGGCCTTCGTCGCCGATGTCGATGCTGTGCTCGTTCACGTACAGCGCGATGTGGGCGGCGCAGACGTCGTCCGAGAGCTCCTGCGCGAGCGACCGCACGTAGTCGCGGCTCGCCTCGGGGCGCGCGAACGCGTACTCGACCGATGCGCGTACCGCCAGCTCGGCGGCGTCCACCAGCTCGGGCGCGAGATCGCCGCGCGCGAAGATCCCGGCGAGCGGGACGGGCAGGCCGGTTTCGCCCTCCCACCACGCGCCGAGATCGGCGACCTCGACGAGCCCGAGCTCGGCGTAGGTGAAGCGGCTCTCGTGGATGATCAGCCCGGCGTCGACCTCGCCCGCGACGACGGCGGCGAGGACCCTGTCGTACCGCAGCTCGACCACCTCGCCCAGCTCGGGAGCCGCCAGCCGAAGCAGGAGGAAGGCCGTCGTCTGGCGTCCCGGCACTGCGATCCGTCCCGCCGCTGCTTCAGCGAGCGACGCGGGCTCGCGCGCGACGACGAGCGGCCCGACGCCGCGACCGAGCGCGGCGCCGCTCCGCAGCAGCCGGTAGCGGTCGCCGGCCGCCGCCGCCGCGCCGAAGCTGAGCTTCGTCAGCTGGAGCTCTCCCGAGACGGCGCGCTCGTTCAGCTCCTCGATGTCGTGGAGCGCCGACTCCGTCTCGAACGGGGCCGGCACGAGGCCGTGCACGAGCGCGTGGAAGGCGAACGCGTCGTTGGGGCAGGGCGTGAAGCCGAAGGTCAGCTTCATGTTCTCCCGAAGAACCACTTCTCGAGCGGCTTCAGCACCTCGTCGCGCGTGAAGGGGCGGACGCGCTCGCCGTGGCCGTCCTGCTCGGACACCGTCAGGTCGTCCTCGAGCGTGGCATTTGCCTGCTCGAGCGCGTCGGCGAGCTCGTAGCCCTCGAAGACGTAGTCCTCAGGACGCGGCCGCCGCACCGAGCGGCGGTCGGGGTTGACGGCCCGTCCGACGGCCCAGACGCCGCCGTCCTTCCGCTCGATCCAGACCACGACGGTCTCGGAGTCGCCGGTCGAGTCGACGCCGTGGAGCACCCGCTCCGCGAACCGGCCCCGGTCGGTCGAGGAGTGCACGTTCGGACTATGACAACTCGCGGCCGGCGCCCGCAGCGCGCGCGTGCTCCAGGACGGCGACGGCCGCGGCGACGTCCCAGGCGGCGAGGCCGTTCGACTTGAACACGACGACGTCGTCGTCGGATGGCCGCCCCGCGACCTCCCCGGCGACTACCTCCTGCAGCTCGTGCACCTCGAGCCAGTCGAGCACGCCGGCCTCGACCGGCTCGATCAGGTCCGCCGACTCGAGTCGCGCGTCCTCGACGGAGTCGCAGCAGACGAAGGCCGCACGCTCGAGGACGACGTTGTCGAGCTCGCGTCGGCGGCCGTCGTTCGCGCCGACCGCACAGACGAGGGCGCCGTCCGCGAGCCACTCGCCGCGCAGGACGGGATCGGGTGAGCTCGTGACCGTCACGACGACGTCGCACGCGGCCGGGTCGCGGCTGCTCTCTCCCGGCTCGGCGCCGTGCTCGGCGCAGAAGGCGGCGAGCCGCTCCTCCGTCCGGCAGTACGCGACGACGCGGTCGATCTCCGGCAGCGCAGCCCGCAGGCAGGCCAGCTGCGACTCCGCCTGCCAGCCGCAGCCGATCAGGCCCACGCTGCGGGCGCCGCGCCGCGCGAGGTGCTTGGCGGCGACAGCGCTCGCCGCGCCGGTTCGCAACTGGCCGAGCTTGTCCGCCTCGAGCACCGCGACGAGCTCCGGCGCGTCGGAACGGAAGAGCAGGACGGCGAACCGCGCGCCGTCGCGGAAGCCGGCGTAGACCTTCGCCCCGGCGTAGCCGAGCCCGAGGTCGGACGCGGCCATCACGGCGAGCGCCCCTCCCTCGAGACCGAGCCGATACCGGGGCCGGTTCTCGACCGCGCCCGCCGCCATCCGCCGGAAGCAGCCCTCGACCGCCGCCACCGCGTCGGCCGGCGCGAGCAGGTCGCCGACGTCGGCCTCGGTCAGGTACAGCGCCACGATCCGATTCTGGACGACCTGGAGCCACGTGCGCTCCTGCACGTGGCTCTCATTCGCTTCTAAAGCGACTGCCGTAGCGTCCGCGTCCGTTGAAGCGGCGACTCGCCCTCGTAGCGTTCGCAGCCGCCCTGCCGGCGGGACTACTGCTCACCGCGGAGCTTCCGGGGCACCAGGACGCGCACGCGAGCGCGCACGCCGGGATCCACAGGATCCGGCACGTCGTGATCATCATGCAGGAAAACCGGAGCTTCGACTCCTACTTCGGGACGTACCCCGGGGCCGACGGCATCCCGAGGAAGAACGGCGTTCCGACCGTCTGCCTGCCGGACCCGGCGAAGCACACATGCATGAAGCCGTACCACGACAGGTCCAACCGGAACTGGGGCGGCCCGCACGACTACGGGAACGCCATCCACGACGTCGACGGCGGTCGCATGGACGGATTCGTGCGCGAGGCACGAGCCGGCCTGCGGCGAGTCTGCAACAGGCACTTCTACGCGCCCCATTGCTCGTACGCGCCGAAGAACCCGGACGTCATGGGCTACCACGACTGGCACGAGATCCCGAACTACTGGGCCTACGCCCGCCACTTCGTCCTCGACGACCACATGTTCGAGTCGGACCTGTCCTGGAGCAAGCCCGAGCACTTCTACCTCGTCTCGGGCTGGTCGGCGAAGTGCCGGAACCAGTTCGAGCCGATGACCTGCCACCCCTCGGCGCGGGCGATGTATTCCGCCCGCGTCGAGAAGTACTACCCGTGGACCGACCTCACGTACCTCCTCCACCGCTACCACGTCAGCTGGCGCTACTACGTCGCGAAAGGCGACCAGCCCGACTGCGCCGACGGCCAGATGTTCTGCGCGCCGGTGCCGCAGAAGGCGACGACCCCCGGGATCTGGAACCCGCTCCGCCGGTTCGTCACCGTTCTCCGCGACCACCAGCTGCGCGACATCCAGCCGCTGCAGGACTTCCTCCGGGCCGCGCGCAGGGGACGCCTGGCCGAGGTCTCCTGGATCGCGCCCGCCGACAAGGTGAGCGAGCACCCGCCGAACCTCGTCACCACCGGCCAGAGCTACGTCACGGCGTTGATCGACTCGATCATGCGGTCGAAGGACTGGCGCTCGACGGCGATCTTCCTCTGCTGGGACGACTGGGGCGGCTTCTACGACAACCTCGCTCCGCCGAAGGTCGACGCGCAGGGGTACGGGCTACGCGTGCCGTCGCTCGTGATCAGCCCGTACGCGCGGCAGGGCTACGTCGACCACCAGATCCTGAGCCAGGACGCGTACCTCGAGTTCATCGAGGACGACTTCCTGCACGGACAGCGGATCGACCCCGCGACCGACGGCCGCCCCGACCCGCGGCCTGACGTGCGGGAGAACGAGCCGATCCTCGGCGACCTCGCGCACGACTTCGACTTCGACCAGAAGCCGCGGCCGCCGCTGATCCTCCCGCTCCACCCGCCGTTCAGCTGACCGCACGAGGAGCGAAGTAGACCAGCGCGACAGGGACCATGCAGAGCAGGTGGGCGAGCAGCGCATTCTCACCCGGAGCGGTGGAACGCGGCGCACGATGCGGACGAGGGCGAGCAGGATCGCGAGCGGAAGCAGGCCGTACCCGTAGACGGTGTTCGTCGAGTCTGCGAACATGGCACTGGCCGAGGAAGAACGTGACGCCGCCCTCGCGGCTCAGCCCCGTCAGGTGACCGGCGACGACGGTGTTGAAGACGCAGACGCCGATCAGCAGGGCGACCGCGGCGCCGAGCGCGCCCGCCAGCGCGCCGAGCAGCAGAGCGTGCCGGCCGCCTCTGCGCTGCGCCTCGTAGCCGAGCCAGAGCGACGCGAGCAGGAAGGCGAGTCCCGGCGACTCGGAGAGGAAGTAGCCGGAGTCGGTGACGAGGAGGGGCCAGATCGCGACGAAGAGGCGCCGTGAGGGCCGCGGCAGCAGGTGTCAGCAGCGGCCGCGCCAGGCGCCAGGCGAGGAACGGCGTCGCCGCCGCCAGCACCCACCAGATCGCAGCCGCCTCCCAGAGCCCGGCCCGGCCTGCTATCCCAGCGGCGGTCGGAGAGTCTCATGGCGTCAACGGGATCGGGGGGGCGTTCGCCACGGGCCTCGCGTCGGCACCGGCTGGTGTCCTTGGAGGTGCCGGCGCCAGCGAGCTGGGCCGCCGCGAGGTTAGGCACTCTCGGCGCGTGTATCGGGCTCAGCGGCAGCCGAGCGAGCGGTCTCCGCCCGAGCGAGCGTTGGTGCGTTCTTTTCGGCGTGCTCGGCGACGCGCAGGTTCGCCTGGGTGTGGAGGACGGCGGCTTCGATGAGGAGGTCGACGAGAGGGTCGTGTCGGTGTTGCTTGCGAAGTTTGGCGAGCGAGGCGAGCTCCGCGAGATACGCGGAGCGTTGGGTCTGCAGGACTGTGGCGAACTTGTCCGGACCGAGCTTGCTGGCGGCGAGGAGCTTGAGGAAGAAGTCGTCCCGGTAACCGCCCTGGCGGACGAAGGGACGCTCGAGCCAGTCGTCGAGCTCTCGTTGCCCGCGCTTCGTGAGCCGGTAGACGACCTTGTCGGGGCGGCGGCGTTGTTCGACTTCGCGGCGGGTGACGAGCCCGTCGCGGACGAGGCGGTCGAGCACCTGGTAGAGGTGGCCGACGTTGAGGTCGCCCCACTGGGGGCCGACGGCCTGCTTGAACTCGTTGCGGAGCTGGTAGCCGTAGCTGGGGCCGGATGCTCGAAGCAGGGCGAGAACAGCATGCTGGATCGGCATCGACGGCTCCTTGACGAGTAGATAGCGACAACATACTCTGTGTGAGGCTATGGGGGAAGAGCGGCTTTCCTCGCTCGCGCGGCCCGATTCGCCGCGTGGCGCGCGCGTCGCGGTCGAGGAACTGCGGAAGCGCTACCAGACGGGGACGACGACGGTGGTCGCACTGGACGACGTGTCGTTGTCGCTGGAGCCGGGGGAGCTGGTGGCGGTGACAGGGCCATCCGGTTCGGGGAAGTCGACGTTGCTGCACCTCATCGGTGCGATGGACGGCGCCGACGGCGGCCGGGTGCGGGTGGCTGAGTTCGAGGTGACGGCGCTCGGGCGGCGGCGGCGGGTGGACTATCGCCGCCGGATCGGCTTCGTCTTCCAGCGCTTCCATCTTCTGCCGACGCTGGGGGCGCTCGACAACGTCGCTGCGCCGCTGCTGCCGTATCGCGTCGGCTTCGACAAGCACGCGCGGGCGGCGGAGTTGCTCGCGGCGGTTGGGCTGGAGGGTCGCGAGGGGGCGGTGCCGTCGGAGCTCTCGGGCGGCGAGCAGCAGCGGGTGGCGATCGCGCGGGCGCTGATCGACGACCCGGTCCTGCTGCTCGCGGACGAGCCCACCGGCAACCTCGACTCCGCCACGGGGTCGCAGATCCTCGACCTGCTGCTCGAGCAGCGCGCCGTGCGGGGCATGACCGTCATCGTCGCCACGCACGACCCGCTGGTGGCGAGCCGCTGCGATCGGATCGTGCGGCTGCTCGACGGCCGCGTCCTCGACGATCTCCCCGTACCCGCCGGTCTCGAGCCGGCCGCGCTGCTCGAGCGGATCAGCCGGATCGAGCCGTAGCGCGGTGCTCGGCTACGCGCTCTGGCAGGTCCGTCGCCGGGGCGGGCGGGCGCTCACCCTGGGGCTCGGCATCCTCGTCGCCGCGGTCAGCTTCGTGCTGCTGACCGGTGCGACGCGGACAAGCGAGCTGCATGTGCGGGGGACGCTGCAGGGTTCGTTCCGGAGCGCCTACGACGTGCTCGTGCGGCCGCGTGGGACGACGACGCCGCTCGAGCGGGGCGAAGGGCTCGTACGGGACAACTTCCTGTCGGGGATCTACGGCGGGATCACGCTGCGCCAGTACCGTCAGATCGAGCGGCTGCCCGGAGTGGAGGTGGCGGCACCCATCGCGAACATCGGCACGATCCTGCCGCAGGGATTCGTCTGGGTGCCGTTCAAACACCTGCTTGACGACGACCGCCACCAGCTCTACAAGGTGAGGTTTTCTTGGGTCTCGAACGGCGGCCTCTCCCGCTATCCGGGGATCACCCAGTACGTCTACTACACACGCAACCCGCTCGTGGAGTACCCGCCGGGGACGCGCTTCTCGATCGTGGAGGAGGCGGTGCCGGGCGGGAAGCCACAGCCGGTCTGCACCGGATTCGACGAGTCGGCGCCGACGCTGCATGGACCGTTCGCAGAGCCCCCGAGTCTGACCTGCGCCTCGCCGCGGTTCCCGGCCGGGATCGACCAGGAGCTCGGGCCGCACTTCTTCCGTCCCTTCGCCGGCTGGCAGCTCGACTTTCCGATCGCGCTCGCGGCGATAGACCCTAGCCAGGAGGCGCGGCTCGTGCATCTCGACCGTACCGTCGTCTCCGGCCGCTACCTGCGTGAGCTCGAGGGGCTCGAGCTCACGCAGTCGAAGCGGCTGGTGCCGGTGCTCGCGAGCACGCGCGCTTACCTCGGCGACCGGCTGGTCGCGACCATCTCGCGCGTCCGCCTCCCCGGCGGCGTCGACGTGCCGCGCCTGCTCGCGACCGGGGCCTGCACGGTCGCCCAGGTGCCCTGCCCGCCCAGAGCGGTCGTGCGCCCACCAGTCGGCGCCGCGAAGGGGACGAGCGCCTACCGCTTCGTCACCTCGCTCCCCTCCACCCCGATCGCCACCCGCAGCTTCTCCGCGACCGCCGCCTACCGCGCCGTCCTCGGCGGCGGCGGCAGCCTCGTCACCCAGGCCTACTGGACCAGCCAGCCGGTGCGCTATCGCCAGCTCGGCCCCGACCGGGTCGCGCCGCTCGAGACGACGAACCCGACCGCGATCTGGCGGCTCAACATGGGCACGTTCTTCCAGGCGCCGGCCCAGAATGAGGACGTCCAGTTCCGGCGCCTGCACGAGACGCTCGGCAACAACCACGCCGACCTGCAGGGACGCCTGCTCTCCCCGAGCCTCGAGATCGTCGGCCGCTTCGACCCGGCCAAGCTGCCCGGCTTCTCGCCGCTCTCGCGCGTCCCGCTCGAGACCTACCAGCCGCCCCTGCTCCAGCCGGCCGACCCCGCCACCGCCCGCGCCTTGCACGGGCGCGCCTACCTGCCCACCCAAAACATCGGCGGCTATATCCAGCAGCCCCCACTCTTCCTCACCACCCTGCGCGGCCTCGAGGCCTTCCTCGACCGTAGCGCGTTCCCCGGCGTCTCACCGCGCATCCGGCGGGCGCCGATCAGCGCCATCCGGATCCGCGTCCACGACGTCACCGGCGCCAATCCATTGAGCTTCGCGCGCATCCGCACCGTTGCCCAGGAGATCCACGACCGCACCGGGCTCACGGTCGACATCACCGCCGGCTCGTCGCCGCACCCCGTCCGGGTCGCGCTTCCCGCCGGAAGGTTCGGCCAGCCGCCGCTCCTGCTCAGCGAAGGCTGGTCGAAGAAAGGCGTCTCGATCAGCTTCCTGCGCGCGCTCGACCGCAAGGACGCCGCCCTGTTCGCGCTCGTGCTCGCCGTCTGCGCCCTCTTCCTCGCCAACGGCACACTCGCCTCCGTTCGCGCCCGCCGCGCGGAAATCGGCACCCTGCTCACCCTCGGCTGGCCGCGACTCGCGGTATTCCGGATCGTGCTCGGCGAGCTCGCGCTCATCGGTCTCGCCGCCGGCCTCGCCGGCACCGGTCTCGCCGCGCTGCTCGTCAGCGTCCTCCACCTCCGCTTCGCGCTCACGACGACGCTGTACGTCCTGCCGACTGCGGTCGCGCTCGCCCTGGTGGCGGGGCTCGTTCCGGCCTGGCGCGCCGCCTCTGCCGAGCCACTCGATGCGATCCACCCAGCCCTCAGCCGCAGGCGGCAGCGTCGGCGGGTCCGCCACCTCCCAAGTCTCGCGCTCACCAACCTCCGCCGCCTGCCCGCCCGCACCGCGCTCGCCGCCGCCGGGCTCGCGCTCGGAACCGCTGCGTTGACGCTGCTCGTTGCCATCCAGCGCGGCTTCCAGGGGCCACTCGTCGGCACCCTGCTCGGCCACGCCATCTCCGTCCAGGTCCGGCAGGCCGACTACTGGTCGGTCGCCCTCACCATCGCCCTCGCCGGCCTCTCGATCGCCGACGTCATCTACCTCAACCTGCGCGAGCGCGCCGGCGAGCTCGCCGCCCTCCGCAGCGCCGGCTGGCGCGACCGCCACCTCGCCCAGTTAGTCGCCCTCGAAGCCGTCGCCCTCGGCCTGCTCGGCGGCAGCATCGGCGCCCTCGCCGGCCTCGCCGCCGCGCTCGGGCTCCTCGCCGCGCCGGCCGCCGCCAGCGCCATCGCAGCGCTGGTC
>JAVKST010000066.1:0-14585 GCA_039583515.1 Gaiellaceae bacterium
GTGTCGTGCGCCCGGCCCGAGTCGTTGTCGCGGCGCCGGCGCCGCGCGAGCCGCAGGAGGCCGAAGGCGAAGATGCCTGAGTCGCTCTACGACGTCCTCGGCGTCTCGAAGAGCGCCTCAGCGGCGGAGATCAAGAAGGCGTACCGCAAGCTCGCGCGCCGGTACCACCCCGACGCGAACCCCGGCGACAGCGCCGCCGAGGAGCGGTTCAAGCAGGTTCAGACGGCGTACGACGTCCTCTCCGACGCCGACAAGCGGAAGGCCTACGACCGCTTCGGCTCGACGAACGGGCGAGGCCCGAGCGCCGGCCCGGGCGGCGTCAACGTCGACTTCGGCGATCTCGGCGACCTCGGGGACGTCCTCGGCGGCATCTTCGGGAACCTCGGCGGCACCGCCCGCGGCGGACGCGGCCGCACGCGGCAGCAGCCGGTGCGCGGCGCCGACGTCGAGACCGAGGTCAGCCTGTCCTTCGAGGACTCGCTGCGCGGCGCCGAGGCCAAGGTTCCGGTCGAGCTGACCGTCGCCTGCTCCGAGTGCGGCGGCACCGGCGCGCAGCCGGGAACGGCGCCCGTCATCTGCCCGGAGTGCAACGGCCGCGGCGTCAGGGCCGAGAGCCAGGGGCTGTTCGCCCTCTCGCAGCCGTGCCCGCGCTGCCGCGGCAACGGCACCGTCATCGAGCAGCCGTGCAAGAAGTGCCACGGCTCCGGCCGCGAGCGGCGGCTGCGCACGTACACGGTCAAGATCAAGCCGGGCGTCAAGGACGGGACGAAGATCCGCCTCAAGGGCAAGGGCGAGGCCGGCCACCACGGCGGGCCGAGCGGCGACCTGGTCGTCGTCACGCGCGTGGCGAAGTCGGACACGTACGAGCGGCGCGGCGACGACCTCGTCGTCGAGGTTCGGGTCTCCTTCCCGACCGCCGCGCTGGGCGGCTCGGTCGAGGTGCCGACGCCGGAGGGCGCCGTCTCGCTGAAGATCCCGGCCGGGAGCCAGGACGGCAAGCTGCTGCGGATCAAGGGTCGCGGCGCGCCGAAGCTCGCCGGCCACGGCAAGGGCGACGTGCTCGCGCGCGTCCGGATCCAGGTGCCGAAGCGCATCAACAAGAAGGAGCGCGAGCTGCTCGAGGAGCTGCAGAAGGCGGTCGGCTGATGGAAGACCGGCCGATCTACATGATCTCCGTGGCCGCCGAGCTCGTCGGCATGCACCCGCAGACGCTGCGGATGTACGAGCAGAAGGGGCTCGTGCGGCCGAAGCGAACGCCCGGCGGCACGCGGCTCTACTCGGAGGCCGACATCGAGCGCCTGCGGATCGTCCAGCGGCTGACGACGGAGCTCGGCCTCAATCTCGCCGGCGTCGAGCTCGTACTCCGGCTCGAGGACGAGCTGCGCAAGGCCCACGCGCAGATCGAGCGCCTGCAGCAGCAGCTCCGCCAGGAGGTGCAGAAGGTCCACAAGCAGTACCGCCGCGACCTCGTGCTCGTGCGCGAGCAGCGGCTACCGGAAAGGCAGTGATGGATTATTCGAAGCTGACCGTCAAATCCCAGGAGGCGGTCGCGGCGGCGCAGGAGCTCGCGCGCCGCAACGGCAACCCGGAGCTCTATCCCGAGCACCTGCTGCTCGCGCTGCTCGACCAGGAGCTGCCGCGCGAGCTGCTTTCCCGCTCCGGCGCCGGCCAAGCCGCCGCCTCCGCTCCTGGGCGCGCTCCGTCGAGCCTACGCGCGCCGGACGCGGAGGCGCTGCGCGCGCAGGCCGAGAGGACGCTCCAGCGGAAGCCGCGGATCGAGGGGGCGCAGCAGCAGCCGCAGATCTCGACGGCGCTCTCGAAGGTGCTCGATCGCGCGTTCGACGAGGCGCGCAGGCTCGAGGACGAGTACGTGGCCGCGCAGCACCTCCTGCTCGCGCTCGACGTCGTACCGCGCGACGAGCTGCTCGCGAAGATCGCGGAGGTGACCGCCGGCCGGCGCGTCACATCGCAGGACCCCGAGGGCACCTACCAGGCGCTCTCGAAGTTCGGCCGCGACCTGACCGAGGCCGCGGAGAACGGCAAGCTCGACCCCGTCATCGGCCGCGACGAGGAGATCCGCCGCGTGATCCAGGTGCTCTCGCGGCGGACGAAGAACAACCCCGTCCTGATCGGCGAGCCCGGCGTCGGCAAGACGGCGATCGTCGAGGGTCTCGCGCAACGGATCGTCGCCGGCGACGTCCCCGAGTCGCTGAAGGGCAAGCGCGTCTGGGCGCTCGACATCGGCGGCCTGCTCGCCGGCTCGAAGTACCGCGGCGAGTTCGAGGAGCGGCTGAAGGCGGTGCTGGAGGAGATCCAGGCCGCGGCGGGCCAGATCGTCCTCTTCATCGACGAGCTGCACACGATCGTCGGCGCCGGCGCCGCCGAGGGCGCGGTCGACGCGGCGAACATGCTCAAGCCGATGCTCGCGCGCGGCGAGCTGCGCGCAGTCGGCGCGACGACGCTCGACGAGTACCGCAAGCACATCGAGAAGGACGCTGCGCTCGAGCGGCGCTTCCAGCCCGTCTACGTCGGCGAGCCGACGGTCGCGGACACGATCGCGATCCTGCGCGGGCTGAAGGAGCGCTACGAGGCGCACCACAAGGTGCGGATCCGCGACGCGGCGCTCGTCGCCGCTGCCGCCCTCTCCGAGCGCTACATCGCCGACCGGCAGCTGCCGGACAAGGCGATCGACCTCGTCGACGAGGCGGCGTCGCGGCTGAAGATGGAGATCGAGTCGTCGCCGGTCGAGCTCGACGAGGCGAACCGGCGCGTGACGCAGCTCGAGATCGAGCTCGCCGCGATGGCCGGGGAGTCGGAGGACGTCCGCGCGCCCCTCGAGGCGGAGCTCGCCGAGGCGAAGGAGCGGCGCGACGCGCTCGCCGCGCGCTGGGCGCGCGAGAAGGAGGCGCTCGACCGCATCGGCGAGATCACGCAGCGGATCGACGCGCTCAAGATGGAGGCCGAGCGGGCGGAGCGCGAGGGAAACCTCCAGCGCGTCGCGGAGATCCGCTACGGCGAGCTGCCCGCGCTCGAGAAGGAGCTCGCCGAGCGCGACTCGCAGCAGGCCGACTCGATGGTGAAGGAGGAGGTCGACGAGGACGACGTGGCCGCGGTCGTCGCGCGCTGGACGGGCATCCCCGTCGACCGGCTGCTGGAAGGCGAGACCGAGAAGCTCGTGCACATGGAGGAGCGCCTCCACCGGCGCGTCGTCGGCCAGCACGAGGCCGTCGCGGCCGTTGCGAACGCGCTCCGGCGCGCGCGCACGGGGCTGCAGGACCCGAACCGGCCGATCGGCTCCTTCGTCTTCCTCGGGCCGACCGGCGTGGGGAAGACCGAGCTCGCGCGGGCGCTTGCCGAGTTCATGTTCGACGACGAGCACGCGATGGTGCGGCTCGACATGTCGGAGTACCAGGAGCGGCACACGGTCGCGCGGCTGATCGGCGCGCCGCCCGGCTACGTCGGCTACGACGAGGGCGGCCAGCTCACGGAGGCGGTGCGGCGGCGGCCGTACACCGTGATCCTCCTCGACGAGATCGAGAAGGCGCACGCGGAGGTGTTCGACGTCCTGTTGCAGGTGCTCGACGACGGCCGCCTGACCGACGGCCAGGGCCGGACGGTCGACTTCCGCAACACCGTCCTGATCATGACCTCGAACCTCCGGTCGCCGGAGGCGCTGCGGGACGTGTTCCGGCCGGAGTTCCTGAACCGGATCGACGAGATCGTCGAGTTCGAGCCGCTCTCGCGCGAGCAGATCGCCGAGATCGTCGACCTCCAGCTCGAGCGGCTGCGCCTGCGGCTGGCCGAGCGGCGGATCGAGCTCGAGCTGACGGAGGCGGCGAAGGAGACCCTCGCGGAGGCCGGCTGGGACCCGGCGTACGGCGCACGTCCGCTGAAGCGGGCGATCCAGCGGCTCGTGGAGAACCCGCTGGCGCTGCGGCTGCTCGAGGGCGATTTCGCCGACGGCGACGCCGTGCGGGTGGACGCGCCCGACGGCGAGGTCGTCTTCGAGCGGGCCGGGGCAGCGGCCGCGGTCGCGTAGGGGATCAAGCCCGCGGCGCCGGGTGCCGATGGCCGGCGCATACGGCTCACTCTGGCAGCGGCACTCTCCATCGTGACGCAGCTCGGAGTCGCGCAGCTTCGCGCCCAGCTCTGGAAGCTCCAGGACGCGCGCGCACTCTGAGCGGCGGGTCGCGGCGCGGTAGCGTCCGTCGCGTGCTCGTCGTCGCGGCAACCGAGCGGGAGCTCCAGCTCCTCGAGGGCGTCGAGACGTTCTGCTGCGGGATCGGCCCGGTCGAGGCTGCCTTGCAGACCGCGCGGCGGCTGGCTGAGCGGCGGCCGGACGCGGTGCTCCACGTCGGGATCGCCGGCGCGCACGCCATCGAGCCCCCGGCGCTCGTGCTCGGCAGCGAGGCGGTCTACTGCGACGTCCTCGACGCGAAGTCGACGCTGCCGCGGGTCGAGCGCGCCTACCCGGATGCAGCGCTGCTCCAGCGGGCGCGGACCGCGCTGCCCGACGCGCTCGTCCTGCCGATCGGTACGGCCGGCCGCGTCGGCGGCGGCACCGGCTGCGCCGTCGAGGCGATGGAGGGCTTCGGCGTCCTCCGCGCCTGCGAGCTGGCGGGCGTGCCCGCGGTGGAGCTGCGCGCCATCTCGAACGCCGTCGGCGAGCCAGACCGCGCGCGCTGGCGCTTCTACGACGCGTTCGCCGCGCTCGCCGAGGCGCTACAGCGACTCGACGTCCTCTAGCAACTCGGCGTTGCCGTGCTCGGTCGGCGCGCCGTACGCGAGGAAGAGGATCTCCTCGTCGCTCTCGTTCCGGGGCTGCAGCGGCGTGCCCTGGTGGACGACGACGACTCCTCCAGGCTCGACGTCGACCCGCTCCCACGGCTCGCCGAGCAGCATCGTCAGCGTGCCGCGGATCGGGACGAAGACCTCCTCCTGGTCCGGGTCGAGGTGCCGCCGCCCGCGCGCGCGCGGCGGGTAGCGCCACATCCGGGCACGCGACTCGGTCATGTGCGCGGCGTCGGTGAGCGCCGCCGCGTGGCGCGGTGCCTGTCCTTCGTGGCCGGGCCGCTCCTCCCAGTCGAGATCGCGTGCGTGGACGACGTCGTAGCTCATGCTGCGATCCTACGAGGGTGCGTGTGTTCACGGTCGGACATGGCGCGCGACCGGCCGAGGAGCTGGTGCAGGTGCTGCGCGACGCGGAGGTCGAGACGGTGGTCGACGTCCGGCGCTTCCCGGGGTCGCGGCGGCATCCGCAGTTCGGCCGCGAGGCGCTCGAAGCAAGCCTCGAGGAGGCGGGGATCGCGTACGTGCACGCGGTCGACCTCGGCGGCCGGCTGAGCGGGGAGCCCGGGGAGGAGCGGTTCGCCTGCATCCGGGTCGCCGCGTTCCGCAGCTACGCGGCGCGGATGGGGACGGAGGAGTGGCAGGCGGCGCTCGGGCAGGCGCTCGCCGAGCCGGTGCCCTGCTTCCTCTGCGCCGAGACGTTCTGGTGGCGCTGCCACCGGCGCCTGATCGCAGAGCTCCTCCACGCACGGGGCCACGGGATCGTGCACCTGCTCGAGCCCGGCCACAGCGAGTCGCACCGGCCCTGGAAGCCGATCTCGGAGGTGCGCGACGGCGTCCTCCACCTCTGCGGCGAGCCCGTGGCATAGCGGGCTACCCTCACGCGCGTGGCCGAGTCGCGTCCAGCAGCGCTCCCGCCCGCGGAGCGGACGGTCGGTCAGGTCGTGGCCGAGGCGATCCGCGCCTACGGCGACCACTTCTGGAAGATCGTGCCTCTGGGCCTCGCGGTGGTCGGCGTCGACGCCGCGACCCTGCACCACGGCGTCGGCGTGCAGACGCTGATCCTCTGGGCGTTCGCGCCGGTCTTCGCGGCCGCGTACGTCAGGGCGGCGAGCGTCCTGCGGAGTCAGCCGTGGTCGTGGCCGGCGTTCCGGGTCGCGCTCGTCGTCTACCTGCCGTTCCCCGTCCTCCTGCGGCTCTACGTCCTCCCCGGCGTGGTCTGGTTCGGCCTCCTCGGGCTCGCGGTCCCGGCGGCGCTGGCGGAGAGGCTCGGCCTCGTCGCGGCGCTCCGCCGCGGCTGGCAGCTCGCGCGCGCCGACCTCCTCCACGCGGTCGCCGGCCTCGTCACGCTCGGCCTCGTCTACTTCCTCTCCCGCTACGTCCTCCTCGTGCTCATCCACGGCTTCGGCGGCCAGGGACAGGTGGCTGCCGCGATGATCGCCGACCTCGTGCTCGCGCCCATCGTTTTCGTCGGTGCCGTCCTCCTCTACGAGGATCAGGCCGCGCGGGTAGATTAGGCTCCCACCATGCCGATCTACATCCTGCTCTCGCGGCTCTCCCAGCGCGGCGTGCAGACGCTGCAGTCGAACCCGGAGCGGCTGCGGGAGGTAAACCGAGACGTCGAGGAGCTGGGCGCCAAGGTGCTCCACCAGTGGGCGACGCTCGGCGAGTTCGACTTCGTCAACGTCGTGGAGGCGCCCGACACGGCGACCGTCGCGAAGGTCTCGGTCGCGCTCGGCGCGCGCGGCTCGACGCGGATCGAGACGCTGCCGGCGCTCACCATCGACGAGTTCGTCTCGACGATGGAATAGCGGTCTCCGCTATCCAGCGACCGCGACCCGCCGCACGGTGACGCCCCACGCGGCGCCGGAGGCGAACAGCTCGTCCGGATCGACGTCCGCGAGCCAGCCGAGGAAGTGCGGCTCCGGATCGTGGTCCGTGCAGCCGTAGACCGCGGGGTGCAGCTCGGGCGCGGGCTCGTCGGTCTCGCCGCGCGCGAGCTCCTCGGCGAGGCGCTCCGCCTCCTCCGAGGCAGGTCCTTCCATGTAGCCACGCGGCATGGCTCCGAGGGTACTCCCGCTAGGCTCGGCACGTGCCGCAAGCACTCTCCGCCGCGGGGCTCGAGAAGCGGTACGGAGCCGTCCACGCGCTGAAGGGCGTCGACCTCGCGGTGGAGGAGGGCGAGCTCGTCGGCCTGCTCGGCCCGAACGGCGCCGGGAAGTCGACGCTCGTGAAGATCGCCGTCGGGCTCGTGCGGCCGACGCGGGGACGCGCCGAGATCGCCGGCTCGCCGGCAGGCTCGCGCGCCGCCCGAGCCTGCCTCGGCTACCTCGCCGAGCTGTTCCGCTTCCCCGGCTGGTACAGCGCCGACGAGGTGCTCGCGCTCCACCAGCGGCTCGTCCGCTCCGACGGGGGCGCCGCCGAGCGGAAGCGGCTGCTCGAGCTCGTCGCGCTCGACGACGCCCGCGACCGCCGCGTCGACGGCATGTCGAAGGGAATGCAGCAGCGGCTGGGCCTGGCCCAGGCGCTCGTCGGCGATCCGCGCGTGCTGCTGCTGGACGAGCCGACGTCCGCGCTCGACCCCGTCGGCCGCCGCACCGTCCGGCTCCTCCTCGAGGAGCTCCGCGCGCGCGGCGTCTCCGTCCTGCTCAACTCGCACCTGCTCTCCGAGGTCGAGCTCGTCTGCGACCGTGTCGCGATCCTGCTCGGCGGCGAGGTCGTCGCCGCGGGGTCGCCGGCCGACCTGTCGCGGCCGCGCGGGATCGAGCTCGAGACGGACGAGGGGATCCGGACGCTCGAGGGCGCTTCCCGCGAGGACGCGCCGCGGCTGGTCGCCGAGGCGGTTGCCGCCGGACGCAAGGTCTACGGCGTCCGCGTCCTCACCTCGACACTCGAGGAGACGTATCTCGAAGCGGTGGGAGGGGAGACCTCCTGACGACCGTGCTCACGATCGCCGGCTACGGCTTCCGGGAGGCCGTCCGGCGGAAGGTCTTCGCGGTCGTGATCGCGCTGACGGCGGTGTTCCTGTTCCTCTTCTGGCTCGCGAGCCACTACGTCTTCGGCGAGCTGTCCACCATCTCGCCGCCCAGCGACGTCCACGTCGACGCGCGCACGTTCGCCGGCGCGTTCCTGCTCGGGCTCGCGATGTTCGCCACCCTCTTCCTCGGGGTCGTCCTCGCCGTCTTCCTCACGCTCGGCGTCGTCTCGGGCGACGCGGAGCGCGGGCTCCTACAGCCGCTCGTCGTGCGGCCGGTGGGGCGGGCGACTCTGCTGCTGGCCCGCTTCCTCGGCGCCGCGGCCGTCTGTGTCGTCTACGTGCTCGCCGTCTACGGGATCGCGCTCGCGATCACCGACGCGACCGGCCACTGGACACCGCCCGCCGTCGTCGCTCCCGGGCTCGAGCTCGCCGGGGGCGTGGTGATCGTGATCGCGCTCTCGCTCCTCGGCTCCGTCCTGCTCTCGGCGACCGCGAACGGGATCGCGGTGTTCATGCTCTTCGGCGCGGGTCTCGTCTCGGGCCTGCTCGGGACGATCGGCCACGCTCTCAACTCGCACACGATCAGGCACGCGTCGACGATCGCCGCGTGGGCGCTTCCCTTCGAGGCGCTCTACCAGGACGGGCTGCGGCTGATCTCGGGGAGCGCGACCGGCCTGACGGGCTTCCTGCTCCAGCTCGGCCCGTTCGGCGGCGCCTACGTCCACGGCTGGCCGATCCGCGCCTGGGCCGCCGCATATCTCGTGCTGACGCTCGCTCTCGCGGTGCTCGCCTTCAGGCGTCGCGACCTGTAGCGGCGACGGCGATCTCGCCCGCGAGGCGTGCGTTCTGCGCGACGAGGGCCCGATTCGCCTCCTGCGTCCGGCCGCCGCTCTCGCGGTGCAGATAGGAGAGGACGAATGGCGTCACCGCCTGGCCGACGACGTCTTCCGCTTCCGCAGCGCGCAGCGCCTCGTCGATCAGCGGCTCGACGTCCTCGAGCGGCTCGTCCGGCGGCCGGCCGAGCAGCAGGCCGCCGCCGCCGAGCCGCCAGTGCGCGTCCGCCACCTCCGCCGCCTCCGGCGCGGACTCGACCCGCGCCGAGACGGGAGGCCCGCCCTCGGCCGCGTAGAAGAGCGGGAGCGTGTCGACGCGGAAGCCGAGGACGGGCACGCCGAGCGATTCGAGCAGCTCCGCCGTCGCCGGGACGTCGAGCAGCGACTTCACCCCGGCCGAGACGACCAGCGCCGGCGTCCGCGCGAGCTGCGCGAGGTCGGCCGAGACGTCCGGCGGCCGCGGGAAGCCGCGATGAACGCCGCCGAGCCCGCCCGTCGCCATGAACCGGATGCCGGCCGCGCGGGCGACGGCGAGCGTGCCGCCGACCGTGGTCGCCCCGACCGCCCCCTGCGCCGCGGCGGCGGCGAGGTCGCGCGGCCCCACCTTGCGCGCGGACGCGACGAACCGCGCCAGCTCCGCCTCCGTCAGCCCGACGCGCACCTCGCCGTCGAGCACGCCCACCGTCGCCGGCACCGCGCCCGCCGCGCGCACCTGCCGCTCCGATTCGAGGCCGACCTCGACTCCCTCGCCCCGCGGGAAGCCGTGGGCGACGAGCGTCGTCTCGAGCGCGACGGCAGCGCCGCGGGCGCCCAGCGCCTCGCGTACCTCGTCCGACACGCGGATCAGGCCGGCCGCTCCATCTCGACGAAACGGCTCTCCTCGCCCGGCGTGGCCTCGCGGAAGCCCGCGCGGCGGTAGGCGCGCAGAGCGCGCTCGTTCCAGCGCGCGACCCAGAGGCGGAACGTCCGCGGCCGCCACTCGCGGCGTGCGTACTCGAGTCCGGCTTCGATAAAGGGCTGTGCGAGGCCCTGCCCCGTCAGGTCGGGCCGCATCCCGAGCCCCAGCCGCACCTCGTGTCCCTCCGGCACGAAGTTGAAGAAGCCGACGAGCTCACCGGCGTCGTCGACGATCGCCCGGAGGTGCGTCCGGCGGGCCGGGTTCGCGAACAGCTCGATCCGGCGCGGGTCGGCGGAAGTGTCGTACCACTCGTATGGGAACTCGTAGCGCCACTGGGCGATCTGCGCCGCCTGCTCGTCCGTCAGCGCTTCGACTCTCACGGCATGGAGCCTACGGTCGCGACGCAGCGGGCCGCGGCCCCCAGACCGCGCCGGGCCGCCTCCTCGAGCGAGCCGCCCAGGAGGAACCCGGCGGCCAGCGCGTCGCCCGCCCCGGTGGGGTCGGCGACCTCGGCCGGGAGGGGGGCGAAGTCGAGCTGCGCGTCCACGGTCAGGACGGTGCAGCCGCGCGCGCCGCGCTTGAGAACGCCCGTGGGCGCACTCAGGTACGCGCCTCCGAGGAGCTCCCATTCCGCCTCGGTTGCGAAGAGGACGTCGGGCGCGAGCTCGTCCAGCAGCCGCCGGAACTCCACCGGGCCGTAGCGCCTGATCTCGGTCCAGGCTGCGACGTCGACGGAGATCCGGGCACCATGCTCGCGCGCGAGCTGCGCCGCGCGCAGGGCGGCCAGCGCGATCGGCTCGGCGAGGAGCGCGTACCCGGAGAGGTGGGCGACGTCGCAGGCGAGCCACTCCTCCTCGAGCTCGCCCGGCTCGAGCGACGGGGCGACGCCACGCGCGGAGGCGAGCGAGCGGTCGCCCCCCTCGACGAGCGAGAGGACGACGCCGGTCGAGCCGTGCGCGACCGGCCCGGCGAGCTCGACGCCGCGCGCGGCGAGCTCCCGCGCCACCAGCTCGCCGGCGACGTCGTCGCCGCGCTTCGCGATGCACCGTGCGTCCGCACCGAGCTCCGCCGCCCACGCGGCGACGTTCGCCGCCTGCCCGCCGGCCCCGATGCGCGTCGAAGCCCGAACGTCGGCGCCGCGCGCAAGCGGCTCTTCCAGCCGCGCGACCACGTCGAGCACCGCATCTCCGAGGGTCACGATCCGCAAGGCACAATCGAAGCATGGACGCGACGGGCAGACCGGGCAGAGCACGAGACTTCCTGATCGGCGGGCTCCTGGGCGCGTCGGCCGCGATCGCGACCGCGCGTCGCCAGCGCACGGTGCGGAGGCGGCGCGAGCAGCGGATCGAGCAGCCCGCGGGGCTTGCCGCCTTCGAGGGAGCGCCCTGCTTCGACGAGCTGTTCGAGCGGCACGAGCCGCCCGAAGAGGCGTGAACCGCACGGCAGCTGACGGTTCGTTCCGTTTCGCGGTGCTCGGTACGTGAGAATGAGACCCGTGCCTGCGCGGCGTGCGCTTCTGTTGCCCGTGCTCGCGACCGTGCTCGCGGCCGCGAGCCTGGTCGCCTCCGGGTCGGCCGGCGCACGAACCTTCCCGCTGTCGGGGCAGTTCCGCGTCGTCGTCGTCGACCGGATCCCGGACGGAGCCTGGGCCTCGCTCGCCCGGCGCGGCGCGGTCGGTCTGATGCGGCCAGGCGTCGGGCCCACGACCAACCGCCGTCGCGCGCTTGCCGAGCTCGTCCGCGGCGCCGAGGTGAATGCCCGCCTCGGCGGCGTGCCACCGGGGCCGCCGCTGATCGGCGTGGCGCGCATGGACCGCGTCCCCACCGGCCACCCGGTCATCGTCGTGACACTGCCCCCGCGCGGCAGCCCTGCGTCCAACGACCGGCTCTACCGCGTCGCGATCGTCGGCATGGGTTACCACGGCCTGCTCACGTCGCCGACGACCCGGATCCCGGGCCTGATCTCGATCGTCGACATCGCGCCGACCGTGCTCCGCCACGTGCGCGGCGGCATCTCGTGGACTCCCAGCAGCGGCTCCGTCGCGCGCCTCGCCGCGTTGCAGCGGCAGATCGGCTCGAACAACCGGCTCAAGTTCCCGGCGCTCTTCATCGTGGCCGGGCTGCTGCTGCTCTTCGCGCTGCTCGGTCTGCGCGCCGCCGCCACCGCGGTCCCGGCGGCGCTGCTCGTCAACCTCGGCCTCGGCGTGGCCGCCGTCTCCAACGAGGTGCTGTTGTGCGCCGCGATCGCCGCGGGCACCGCGCTGCTCGCGCTCTGGCTCCAACGCGCCTGCCGCGGCGACGGCACGCTGCTCGCGCTCTGTACGGCAGTGGTCGGCGTCTACGGGCTCGTGATGGTCGTGCGACCGGAGTGGCAGGCCGTCAATCCGCTGGGCCCGACCCAGAACTCGCGTTTCTGGGGAATCGGGAACCAGGTGGAGACGCTCCTGCTCGCTCCGTTGCTCACGGGGGCGCTGCTCGCCCGGCGGCGTCTGGGCGTGGTCGGCTTCGTCGCGTTCAGCGTCCTCGGGCTCGTCGTGATGACCGACAATCGCTTCGGCAGCGACGGCGGCGGCGCGATCACGCTCGGCGTCGCACTCGCGATCCTCGGCACGCGGCTGTTCCGGCTCGGCCCGGGCGGCTTCCTGACCCTGCTTGCGGCCGCCGCCACGGGTGTGCTCTGGATCGTCTCGCGCAACCTCGGCCGACCGGGGCCCGACCACCTGCGGAGCGCGCTCGGCAACGGCGGAAGCGGCCTGCTGCATTCGCTTGCGAGCCGCGTCCCGCTCGCGTACGAGCCTGCTCTCCACCACTGGCCGCTCGTCCTGCCGCTCCTGCTCCTGCTCGTCGCGGCCTACGCGCTCGCCTTCCGCGCCGCGCGCGTTCGTGAACGTCGTGACCTGCTGCTCGCATTCGGAGCCGCCATCGTCACCTCGCTCCTGCTGAACGACTCCGCCGGCTACGAGCTGGCCGCGGGAATCGCGGTCGTCGCCGCCGTCGGCCGGTTCACTCCTGCTCCTGCTCCGGAACGTGCGGGCGTGCTCGGCCGCCTGCTCGCGCGCGCGGCTCCGCAACTCGGCGCGGAACCCGCCGGGCACAAGCCGGAGCCCTCGTAAAGCCGGCCCCCGCGGCCTTGCCGACAGCGCGTCGAAGCTGGCCGAAGACCGTTCGTCAGCGCCCTCGCCGAGCAGCTAGCCACGTCGGCACTCCCTGCTACCGTCTGCCACCGCCGTGCCGATCTACGAGTACCGCTGCCCGAACGGCCACCATTTCGAGCGCTTCCAGCCGATGACCGCGCCCGCGCCGGAGACGTGCGACGACTGCGGCGCGTCGCCCCTCGAGCTCGTCCTCTACCCGGTGGCGATCCACTACAGGGGCTCGGGCTTCTACACGACCGACTACGGCAAGGGGAAGGCCGCGAAGAAGGACGGCGAGTCGGGCGGCTCCTCGTCCTCCGGGGAGTCGCGCGATTCCTCGTCCTCCGGGGAGTCGGCGAAGAAGGGTGACTCCAAGCCGGCGGAGAAGAAGGCCGCCGCCGGCGGCGACTAGCGCGGCGCTACTTCATCGTCGCCGAACCGACGACGCAGCCGGGGGCGTAGGGGTTCGACGGGTCCGGTCGCTGCGGCGCCGACTGTCCGAGCACCTCGTCGATCACCTGGATGTTCTGCTCGTTGCCGATGATCACGGAGCCGAGCGAGTCGGTGTAGCCGGTGCCGCCGAGGCGGCAGTGGAGCGCGTTCCCGTTCGAGGAGCGGAACTTCACCCAGGCGAGCTGCATCAGCTGCCACGCCGAGAGGTCGGTCCCGATCGGCCGCAGGAGGGAGCCCCCGCTGAACGGCAGCCGGAAGAAGAGCGACGGGGTCGCGAGCTTCGCCAGCGTCGCCTGCTCGACGAGCTGCTGGTCGTGCTGCCGGTTGAAGTCCGTCCACGACGGGTCGAGCTGGTTCTCGCGGATGCGGGAGAAGATGAGCGCCTGGTGCCCGGTCATGTGCGCCGGCCCCTTGTGGAAGCGCCAGCCCTGCCACTGCTGGCAGCGGCTCGACGACGGATACGGGCAGTCGAAGCGGTTGGAGCGGATGTTCTCCGGCACGTTCACGGTGATCCCCCCGACCGCGTCGATGAGCTTCTCGAACTGGGAGAAGTCGACGATCACGACGTGGTTGATCGGGAGCGACTTCCCGAGCAGCGCGTCGACCGTCTGCACGGCGAGCCTCGGCCCGCCGAGCTGCATCGCCGCGTTGATCTTCTCCTGCCCGTGACCCGGCACGGTCACCTGCAGGTCGCGCGGGATCGACATGTAGACCAGCCGGTGGCGGCCGGGCTCCGTCCTGAGGAGCGTGATCGAGTCGGAGTGCTGGTCGGCGGCGCGGCCGACCTTCCCGCTCGCGTGGTCGGTGCCGAGCAGCAGGATGTTCGTGGGCGTCGTGTAGACGAGGCCGCTGTCGGGAACGAGGACGCTCCGTACCGACTGGGGCAGACGCTTGTTCGCCGCGCTCACGCCGCTCGAGACGGAGAGGTAGCCGGCGACGGCCCAGATCACGAAGAGGACGATCAGCGCGGCGACGGCGAGCAGCACCGTCCGGCGGCGCGGCAGCCTCCGCGGGCGCCGCTCGACGACCTTCCGCGCGCCGCCGCCGTCACTGCGGAAGGAGCGCCTGTCCCTCCCGCCTCGGCCCTCGAGCGGGATCTTCCCCTTCGCGCGGCCGCCGCGGTAGACGCGATAGGGCTTCTCGCCAGCGGTCGCCATGCAGGGGTTTACGGTACCCACTGTGGAAGCCCTCCACGCGATCGGCGTCGACCTCGGAGGCACGAAGATCCTCGCCGGGGTGGTCGCCCGCGACGGCAGCGTCGTCCGGCGCCACGAGCGCGCGACGCCGCAGGACTCGCAGGAGAATGTGCTGGCGGAGCTCGAAGCGGCGGTGGCGGAGCTGCTGGACGACTCCGTGGGCGCGCTCGGCTTCGGCGCGCCGTCGCCGATCGACCAGGAGCGCGGCGTCGTCGTCCGCTGCGTCAACCGTCCGCTCGCGGACGCCCCGCTGCGCGACCACATGCGCGGCCGCTTCGGGGTTCCCGTCGGCCTCGACAACGACGCG
>JAVKST010000067.1:0-14434 GCA_039583515.1 Gaiellaceae bacterium
GGCGGAAGACCGCGGCGCCTTTGGCGCCGCTGGGGGCTCGCTGGAGGCCGGGCTCAAGTACCTGATCGTCGGCTCCTTCGGTTCCGCCGCGCTGCTCTTCGGCTCGGCGCTCGTCTACGGTGCGACGGGGACGATCTCGTTCCACGGGATCGCAGCCGCGGTGACCGCGCGCGGGCTGACCGGCGACTGGTTCCTCGTACTCGGCCTGGCGCTGATCATCGCGGGACTCGGCTTCAAGATGTCGGCCGCGCCGTTCCACATGTGGACGCCGGACGTCTACCAGGGAGCGCCGACCACCGTGACCGCGTTCATGGCGTCGGCGACGAAGGTCGCGGCGCTGCTGCTCGCGATGCGCATGATGCAGACGGCGTTCCCGGACGACTCGAGCCTGTGGACGTGGGGGTTCGCGCTCGTCGCGACCGCGTCGCTCGTCGTCGGAAACCTCGCCGCGCTCGTGCAGACGGACGTCAAGCGGATCCTCGCCTACTCCTCGATCTCGCACGCCGGCTTCATGCTGATCGCCCTCAGCGCCGGAAGCGCGCTCGGCGCGCGCGCGCTCATGTACTACCTGATCCCGTACGCGGCGATGGGCTTCGGCTCGTTCGCGGTCGTCGCGGCGCGGGAGCGCGAGCTCGGCGGACCGGCGACGCTCGACAACCTCGCCGGGTTCGGCTGGGAGCGGCCGTTCCTCGGCGTCGCGATGTGGTTCTTCATGTTCGGCTTCGCCGGGCTGCCACTCGGCGGCGGCTTCGTCGGGAAGTTCTACGTCTTCGCCGCCGCGTACCGGCACGGCTGGGTCTGGCTCGTGATCGTCGGAGTGCTCGCGACGCTGGTGAGCCTCTACTACTACCTCGGGATCGTCCGCGCGATGTACATGCGGCCGTCCGAGGAGCTGCGGCTGCGGACGGAGCAGGGCGTCGTCGTGAGCGGCGGCGCCCCCGCGCGCGAGACGCTGCTCCACGTCGCCGTCGGCGGCGCGCTCGCGGTCTCGGTCGGCTCGCTCTTCGCCGTCCAGCCGCTGATCGAGCTCGCGCGCCACGCGGCGACCGCGCTCCCGCTCTGAAAGGCTGTGAAAAGAAGCCGCGGCGTTACGCTCAGGCGGCGCGGGAGAGCTCGGCTTCGGCCTCGACGGGGCGGCGGCGGCGCTCGCCGCGGCCGGTCCTGCGCGGGACGCGGACGGGCTCGAGCACCCAGGCGACGGCGGGCACGGCGTAGAAGAGGAGCACGGCGACGAGCGCGTAGGTCGCCAGCGCCGGTACGGACGCGCCCGCGGGCGCGTTCTCCCGGGACGCCGAGCCGAGGACGGCGAAGGCGAGTGCGAGCCCGCTGGTCACCGCCTGCAGGCGGGCGGGCCGCCCCTCCAGCACGTGGCTTGCCGCTACGAACGCGGCCGCGGCTGCTGCGGGAACGAGCGCGAGGCCGAGCCAGAGCGCGAGCCCTGAGAGCCGGAGCCCCGCAGCCGCGAGCGTGGCGAGGGCGAGCGTCAGGGGCAGGAGCCTCGGGCCGACCACGCCTGAAGGTTCGCGGCCCCACCGGACGGTCCTCCCGGGTAGGCTCGGCTCGTGGAACTGACATGGCTCGGACACTCCAGCTTCCGGCTCGACGCGGCCGGCAAGCGCATCTACGTCGATCCCTTCCTCAGCGGGAACCCGAAGTGCCCGGAGAGCGAGCAGACACCCGAGCGCGTCGACGTGATCGCGGTCACGCACGCCCACGGCGACCATCTCGGCGACACGGTCGACCTTGCGAAGAAGCACGGCTGCACCGTCGTCGCGCCGGTCGAGCTCGCCGACTGGCTTCAGATCAAGCACGAGCTGCAGAACGTCCTCGACCCGAACAAGGGCGGCACGGTCGCCGTCGACGACGTCCGCTTCACGCTCACGAACGCCCACCATTCCTCCTCGAACAACGAGCTCGAGTACATGGGCGAGCCGTGCGGCATCGTCGTGCGAGCGGAGGGCAAGAGCGTCTACTTCGCCGGTGACACGTGCGTCTTCGGCGACATGCAGCTGATCGGGCGCCTCTACGCGCCCGACCTCGCCGTCCTGCCGATCGGCGACCACTACACGATGGGCCCGCAGGAGGCGGCGCTCGCGCTCGAGCTGCTCGGCGCCAAGCGCTGCGTTCCCTGCCACTACGGCACGTTCCCGCCGCTCGTAGGGCGCCCGGCCGAGCTGCGCGAGCTCGCGCCGGACGTGACGGTCGAGGACATCGAGCCGGGCGCCTCCGTCACGGTATGAGGGAGCGCTGGTGGGGGGCGAGCGGGCGGCGCGTGCCCGAGCTCGCAGTCGAGGGCGACCCCGTCGTGCCGGTCGGGGAGGCGCTCGTCGTCGACGATGTCTCGGATGTCGAGATACTGCGCGCCGCCTTCGACGCCGGCCGCCCCGTCGTCGTGCGCGCGTCGTCGCCGGAGGAGGTGCGCGAGGCGCTCGCGCGGCCGGAGGTGGCGACCGTCCTCGTGCCGGAGGAACGGCGCGACCTCCTCGAGCTCGACCTGCCGAGGCTCACCTATGGCTAGCCGGCGGCCGCTCGTGGCGACCTACTCGATCGTCGCCTGCGACCTCGAGGCGAAGCAGTGGGGGGTGGCCGTGCAGTCGAAGTTCCTCGCAGTCGGCTCGGTCGTCCCGTGGGCGGAGCCGGCGGTCGGCGCGGTAGCGACGCAGGCGTACGCGAACCCGCGCTACGGGCCGGACGGGCTCGCCCTCCTGCGCGAGGGGCTCTCGGCCGGACAGGTCGTCGAGCGGCTCGTCGCGGAGGACGAGGGCAGGGACGAGCGGCAGCTCGGTGTCGTCGACGGCGAGGGGCGCAGCGCGAGCTGGACGGGCCCCGCCTGCATGGAGTGGGCCGGCCACCGGACCGGTCCCGGCCACGCCGCGCAGGGGAACATCCTCGTCGGCGAGGAGACGGTGGCTGCGCTGGCGGCGACGTTCGAGGCCAACCCGCGGCTGCCGCTCGTGCAGCGGCTGCTCGAGTGCCTCGCCGCCGCGCAGGCGGCCGGCGGCGATCGGCGCGGACAGCAGTCGGCCTCGCTGCTCGTCGTCAAGCGGAACGGCGGCTACGCCAGCCTGTCGGACGTCCTCGTGGACCTCCGCGTCGACGACCACGAGCGGCCGATCGAGGAGCTGCGCCGCATCTACTCGCTCCATCGCCGGCTCTTCGAGGTGACGCCGCGGGAGGACTGGCTGCCCGTCGACGATCAGCTTCGCGCCGAGATCGGCGAGCGCCTGAGCCGGCTCGGCCACGACTCCCTCGACGCCTGGGCGGGCGTGGAGAACCTCGAGGAGCGGGTCGACGGCGAGGACGAGGTCGATCCCGTCGTGCTCGACGCGCTGCGGGAGGCGTCCGCGTGAGCCGCGGCTACGAGATCCTCACGCTCGACGAGGCGCAGACGGCCGAGCACCGCGGCAGCAACCTGATTCCGATCCGACACCTGCTCGGCTACCGCGCTGCCGGGATCAACGGCTGGATCGCGGACGCGGGCGGGCAGCTGATCCCGCCGCACGAGGAGGACAGCGGCAACGAGGAGCTCTACGTCGTGGTCTGCGGCCGCGCGACGTTCAGGGTCGGCGAGGAGACGGAGGACGCGCCCGCCGGCACCCTGGTCTTCGTGCCGGCCGAGATCCACCGTACGGCCGTCGCCGCCGAGGACGGCACCGTCGTCGTCGCGGTCGGCGGCGCCGTCGGCGCGCCTTTCGGCGGCGGCGGATGGGACACGTTCGCAGTGGCGCAGGGCCTCCAGAGCGCCGGACGGATGGACGAGGCCCGCTCCGTCATGCAGAAGGCGATGGCCGACCAGCCGGACTCCTGGGCGCTCCCGTACGACGCAGCCTGCCTCGAGGCGCTTTCGGGCAACGCCGGCGAGGCGATCGCTCTGCTCCGGCGCGCGCTCGAGCTCGACCAGGACGAGATCTACGGCTACCTCCGCGAGGACGGCGACCTCGACTCGCTCCGCGACGACCCGAGCTTCCGGGAGCTGCTCGCTTGAACCGCGCGCACATCGACGAGCTCGACCGGATCGAGCTGCCCGAAGGCTTCGCCTGGCGACCGGTCCGCCGCCACTTCGGCATCCGGGCGTTCGGCGTCAACGCCTACACGCCGGGCGAGAGCGGCCGGGTGATCGAGGATCACACCGAGGAGACGCTCGAGCACGAGGAGATCTACCTCGTGCTGCGCGGCCGCGTGCGCTTCGCCGTCGGCGACGACTCCGGGGACGACGAGCACGAGCTCGGCCCGGGACAGCTCATCTTCATCCGCGACCCCTCCCTCGGACGCGGCGCAGTCGCGCTCACGGACGATGCGGCCGTACTCGCGATCGGCGGCAAGCCCGGCGAGGCGTTCCGCGTATCGGCCTGGGAAGAGCGGTTCCTGGCTAGCCGCCCGGAAGCCTGACGCCTGCGGCGAGCTGCCGCAGCGCCGGCACGGGATCGGATTCCGGCTGCGCGACGAGCAGCACTGCGCCATGACCCTCCTCCCGCACGAGCGCATCGACGAGGAGCTGCAGGCCGAGGGCGAGCGCGAACGCCTTGTGCGCCTGGTCCCGGCCGAACGGGACGAGCTCCTCCTCCGAGGCGAGGCCGGCGACGACGTCGCCCCAGGTGACCGCGCCCATCGAAGCGTCGGCCACGACGGGATGGCCGCCGCCGCTGGGGATGCCGATCGCGAGCGGATTCGTCCCCGCGAGCTTCGGGCCGCCTTCCGGATGTGCGAGCCGGCGAGGCGACGTGGCCGTCAGCAGCGCGACGAGGCCGCCTGCCGCGAGGCGACGGACGTGGTGGCCGAGCATGCCGGTCGGGAACGTCCGCTCGCAGACGACGAGCCGCGCGTGCGCGGGCGGCCGCTCGAGCTGTGCGCGGACGACTCGCCCGAGCACGAGGTAGCCGATCGCGCCGCCGCCGTGCCACCGCTGGAACCCCTCCGCCTCCTCGACGAGCCGGGGCTCAGCCACGGCGTCGTAGCCGTCGAGCTGCTCGAGCCAGGGGATCCGCGCGTGCCCGTGGCCCGGCTTGCGGCGCCGCTCCGCGTCGTCGAAGTGCTCCCACAGCTCGCGGGCGTCGTCCTCGCCGAACCCGAGCGCGCGCAGCCGCGCGAGCGCCTCTTCAGCGTCCACGGACCCAGTGCGCGATAAGTGCCGCCGTGCCGCCGACGCCCGCCGTGAGCAACGCCGGCGGAACCCGCCGCCTCGCGTGCGGATAGGCGCGGCTGCTGAACTCGAGCACCGGCCAGCCGCGCCGGATGGCGACCCGCCGCAGCTCCCGGTCGGGGTTGACGACGACGGGATGGCCGACGGCCTCGAGGAACGGGAGGTCGGTGTGGCTGTCGGAGTACGCGGTGCATTCGGCGAGGTCGAGGCCCTCGCGCGAGGCGAACTCGCGCAGGACCTCGCCCTTCGCCGCGGCGTGGAGCGCGCGAAGCGGACGGCCGGTGTAACGGCCGTCTCGCACCTCGCACGTGGTGCCGAGGGCGCCGTCGAAGTCGAGCTCCTCGGCGATCGCCTCGACGATCTCCTGCAGGGTCGCCGAGACGACGTAGACGCGCTCGCCGCGCCGCCGGTGCTGCTCGACAAGCCGCAACGGCTCGGCGTACACGAGCGGCCGCAACACCGGCTCCATCGCCTCCGCCACGAGCTGGCGCAGCTCACCCGGCGTGTAGCCCTCGAGCACGCGGAGCCCGTCCTCGGCGCCCCGTCGCACCGCCTCGTGGCTCGCGCCGCGCGCGACGAACAGGAGCTGCCAGGCCGCGGCCCTCAGGAGCTGCCGGCGCGAGATCAACCCGCGGTCGCGGAAGGACCCGGCGAGCGCGAGCGCGGAGGAGCGCCGAAGCAGCGTCCGGTCGAGATCGAAGAAGGCCGCGGCGGCCAATCGGCTCAGGCCTTCAGGCCGGCCGCCGCGAACGCGTCCTCGCGACGCGGGTAGTCCTGCATGCTCACGATCTTCCGATCGCGAACGACGGCGATCTGGAACAGCCGAGGGATGAAGCCCTTCCCGCCGAGCCGCTCGAGGCGACGGCCCAGCAACCGGATGAGGACGCGGTCGCCGAGGTCGATCGTTTCCCCGGGCCGCAACCGGTTCGCCGCCGACGCACGCCAGAGCAGCGTCGTCACGATCTGGTCGCCGTCGCGGCAGGGGCTCCAGACTCCCTTCCGCGCCGGCTCCCACGTCGCGTCATCGGCGACGAGCTCGCGCAATGCCCGGCGGTCGTCACGGCGCGCCAGCTCGTACGCCTGCTCGACGATCTCCCTCGCCTCGCTCATCCCAAGAGCGGCAGCGGCTTCACGATCCGGCCGCTCTCGCGGTGGAGCTCCTCGATCTCCTCTGCCGCCGCGACGATCGCTCGTGCCGACTCCGCCTCCGGCTGCGCCGCGACGACGGGCGCGCCGGCATCGCCCTGCTCGCGCAGGACCGGGTCGAGCGGCACCGTCCCGAGCAGCGGCACACCGAGCTGGCGTGCGAGCTCTGCGCCGCCGCCGCTGCCGAAGACGTCACCGGACATGTTCTCGACGACGCCGAGCAGCCGCATGTTCGTCTTCTGCGCCATCGACGCAGCGCGGGCCGCGACGTCCTGCGCCAGCCGCTGCGGCGTCGTCACGAGCACGACCTCCGCGCGCGGCAACAGCTGGCCGAGCGAGATCGAGACGTCGCCCGTCCCGGGCGGCATGTCCACGACGAGCACGTCGATCTCGCCCCAGTGCACGTCGGTGAGGAACTGCTCGAGCGCGCGGTGCAGCATCGGCCCGCGCCACATCACGGGCTCGTTGCCCTCGAGGAAGAAGCCGATCGACATCAGCTTCAGGTCGTCCTTGACCGGCGGCACGATCAGGTCGTCGACCGCGACCGGACGCTGGCGGATGCCGAGGACGTGCGGAATCGAGTGCCCGTAGATGTCCGCGTCGAGGACGCCGACGCGGTGGCCGAGCTGCGAGAGCGCGACCGCGAGGTTCGCGGCGAGCGTGGACTTCCCGACGCCGCCCTTGCCGCTCGCGACCGCGAGCACGCGGCACGCTGCCGGCAGGCGGATCACGCCGTCGCGCTCAGGCGCGCCGCCGCGCAGCTTCGCCGTCAGCGCCTGCCGCTGCTCGGGTGTCATCACGTCGAAGGAGAGCTCGAAGCCGCGCACGCCTGCGACCCCGGCCAGGGCGCGCTCGACCTGCTGCTCGAACGAGTCGCGGAGCGGGCAGCCGGCGACGGTGAGGACGATCGTCAGCGAGACGACGCCGTCGTGGACCTCGACGTCGCGCACCATGTCGAGTTCGGTGACGGGCCGGCGCAGCTCCGGGTCGATCACCTGCCCGAGCGCCTCCACCACGGCTTCGCGAGTCGGCTCCACGAGCCGAATGTAGCCGTTACGTTCCGGGCTCAGGCGCCTCGAACGTGTGGCGGCCGGCGCGGCGGACGCGTCCCGTCGCAACTGCCTCGTCCAGCGCATGGCGAAAGCGGCCGGGGCCCCAGCGGCGGGCGCCGACCACGCGTTCCAGCTCGTGGCGGGAGATCGGCGCGGCCGCGTCCACGGCGTCGCCGATCGCCTCGACCTCGCGCTGCAGCGCGGTGAGCGGCGCGGGGCGCCGCACGGCGGTGCCGACGAGGCCCGGCGAGAAGTACGGGTACTCCAGGCCGGGGCCGGGCCGGTAGCGCCGGCGCCCCTTCCGCTCGCGCTCGGGCGTCCGCTCGGCGTCCTCGGCCGTGAGCGGCTTGGCGATGTCCTCGGGCGGCACCTGCTCGGCGCGCACGCCGTAGAACAGCTCGACGATACCGCCGACCGCCATCGCGGCCGCGCCGATGAAGAACGCGACCGCCACCTCGCCGCGGTTGCCCGACGCGATGAGGTTCCCGAACAGCAGCGGCCCGATGATCCCTCCGATGCCGGTGCCGACGGCGTAGAAGAACGCGATCGCGAGGGCGCGCGTCTCCATCGGGAAGATCTCGCTCACCGTCAGGTAGGCGGCGCTCGCCCCGGCCGAGGCGAGGAAGAAGGTCCCGAAGATGAACGCCTCGAAGACCCACGGCGAGCCGCCGATCATCTTGCCGGTGAAGAGAACGGCCATCACGGCGGCGATCGCGGCGGAGCCGAGGTAGGTGCTCGAGATCATCGGCTTCCGGCCGACGGTGTCGAAGAGGCGACCGAGCAGGAGCGGGCCGAGGAAGTTCCCGGCCGCGAAGACGATGATGAAGACCGGGACGAAGCTCGAGGAGACCTTGAAGAACGTCGTGTAGAGCGTCCCGAGGTTGAAGGTCACGCCGTTGTACAGGAACGCCTGACCGATGAACAGCGCGACGCCGAGGATCGCGCGCCTCGGGTAGAGCTTGAAGGCGGTGCGCGCGATCTCGCGGAACGGGATCCGCTCACGCTGCCGCACCGTCAGCTCCTGGTCCGGCTCCTCGAGGTGCCCCGCGGTCTCGCGGTCGACCGCCTGCTCGATGTCTCGCACGATCCGCTCGGCCTCGTCCTCTCGGCCGTGGATGAAGAGCCACCGCGGGCTCTCCGGCACGTTGCGGCGGACGAAGATGACCGCGAGGCCGAGAATCGCGCCGAGCAGGAACGAGATCCGCCAGCCCACGTTCGCCGACAGCAGCGCCTTGTCGAGCAGGAGGATCGCGACCGCCGAGCCGGCCGCGGAGCCGACCCAGTACGAGCCGTTGATGATCAGGTCGACGCGTCCGCGCACGCGGGCGGGGATCAGCTCGTCGATCGCGGAGTTGATCGCCGCGTACTCGCCGCCGATGCCCGCGCCGGTGAAGAACCGGCAGAGGAAGAAGAACCACGCCGTCCACGAGGCTGCCGTCGCGAGCGTCGCGAGGATGTACAGGCCGAGCGTGATCAGGAAGAGCTTCTTCCGACCGAAGCGGTGCGCTTACGCTCGCTTCGTGGGGCGCTGCCGCCTGCTCGGACACCGCTTTCGCTTCCGCGCCGAGGGCACGACGATGCGCTGGGAGTGCGAGCGCGGCTGCGGCGCCGGAGGTCTCAAGGAGTACGCGACCGCCGACGAGGCGTCGCGCTACGCCGCGGCCTTCGACCGCGAAGACTCCGCGGAGCTCGGCAGGCGCGCGCCGCTGCTCGGGATGTTCCCGCTACGCCTCTGGTGGTTCCTGCGCCGGCGTAGATAGGAGGAGCGCCCTCCGGCGCGTCGAAGCGCGATCCGATGTCCGCGGACACCACCGACTGGCCGCTGCTCGACGACCGGCGCAGCGGCGTGCCTCCGGCGCGGCGGAGCCTCGCGCGCCGTGCGCACGGCCTGCCGGCGTGGGCGCTCGCACTGGTCGCCTTCGCCTGCGGCGGTCTCGTGAGCGCGGCCGGGTTCTCGATCGGCTGGAAGCACCTCGCGCAGAGCGGAACCGCGGCGCGCACGGAGCTGGCGGCGGCGACGGCGCACGTGCAGCGGCTCGAGGCATCGCTGGCAACCGAGCGTTCGCGGGAAGCGCACGCCGAAGCGCGGCTGGCGGCCGCTGCGAGGTCGGCGCAGGCGCTGTCCCGCAAGACGGCCGCGCTGGCGGCGGAGGCAGCCGCTGCGAAGCGTGCGGCCGGCCCGGTCGCGGACGGCGCGGGGACGGTCACGGCGACCGCTGCGCGCGTGGCGAGCGAGCTGAAGACGCTCTCGAACTACCTGGCGACGACACCGGCGGCCCAGATCGACAGCGGCTACGTCGCGACCCAGGTCGCGTACCTGACGCGCCAGCTCGACGCGTTGCAGACGAGCGGCGGCGGACTCGACTCGGCTGCGGCGGCCTTCGAGGCTACGGCGAGCAAGCTCGCGGCGAACGGCAGCGCCCTCTCGCCGCGACGGTGAGCAGCGGCGAGTCTCGCTCGAGCGGGGACTTGGCGTTCCCTAGCACAACTGGCATCGTTCGGACAGCGATGAGGGCAGCGCTCGTAACGCTCGCGGCTGCGTTCGCGCTGCTCGGGGCCTCCTCGGCCAGCGGGTCCGCGCAACTGCGCAGCCCGCTCCTCGGCGTCCTGCCGCACACCGGTGCGCCCGCGGCCATGCCGCCCGGGCTCCACGCCCTGTCCGCCCTCAGCGGTTACGGGCCGCTCGTCTATCACGGCGGCCCGGTCATGCACACGAGCACGACGTACGCCATCTACTGGATCCCGACCGGATCGACGGCCTGCGGCGGGGCGGCTTGCCAAGTCGACCCGCAGTACGAGCCGCTGATCAACCAGTACTTCACCGACGTCGCCGCCGCGAGCGCCGGAAGCAGCGACGACGGCAGCAACGTCTACTCCGTCGCCACGCAGTACTCCGACGCCGCGGGGGCCGTCCGCTACGAGTCGACGTTCGGCGGCTTCTACCGCGACCCGCTCTCGTTTCCGACGAGCGGCGGCTGCGACGACCACGTCGACGCCGTCTGCCTCACCGACGACCAGCTGCAAACGGAGATCCAGGACGTGATCGCCGCGGAGGGCTGGCCGGCCGGCGGCACGAGTCTCTTCTTCGTCATGCTCCCGAAGTTCGTCGGCGTCTGCCGCGACGGCTCCGGCTCCTCCTGCACCACCAACGCGTTCTGCGCCTACCACAGCGCCTTCGGCCAGGTCTCGCATCCGATCATCTACGCCGTGGAGCCGTACGAGGCGACGATCCTCAACAGCCAGGGCAAGAACGCGTGCTGGGACGGGACGTCGCCCAACGGCGACGACGCCGACGCGACGATCAACACGATCAGCCACGAGCAGAACGAGGCGATCACCGATCCGCTCGGCGACGCCTGGTGGTCGGAGGACGGCGAGTACGACGAGAACGCCGACCTCTGCGCCTGGACGTTCGGGACGCCTCTCGGCGGCGCGGGCGCGAGCGCCTACAACCAGGTGATCAACAACGACCACTACTGGCTGCAGCAGGAGTACAGCAACGCCGGCGCCTCGTGCGTGCAGAGCGCGGAGCAGCTTCCGCCGGGCAACATGACGTCGCCGGCCGTCAGCGGAACCGCCGCGGAGGGGCAGCAGCTCGCGTCGTCGACGGGAGCCTGGGCGTTCTCTCCGACGGCCTACGCGTACCAGTGGCAGCGCTGTTCGTCCCTCGGCGCCGGGTGCGTCGACGTCCCGGGAGCGACCAACTCGACGTACACGCTGACGAGCGCGGACGGCGGCGCGACGGTCCGTTCGACCGTCAGCGCCCAGAACGCCAACGGGTCGTCTGCCTACACCGCGTCCGCGACCAGCGGGGTGGTTGTCCCACTCCCGGCCAGTACCGCCCTTCCGATGGTCTCGGGAGTCGCCGCCGTGGGCAAGATGCTCTCGACCACCTCCGGCACGTGGAACACGCCGAGCACCTTCGCCTACCAGTGGCTGCGCTGCGACCCGAGCGGCGGCGGCTGCACGAGCGTCGCAGGCGCGAGCGGGCCGACGTATCTCTTGGTCGGCGCCGACGCCGGCTACACGCTCGAGGCCAGCGTCTCGGCCACGGATACGGCAGGGACGGTCGCTGCGCTCTCCGCCCAGACGGCAGTCGTGATCTCGAGGCCCGCGCCGCTGCGCATGCCGCATATCCTAGGAAGGGCGAGGACCGGCAGGACCCTGCGTGCGAACGCGGGCGCGTGGAGCAGCTCGCCATCCGCGTTCGGCTACCAGTGGCTTCGCTGCAACGCCAGCGGCAGCCGCTGCGTCGCGATCCGCGGCGCGACGCGCTCGAGCTATCGCGTGGTCAGGCGCGACGTCAGGCACCGCCTGCGCGTGCGCATCACGGCAGCGAACGGCGCCGGCCCCACGGCAGTCACGTCGGCGGCGAGCGCCCGCATCCGTTAGAGAGCAGCTGCTCGAGCCGCCTCGCGTTGCGCGGCGCAAACCCCTCCCAGTCGTTGTTGAAGTACGCGAACACCTCGTGCGTGCGGCGCCAGCCGCGAAGCCGCCCCGCCCATTCGCGTAGCTCCGTCTCGCTGTAGTTGCCGCGCCGCCCGCGGGTGCCACCGTGAAGGCGAACGAACGTCCAGTCCGCAGTCAGCTCGTGCGTCTGGAACCAGTTCACCTGCGGCCGGTCGCCGATCACGAGCGCGGCGCCGCGCTCGCGGAGCAACGCGTACGTCTCCTCCACGAACCATGACGGATGGCGGAACTCGAAGCAGTGCCGCAGCCCTTGCGGAAGGCGCTCGAGCGCTCCTGCCAAGCGGTCGTGGTCGCGGCGGAAGGTCGGCGGGAGCTGCCACAGCAGCGGCCCGAGCTTGGGGCTCGCGAGCAGCGGCTCGATCCGCTCGAGGAACGTCTCCAGCCCGGGGCCGAGGTCGCGCAGCCGCTTCACGTGCGTGAGGTAGCGCGACGCCTTGACGGCGAAGGTGAAGCCGTCGGGCGTCTGCTCGACCCAGCGCGCGACCGCGTCCCGGCGCGGCAGCCGGTAGAAGGTCGAGTTGACCTCCACCGTGTCGAACCGCCCGGCGTAGAAGTCGAGCCAGCGGCGCGCCGGCAGGCGCGGCGGGTAGAAGACGCCGTCGCGCCAGTGCGCGTAGTTCCAGCCCGAAAGGCCTATGCGGACAGGGCGCGCGCGATCCTCGAACACACGGCGCTGTTTCCCGCGGCGGCGACGCGCGAACGCCGCTCCAGGTCGAGCGGCGCGGCCTCGAACGGCTCGCCGGCGTCGAAGAGCTCGATCGAGAGGCCGAGCTCGCGGACGAGCAGCTGCGCCGCCGCGATGTCCACCGAGCGTGCGGGCTTCAGCGAGCAGACGGCGTCGACCCGGCCGGCGGCGAGGTGGCAGAGCGAGAGCGCGAGCGAGCCCATGATCCGGAGCCGGTGCGCAAGCCCTGTGACCTTGGGCGCGTCGTCGGCGACGAGCGAGGTGAGCGTCGCCTCGAACGAGAGGATCTCCACGTCGTCCTTCGGCCGCTCGCCGCCGAGCGCCTGCCCGTCGAGCCATGCCCCCTCGCCGCGCGCGGCAGTCCACTCCTCGCCGCTGCCGAAGTCGTGGACGAAGCCCAGCTCGACGTCGGCCATCGTCCCGCCGCGGGCGACAGCGATCGAGACGGAGAAGAAGGGGATGCCGCGTTTCGCGTTGAGCGATCCGTCGATCGGGTCGATGACCAGCCGTGTCTCGCCTCCCTCGAGGACCCCGACCTCCTCCGAGACGATCGTCGCGCCGGTCTCCCGGAAGCGCGCGAGGATCGCATCCTCGGCCGCGCGGTCGATCGTGGTCGTATCGTCGCCGCCGAGGCCCGCACCCACCACGGGCTCGCGCTCGGCCCGCGTCGGCAGCTCCGCGAGCACCGCCTCGACGTCGGCGACAGCGGCGCGACAGAGGGCGAGCCAGTCAGTCAGGGTCCCGCTCCGGCGCCGTCGAGCCCTCGTCGACCGGGTGGATGAGGAGACCGGAGGTGAGCTTCGGATAGAAGAACGTGCTCTTCTGCGGCATCACGTCGCCGCGACGCGCGACCTCCCAGACGTCCTCGATCCGCGGCGGGCGCAGCAGAAAGGCCGCCCCCGCCTCGCCGCGATCGACCGCCGCCACCGCCTCGTCGCGGTACGGCGTGTACCGGACTACCTCCGGCATCAACGCCTCGACGACCTCGGGATCGAGGCCCTTCCCGTCGAGGAGCTCGTAGCGTCCGCCACCGCGATAGAGGATCGGGCCGGGCAGGAAGTCGCCCGGCTTCGCGACCGGCGTTCCGTCGGCGGAGCCGGCCGACGTCGCCAGCCGGTGCGTCGGGAAGATCGTCAATCCCGCCTGATCGGTCGGGACGATCACCGCCATCAGCCACGCCGACTCCTCGTCGCCCGCCTCGTCGTGGTAGGCGAGCGTCGTCTCGTAGCGGTGATGGCCGTCCGCGATCAGCAGCTGCGCGTCTGCCAGCTCCTCGCTCAACGCGTCTCCGAACTCGGCGTCGAGCCGCCAGAGGCGCGAGACGACGCCGCCCTCCTCCGCCACGAGATCCGGATCGCCGAGGCCGTCGACCTCGATGGTCCCGTCCCAGAGCAGGAAGATCGGCTCGAGCTGCGTCCGCGTCGCGCGCAACAGGCGCAACCGACCCTCCTTCGGCCCTGCGTGCGTGCGCTCGTGCGGCAGGATCACGCGCCGGTCGTACGGCTCCGCGCGCAGCGAGGCGATGAAGCCGTCGCGGCGGCGCCGGACGCCGTCGGGCCCGACGTAGTCCTGCGCGAGCCACCAGTAGGCCGGAGCCGGGTCGCGGCGGAGGATGCCCTGCTCGCGCCATTCCGCGAGCAGAGCGGCGGCGGCGTCCTCGTCCTCCGGCAGCGTGAGCCGGACGACGTTGTGCTCGCTGCGGCCGAGCAGGCGCTGACGCTGCCCGTCGTCGACGACGTCGTAGGGCGGAGCTACGAGCTCCCGGAGCGGTCCGGCGACTGCTTCGTCATAGCGGAGCGCACGGAACGGACGTACCTCTGCCACGGAACTGACCGTACCAACCCGGCGGCGCGCGTCCCGCCGCCGCGCGCCCACCGCGCAGCGTGCGGCGACGCGAACGCGTAGCCGCCCCGCGTGAGCCGCCAGCCGGCCGCCGCGAGC
>JAVKST010000068.1:0-14112 GCA_039583515.1 Gaiellaceae bacterium
CGGCTCCGGGGGCGCGATCGCGATCGCGCTCGCCGACCGGGTGCTGATGCAGGAGAACGCGATCTACTCGGTCATCTCGCCCGAGGGATGCGCAGCCATTCTCTGGCGCGACGCGGGCGAGGCGAAGAAGGCGGCAGCGGCGTTCCGCCCGGACGCGCTGCACTGTCTCGAGCTCGGCGTGGTGGACGGCATCGTCCCGGAGCCGGACGGCGGCGCGCAGACCGACCCCGACGAGGCGGCGCGACTGCTCGGGGAGGCACTGCGTGACGCGCTCGCCGACCTCGACGGCATCCCGGGCGGCGAGCTGCGCCGGCGGCGGCGGGCACGCTTCCGCGGGCTCGGCGTCTACGTCTAGATCAGCTTTAGCGAGTTTTCGACAGGTTTCCGGCGGGTGTGGGTGCCCGCTGTCCACACCGTCCACAGGCTTATCCCCGGACATGCGGCTGTCGTGTGAACGATAGGAGTACGACTCGAGGCCGGCAAAACCGGCCTCGAGCTCGACCCCCCGCTGGGTAGGAGAAGCTAGGTCGTACTACGATCCAGCTCTCACCGTGGCTGGTGCCCGCGCGCGCGGCGGGCAAACCTCGTTTCCGAGCTTCTTCCCACGGGGACGACCGCGCTATGCCTCCGCGGCCGATCTGGAGCGGGACGATCTCGTTCGGACTGGTGAGCATCCCGGTCCGGATGATCACGGCGACGAGCTCCCACGACCTGCGCTTCCACTTCGTCGACCGGCACGACCTCGCGCCGATCGGCTACGACAAGGTGCGGAAGGACTCCGGCGAGCACGTCGAGTCGGACGACGTCGTCCGCGCGTTCGAGGTCGAGAAGGGGCGCTTCGTCCCGATCGAGCCGGAGGACCTCGACCGGCTCGACGTCGAGCTCACGCACTCGGTCGACATCTGCGACTTCGTCTCGCTCGACGAGATCGATCCCGTCTACTTCCGGCAGGCGTACTACCTCGTCCCGCAGGAGGGCGGCGAGAAGCCGTACGCGCTCCTCGTGCGCGCCCTCGAGGAGACAGGCCGGGTCGGCATCGCGAAGGTCGTGATCCGCAACAAGCAGCACCTCGCGTGCCTGCGGGCGTTCGAGCAGGTGCTCGTGCTCGAGACGATGTATTACGCCGAGGAGGTGCGAAAGCCCCAGGAGGTCGCGGGCGACGTCGCCGGAGCCGACCGCCTGCGGCCGGCCGAGGTCGAGATGGCGAAGTCGCTGGTCGAGAACCTGAGCGCGGAGTTCGACCCCGAGAAATACGACGACACGTACCGGGCCGAGCTGCTGCAGCTCATCCGGCAGAAGGCGGAGGGCATGCCGCTGCCGGCGCCGCAGGCGGAGGAAGGCGGCGAGGTCGTCGACCTGATGCAGGCGCTACGTGAGTCGGTGGCGCGGACGCAGGCAGCGCGTAGTAAGAAAGCGTCGTGAGCCTTCGCGAGTACGAGCGCAAGCGGAAGCGCACCAGGACACCCGAGCCGTTCGGCGACGGCGAGCACGACGGCGAGCCGATCTTCGTCGTCCAGCGGCACGACGCGCGACGCCTCCACTACGACTTCCGGCTCGAGCGCGACGGCGCTCTCGCCTCGTGGGCGGTGCCGAAGGGCGTGCCGCTCGAGCCCGGGGAACAGCGCCTCGCCGTCCACGTCGAGGATCATCCGCTCGAGTACGCGACGTTCGCCGGCGAGATCCCGAAGGGGAACTACGGCGCCGGGACGGTGGAGATCTGGGACCACGGCACGTACGAGCTGCTCGAGGAGAAGCGCGACGGCGGGCTGACGGTGCGGCTGCACGGCGAACGGCTGCGCGGCACGTGGACGCTCGTGCCCGCGAAGCTCTCGGGCGACCCGAAGAACTGGCTGCTGCTGCGCAAGCGGGAGAACGCCAGCGGGACCCCCGTGCCCGAGCGGCGCCTGTACGAGCCGATGCTCGCGACGCTGAGCGAGCAGCTGCCAGGCGGGGACGGCTGGCTCTTCGAGCCGAAGTGGGACGGCTACCGGGCGGTCGGCTACGTCCGGGCCGGCGAGGCTGAGCTCCGTTCCCGCAACGGCAACGACCTGACGGGACGCTTCCCCACCGTGGCGAAGGAGCTCGTGAAGGCGCTCCGGTCACCTGAGGCCGTCGTCGACGGCGAGGTCTGCGCGCTCGACGAGCGCGGCCGGCCGAGCTTCTCCGCGATGCAGCAGGGCAAGCCCGGCACCGCCCTCGTCTACGAGCTGTTCGACCTGCTCGAGCTCGACGGGGAGACGCTCGCGGGGATGCCGCTGACGGAGCGGCGGGAGCGGCTGGAGGCGCTGGTGATCCCGTCGCGCTCCGTCCAGGTCTCGGGAGCGTTCGACGACGGCGAGGCGCTCTTCGAGGCGGCGCGCGAGCAGGGGCTCGAGGGCGTCATGGCGAAGCGTGCGGCGTCGACGTACAAGGAGGGCGCACGCACGCGCGACTGGCTGAAGATCAAGACGCACGGCCGCCAGGAGTTCGTGATCTGCGGCTGGACGAAGGGACAGGGACGCCGCTCGGGCCGCTTCGGCTCGCTCGTGCTCGGCGTCCGCCGGAGTGGGGAGTGGGCGTGGGTCGGGAACGTCGGCACCGGCTTCACGGAGCGCGACATCGACGAGCTGCTCGCGCGCCTCGAGCCGCTGCGGCGAGAGTCGCCTCCGTTCCCCTCGGCGCCGAAGATGCCGAAGGTGCGGAAGGGCGACGTCGTCTGGGTCGAGCCCGAGGTCGTGTGCGAGGTCGAGTTCGCCGAGTGGACCCACGACGGCCACCTTCGCGCGCCGTCGTTCCAGGGACTGCGCGACGACAAGGCGTCGGCGGCCGTGCGCCGGGAGGAGCCGGCGGCCGCCGAGCACGACGGTGTGAAGCTGTCGAACCTCGACAAGCTGTTCTGGCCGCAGGACGACGCCAGCGGCGGCATCACGAAAGGCGAGCTGCTCGACTACTACCGGGCTGTCGCGCCGGTCGTGGTGCCGCACCTCCGGGGCCGGCCGTTCACGATGCGCCGCTACCCGGACGGTGCCTACGGCAAGGCGTTCTTCCAGAAGGACGCGCCGAAGCACACGCCGGAATGGATCCCGCGCTTCCACGTCGAGGTGTCGACCCGCGAGTCGCCGCCGCGGAAGAGGTGGATCGACGCGCCGCTGGTGAACGACGAGCGGGCGCTCCTCTGGATGGTGAACATGGGCTGCGTCGACCTGAACGCCTGGTACTCGCGGGTCGATCGGCCCGATCGCCCGGACTTCGTCCTCTTCGACCTCGACCCCTCGCCGGACGTCGGCTTCCTCGAGACCGTGCAGGTCGCGCTGCTCGTGAAGCAGGCGCTCGACGCACTTGGGCTGACCGCCTTCCCGAAGACGAGCAGCGCCGAGGGCATCCACGTGCTCGTGCCTGTCGAACGGCGCTACACGTACGCGCAGACGAGGGAGTTCTGCGAGATCGTCGCGGGAGCGATCGCGCGGACGAACCCCGGGCTCGCCACGACCGAGTGGTCGAGGGCGAAGCGGCGCGGCGTGCTGATCGACGCGAACCAGAACGGCGAGGGGAAGACGATCGCGTCGGCGTACTCGGTGCGGCCGAGGCCGGGCGCTCCGGTCTCGACGCCGTTGCGCTGGGAGGAGGTGAACGAGTCGCTCGACCCCGCCTCGTTGACGATGGAGGTCGTGCTGGACCGGGTCGGCCGCCACGGCGACCTGTTCGAGGGCGTCCTGACGACTCGCCAGCGCCTCGAGCCTGCGCTGCGCGCGCTCCGCTGACGGCCGCGCCCGAGGTGGACGCGGCCGCCTCCCGCGTCTCTCGGGAGGTGCTGATACAACCCGGCCGTGGCGGGCACCGTGCTTTGGGACGTGGACACGCAGGTCGACTTCGTCGAGGCGGACGGGAAGCTTCCCGTGCCCGGCGCCGAGGAGGTCGTGCCGGCATTCGCACGGCTCGTGGACGCCGCACGCGGCCGCGGCGTCGTCCACGTCGCGTCGGCCGACGACCACGAGCTCACCGACCCCGAGATCGCCGACGCGCCGGACTTCGCCACCACGTACCCGCCGCACTGTCTCCGCGGAACCCGGGGCGCCGAGAAGATCCCCGAGACGAAGCAGTGCGACCCGCTCCCCCTCTCCCTCACGCCGTACCCGCCCGCAGCACTCGACCGCCTCGTCGGCGGCCGCCGCGAGATCCTGCTCCTGAAGAAGAGCTTCGACGTCTTCACGAACCCGAACGCGGAGCCGCTGCTGGACCTGCTCGACCCGGACGAGGTCGTCGTGTTCGGCGTGGCCAGCGACGTCTGCGACGACGCGGCGATCCTCGGCCTCCTCCTTCGCGGCCGCCGCGTGTGCTTCGTCGAGGACGCTGCCCGCGGCCTCGACGACGCCCGCACCGCCGCCTGCGCCGCCTGCTGGCGGGAGCGAGGTGTCCGGTTCTCGACGGTGGCGGAGGTGATCGACTCCCTCGGCTAAGGGGCGCTCCCGCCGCTGCCGATGAGTCCAGAGATGGTCGGGCACTGGTTCCATGCCGCCGCGGACTTCGCCACCGCCTGGCTGCCGCTCGCGTTCTTCGGGATCCTCGTCCTCACGGCGTGGCTGCTCTGGCGGACAGTCGGGATGATGCCGCGGATCAAGCCCGTGAACCAGGCACAGCGGGCGCGCTCGCAGACGACGTGGGACGACGTCGCCGGCGTCGAGGAGGTGCGGTCGGAGCTGATGGAGGTCGTCGACTTCCTCCGCGACCCCAAGCGGTTCGAGCGGCTCGGCGCCAAGGTGCCGAAAGGGCTGCTCCTCTACGGGCCGCCGGGGACAGGGAAGACCCTGCTCGCGAAGGCCGTCGCCCACGAGTCCGGCGCGAGCTTCTACAGCGCCTCGGCGTCGTCCTTCGTCGAGATGTTCGCCGGCCTCGGCGCCGCCCGCATCCGCAAGCTCTTCCAGGAAGCGCGCAAGAACGCGCCCGCGATCGTCTTCATCGACGAGCTCGACGCCGTCGGAGCGCAACGCACTGGCCACGGCTTCAACCGGGAGCAGGACCAGACCCTCAACCAGCTGCTCGTGGAGCTCGACGG
Organism: Gaiellaceae bacterium; assembly: GCA_039583515.1. Lineage (GTDB taxonomy): Bacteria > Actinomycetota > Thermoleophilia > Gaiellales > Gaiellaceae > Palsa-739. The sequence goes on from JAVKST010000068.1 coordinate 5,033, forward strand.
GTTCGAGGGCGCCGAGCAGGTCGTCGTCATGGGCGCGTCCAACCGCATCCAGGACCTCGACCCGGCACTGCTGCGCCCCGGCCGCTTCGACCGCCAGATGCTCGTGCCGCCGCCCGACCTCGCCGGGCGCGAGGCGATCCTCACCGTGCACACGCGCGGGAAGCCCCTCGGCCCGGATGTCGACGTTCGCGTGACCGCCCGCCAGACGTCCGGCCTCACCGGGGCGGAGCTCGCCAACATCTGCAACGAGGCGGCGATCAACGCCGGGCGGCGCGGCGACGGCTACCTCTCGCAGTCCGACTTCGACATGGCGCTCGAACGCGTCGTCGCCGGGCTACAGCAGAAGAAGGTGCTGACCGAGAAGGAGCGGCGGATCCTCGCCTACCACGAGGGCGGCCATGCGCTGATGGCGCACCTGATGGGCGGCGTGACCGAGCTGCAGAAGGTCACCATCGTCTCCCGCGGCAACGCGCTCGGCTACACGTTCCACCTGCCCGAGGAGGACCGCTACCTCCACACGAAGGAGGAGCTGCAGGACTGGATGGTCGTCGCCCTCGCGGGCCGCGCGGCCGAAGAGGTCGTCTTCGGCCGCGTCACGAACGGCGCCGCCAACGACCTCGAGAAGGTCACCGACATCGCGCGCTCGATGGTGTTCGACTGGGGCATGTCGGAAAGCGTGGCCTCACGGACGATGCGCGCCGACAACTACGCCCTCTCGGAGGCGACGAAGCGCGTGCGCGACGAGGAGCAGGCGCGGCTCACCGACGGCGCCTACGAGGAGGCGCTCCGTCTGCTCCGGAAGCACCGCGCGCCGCTCGACCGGATCGCGTCCGCGCTGCTCGAGAAGGAGACGCTTGTCCGCGAGGAGCTGCTCGAGCTCGTGGCGGACGTCGAGCCGGAGTCCCGCGCGTCGGAGAGCGTGGGGGTGCCGCGCGTCGTCGCGAGCGAGTCGCGCGCCGACCGCTCCTAGCCCGCGCCGAAGGCCGAGATGTCGATGACGTGCTGCGGTGCGCTCAGTGACACGTTCGCGTTCCAGTCGTCGAAGCGCAGCTGGTCGTCGGGGTGCTTCTCGCCTCCGACGAGGGCGACGGGATACGGCGTCCCGATCGCCGACACGTAGAGCTTGCTGCCGTCGGAGGTGTCGCGGATCTCGGCCACCTTCCGGCCCTCGTAGTCCGTCAGGCCGGCGTTGACGAGCCGGCCGTGCGTCGACTCGACGAGCGCGAACAGCTGCGCGGCGTTCGTCAGCGGCGCGAGCTGCGCGAAGCGGCCCTTCGACGCAGACGCCGAGACCCAACGCCCGTGGAGGAGCCCGGCCGCCGGCCCGGCGTACTTCTTCCAGAAGGCGTCGCTGCCCTGGATGTAGATCCTGTCGCCGATCTGCACCAGGTCGAACGAGAGCCCATTCTGCGCGACGGTGCCTTTCGCGCCCTTGCCGCGCGCGAGCGTCAGGTCGAGCGTGAGCGGCGTCTTGCCCGAGACGAGGCGCCCGGCGACATGGACCGAGCGGGCTCGGGCCGCGACGTGCACGGCGTCGGCGAGCGCGCGCTTCGCGGGCTTGGCGGCCTCGCGGTTCGTCGTGCCGCCGCCCGAGCCGCTGCCGCCGCAGCCGGCGGCGATCGCCGCCACGAGCAGAAGAGGGGCGGCCCGCATCCGCATCGTCCGCGCGAGTCTTTCACATACGATCGAGGGCGTGGAACGCCCGACCTCCATCCACCACGTGGGCGTGGCGGTCGAGAATGTCGACGCCGCCGTCGCGACCTACGAGCGGCTATTCGGCGCGCAGCTCGAGCACCGGTCCCGCGTGGAGGAGCAGGGTGTCGAGGCCGCGTCCGTCCGTCTGGGGCAGAGCCGCCTCGAGTTGCTCGGCGCCCTCGGCGACGACACGCCCGTCGGCCGCTTCCTCGCCAGGCGCGGCCCGGGGATGCACCACGTCGCATACGAGGTGCAGGACATCGGCGCCGCGCTCCGCGACCTCACGGAGGCCGGTGCGGAGCTGATCGACGCGACGCCGCGACGTGGCATGTTCGGGCTCGAGGTCGCGTTCGTCCACCCGGACTCGGTCCATGGTGTCCTCACGGAGGTGGTCTCGAACGGCTGACGACCGGGTTCGCGTCGAGATCGGGTTCGCCGGCGGCCAGATCGTCGGCGAGTTCGTCGACGGCTCGTCGGCCGACGCCCTCGAGGCCGCGCTCGGCGGCGACAGCCGTCAGCAGGTCGTCGTTCTCCAGACCGAGGACGGGCCGCTGCGCGCCGTCGTGGCGCACGTCGCCTACTACAAGCGGATCGTGCGGGCCGGTCGCGTCGGCTTCGGGACGAGTTAGCTCCTGCCGGTCGGTGGGGTAAACCCGCTCTGATGACGAGTCCCGCCGAGCGGGCGTCTGCCCGAGACTCTAACGACTACGTGCGCGCGCTCGTCGAGCGCGGGCAGCAGGGCGACCGCGACGCTCTCGAGGAGCTGTACCTGATCCACTTCGACCGGATCTACAGCTACCTCCACGTCAGCGTCGGCAACCGCCACGACGCCGAGGACCTGACGACGCAGACGTTCCTGAAGATGCTGGAGAAGATCGGCAGCTTCAAGTGGCAGTCGGCACCGTTCTCCGCGTGGCTGTTCCGCATCGCGCACAATCTCGCGATGGACCACTTCCGGGCGCGCCGCCGCTGGCAGCCGGAGGAGGAGGTGCCCGAGCCGCCGGGCGAGGAGGAGCCGTCGGCGGAGCTCACCGCGATGCAATCCATCGGCCGCGAGTCGATGCTGCAGCTGATCGAGAAGCTCTCGCCCGAGCAGCAGCAGGTGCTGACGCTGAAGTTCGTCTTCAACCTGCCGAACGCCGAGGTGGCCGCCGTCCTCGACAAGACGGAGGGGGCGATCAAGTCGCTGCAGCATCGCGCGCTCGCGTCCCTGCAGCGGCAGATCGAGCGCCAGGAGGCCTAGCGCAGCCGCGCGAGGAGGGCCGGCGACGTGACGCCTGGCTCGCCCTCCTCGAGGTAGCGCTCCAGGTCGGGCCGCTCGGGCCGCAGCCCGCTCAGGAGGTAAAGCGCGACGCAGAGCGTGGTGCTCGCGATCGCGACGAGAAGCGTCAGCCAGAGCGCTTCGGGGATTCCGCTGTGGGCGGCGATCCGGCGCATGATCGGGTCCATCACGTAGTCGGCCTCGGCGCGGATCAGCTCCACGAGCGCGAAGACGCGTCCCACGAGCGCGACCGGCGTGCTCCAGCCGGCCAGCCAGAGCGCCGGCGAGACGGTGGCGCCCGCGCCGAAGCCGAGCAGCGCGGCCGCGCCGAGCACGACGTCCCGCGCGTTCCACGTGCCGAGCGCTTTCAGGAGCACTGCGCCGCCGACGAGGAGCAGGAGCCCGAGCAGGACGAACGCGCCGATGTGCGCCGAGCGGCGGCGGACGAGGACGTAGAAGATCGCGGCGGCGAGCATCAGCGTGGCGACCTGCGGCCAGACTGCGAAGCCCGTGGAGAGCGGCGATTCCCTCGAGACCTTCTGCAGGTACTGCTCCGCGAGGTCGAGCAGCGTGACGTAGACGGCGCCGCCGAGGCTCGCGACGAGGATGCCGAGCACCGGCCACGCCGTCGCCATCGGCCGCACCGGCGAGAGCGGCTCCTCCTTCTGGTACTCGGTCACGAGCAACGCGACGAGGCCGAGCGTCCCGGCAGCTAGCAGGCCGACGACCTGCGTGCTTGCGAAGGCGTGGCCCACCAGCAGGGAGACGGCGACGAACGGCGCCACCGTCCCGAGACCGGCGAGGCCGAACGCGGACCAGTCGGGCGGAAGGTCGGGATTCGGCGGGTCCTCCACCGGCAGCGTGAACACTGCCAGCACGAGTCCGACCAGCCCGAGCAGTGCGAGCCCCGCGAAGAACCAACGCCAGTGGATGCCGATGGCGGCAGCGCCGCCGACGATCGGCCCGGCGGTGACGGCGCCGAAGAAGCCGATGTTGATCCACGCCGCACTCGTCGGCAGCCGCTCCGGGCCGAAGCGCTGCACGAGCGGCGGGATCGCCGCCGTGAGGAGGAAGCCCGTCGCGAGGCCCGCTCCGGTCCGGCCGACTGCGAACGAGATCGGGTCCCACGCGAACGCGGCGAGGAGCGAGGTGGCCACGAACAGGGACTCGCAGGCGAGGAACACGTATCGCTGCTTGAACCGCTGCGTGAAGTCGCCGCCGGCGAGCGCGCCGAAGGCGTAGCCGGCGTTCGCCAGCCCCTCTGTCACCTCGAGGCCGGTCTTGCCGAGCCCGGTGTCGAGCGAAAGGGTCTTCGTCATCAGCGCGTACGCCGTCGTGACGACGATGTTCGGCGACAGCGCGAGCAGGACGATCGCGAGAGTCGTCCGGTAGCTCCCTTCGAGCGGGCGGCGCATCGGTCCGCCGTTGCCTCGCAGGCGCTCGCGGAAACAGGTCGTCTACGGTTGCCCCCATGGCTCTCGAGGCGGGCATCGTCGGGCTGCCGAGTTCCGGGAAGACGATGTTGTTCCGTGCGCTGACCCGCGCCGAGACACACGGTTCCGGCAAGGAGCACGTCGGGATGGCCCAGATCCCGGACGCGCGGCTCGACGCGCTCGCCCGTGTCGTGGCCGCGCGGAAGGTGACGCCCGCCGCCGTGCGGGTGGTCGACGTGCCGGGGACGGGCCCGCAGCTGCTCGGGAACCTGCGCCAGGTGGATGCGCTCCTCGTCGTCCTCGACGGGTTCTCGGCGACGCGCACCCCCTCCGACGATCTCGAGACGCTGAAGCTCGAGCTGCTCGTCGCCGACCGTGACCATGTCGAGCGGCGGCTGGAGCGCGTGGCGAAGCAGTCGAAGTCGGGCGACGTACGGTTGAAGGCGGAGGCGGCGGAGTTGGAGCGGCTGCTCGCGCACCTCGACGAAGGCCGAACGCTCGCCGAGTGGGCGGGCGACCTGCCGCCGGAGCTCGATCCGCTGACGACCAAGCCGCTGATCGAGCTCGTGAACGGTGCGGAGGGGATAGACCTCCAGCTCGAGGCCGAGCTCGCCGAGCTGCCCGACGAGGAGGCGGCGGAGTTCCGCGGCCGCGGCGAGTCGGCCCTCGGCGAGGTCGTGCGACGGCTCGCGGAGACACTCGACCTCGTCGCGTTCTTCACGGCCGGCGAGAAGGAGACGCGAGCGTGGACGCTGCGTCGCGGCTCGACCGCGATCGAGGCGGCGGCGACCATCCACTCCGACATCGCGCGCGGCTTCATCCGCTGCGAGGTCGTGCGCTGGGACGACCTCGTCTCCGCCGGCGGCCACGCGGAAGCCGCTCGCGCGGGGAAGCAGCGCCTGGAGGGGAAGACGTACGTCGTCGCGGACGGCGACGTGCTGAACGTCCGTTTCAACGTCTGAGGGCGCCGGTGCCGGACGCCTGACTCGCGCTCGCGCATGACGCGCGTTGTCGCTCGAGGCGCGGCGGGGATGAGAACGGACGGTGGCCGAACCGTCCGCACTCGTCCTTCTCGGCGTCGCCGTCGCGGTGCTGCTCGGCGTCTCGGCGACGCGCTTGACCTCGATCCCGGGGCCGGTCTTCTACGTCGTCGCGGGCCTCGGGGTCAGCTACGTGCCCGGGATCCACGCGCTCGCGCTACCCCCGCACGTCGTCTTCTACGTCTTCCTGCCGCCGCTCCTCTACCACGCGGCGTTCTTCACCTCCCCGCGCGAGACGCGCGCGCAGGCGCTGCCGATCCTCGGGCTCGCGATCGGGCTCGTCCTCGCCACGGTGCTCGCGGTCGGCTGGGCCGTGGCGGCCGCCACGGGTGCGCTGGGCGCGGGCGCCGGCTTCGTCCTCGGCGCCGTCCTCGGTCCGACCGATCCCGTGGCCGCGACCGCGGTGATCCGCCGCGTCGGCGCCCCCGAGCGGCTGCAGGCGATCCTCGAGGGCGAGAGTCTCGTCAACGACGGCGTCGGCCTCGTCGCGTTCTCGATCGCGCTCGCCGGCGCGACGAGCGGGAGCTTCTCGGTCGCGCACGGCCTCGTGCAGTTCGGCGAGGAGGCCGGCGGAGGCGTCGCCCTGGGGCTCGCGCTCGGCTTCCTCGTCGAGCGCGTCCGCCGGCGCGTCCACGACGCCGAGATCGAGATCCTGATCTCGCTCCTCACGCCCTACGTCGCCTACGTCCTTGGCGAGCGCGCGCACGTCTCGGGCGTCCTCGCGACCGTCGCCACCGGCGTCTACCTCGGCTGGCGCTCCGGCGGCATCTTCCGGCCGGAGGTGCGGCTCCAGTCGGCTGCCTTCTGGGCCATCCTCGACTTCCTGCTCACGTCGATCCTGTTCGTGCTGCTCGGCATGCAGTTCCCGCGCGTGGTGGCGGCGCTGGGCGGCTACCGCGCGCTCACGCTGCTCTGGTACGCGCTGCTGACCCTGGCTGTCGTCGTCGTCGTCCGTATGGCGTGGATGTTCGCGGTGCCGTACGCGCTCAGCCGGCTGCCGTGGGTGCGGACGTGGCGCGAGCTGGCGCCGTGGCAGGACCGGCTCGTGCTCGGCTGGAGCGGGATGCGCGGGGCGCTCTCGCTCGCCGCCGCGCTTTCGATCACTAGCGCGGTGCCGCACCGGGAGCTGATCCTGTTCCTCACCTTCACGACGATCCTCGGCGGGCTCCTGCTGCAGGCGATGCCGCTCCCGTGGCTGCTGCGCCGGCTCGACATCGCGACGGGTGTCGAGATGAGCCGTTCGGAGGCGGAGGCGCGGCTCGCGCTGACCCGCAGCGCGCTCGAGCGTCTCGACGAGCTCGTCGAGCAGGAAGACTCCATCGCGGCCGATTTCGCCGAGCCGCTCCGCGCGGTCTACGAGCAGCGGGCGGCGCGCCTCCACGCCCGGATCGAGCCGGACGAGGACGGGGACGGCGCAGGCGACGACGCGTACCGGCGCCTGCGGCGCGAGCTCGTCGATGCGGAGCGGACGAAGCTGGCCCGTCTCGCGCGCGAAGGCAAGCTCTCGACGAGCGAAGCGCGCCGGATCGAGCGCGAGCTCGACCTCGAGCAGACCCGAATCACCCCGCGGTGACGAGGACGACGCCGGCGAGCGCGACGAGCACGCCGAGGTCCTGCGTCCGCTGCACGCGCTCGCCGAGGACTACCCGCGCGAGCAGGACGGTCACGACGGGATACAGCGACGCGAGGACCGCGACCACGCTCAGCAGGCCGCGCTGCGCCGATGCGGCGGCGAAGAGCGCGTTGCCGCCCGTGTCGAGCAGTCCGATCACGACGAGCGCGAGCAGGTGCGGCCGGACGCTGCGGGGCAGTGACCGCCGCGTGACGACGACGGCCCAGACGAGCGAGACCGACGTGCACCGAAAGAGAAACGCCGGCCACAGCCAGTCCTGCCGTGCCGCGGCGTGCATGGGGACGAAGTAGCCGCCGAAGCAGACCATCGCGAGCAGCGCCCAGCCCGCGCCGGTCGCGAGCTGCGTCCCCTCCGCGCGCCGCTCGAGCGACGCGACCACACCGCCTGCGAGCGCGGCGGCGACCCCGATCGCCTGCGTGGAGGACAACGACTCGCCCGAGGTGACGCCCCAGACGACCGGGATCACGGCAGACGCGGCGGCGATGGGAGCGATGACGCTGATCGCGCCGACCGCCATCCCCCGGTAGAAGGCGGCGAGGCCGATGGTGCCGAGCACGGCCGAGAGCGCCGCCCACGCGACCTCGCGGCCCGGAGGCGCGGACGCGCGCACCGCCACCATGACTCCGAGCGCCGCGAGCCCGAACGGCTGCGAGACCGCCAGGACCGTGAGCGCCGGCAGGACGCGGCTCTTGATCCCGCCGGCATAATCTCCGACCCCCCACGCGATGCTCGCGGCGAGCGCGAGCAGCGCCGCGGCCACTACCCGTCTACCGGCCGCGTGGCGGCGACCGCGTCGAGCTGGTTCGCGTGGTAGAGGACGGCCGCCTCGGCGGTTCGCGCCGCGCGGCTGTCGTGGTGGCAGGCGACGGCGTGCAGCAGCTCCGGCGGCGCCCCGAGCTGCTCGAGCGCTCGCAGCCCGAGGTGGACGTGGCCGAGCAGGCGGCCTTCCTCCGTCGGCGCGTAGACCGGTGGTGGCCCGAGCTCCTGCACGCGGCCGACGTCGTGGACGAGCGCCGCGGCGAGCAGGAGGTCGGCACGCAGACGCGGGTGGATCTGCGCGAGCTCCCGGCAGATCGTCGCCACGCCGACGGTGTGCTCGAGCAGCCCGCCGGCGTAGGAGTGGTGACCGTCGGGCGTGGCGGGGTACGCACGGAGCCGGACACCCCCGAGGGCCGCCGAGACGACGCCGCGCAGCCGGTCGTCGTGCACCTCGGCGACGAGGAACTCGAGGAAGCCCTCGAGCTCGTCCACGTCGCGCCGCAACGCTGGTGCCAGTTCGGCCGGATCGACGTCGGCGGCAGGCTCGAGCGTCCGCACCTCGACCTGGAGACGGTCGCGGAACCGTTCGACGCGGCCGAGCACGCGCACCGCGTCGCCGGCGCCGAAGCGGCCGTCGAGCAGGTCGACGTCGTTCCAGACGCGGGCGTCGACGCGGCCGCTCGGGTCGACGAGCTCGAGCGCGAGATACGACGCGCCTCCCCGGGTGCGCAGGCGCTCCTTCCGCGACACGGCGTAGACGCCCTCGATCGTCCGGTTCTCCTCCAGCTGGGCGATCGCGGTCACGGCGGGAGTTTCGCACCTCGGGCAGTCGGGGACCGGACCGTGATGGCTGTTGCTCTGCGCCAGAGCCGGAGCTTCGATTCGACGAGCCCAGTCACCCGCTACTGGCTCGCCAACTGCGTCGGCTTCTCCGTGACGGGAGGCGACCACGGGACCGTCGAGAGGGTGCTCGCGGAGCACGACCCGCACGAGCCGGCGCTGCTGCTCGTCCGTTCGAGCCGGCGCCGCGTGAAGCGGCTCCCGACGTCGGCGGTGGTGGCGGTCGTGCCCTCGGAGCGGGTGGTGGTCGTCGAGCGGATCCCGCACGCCATTGCGCTACGGGCGCGGCGCGCGCGGAGTGCCGCCGGCCGCGGCAGCACGCACGGCGCGCAGCATGCGGGCAGGCTGGCCGCTCGCGGCGGCGGCGGTCACGACGATCGCCTGCCAGCGCTTCCTCCGGGGCGCCGCGGCCCGACCGT
>JAVKST010000069.1:0-14110 GCA_039583515.1 Gaiellaceae bacterium
GGGGCCCTCTTCGTTGCTCAGGCGGCGACGCGCTCGCCCTCGGCGACCGTCTCGGCCGCGAGAGTCGTCAGGTGGAGGCGGAGCTGCTCGAACACCTCGCCGTCGAGGAGGCGGCCCTGCGGGTCAATCCGCTCGTGCGCGCGGGCGACCGGGATCTCGGTGCCGACCACGCGGGCTCCGGCCACGCCGAGGATCCGCTTCAGGTCCTGCTGCGCCCAGAGGGCGCCGAACTGTCCGATGCTCGCCCCGACGACCGCGACGGTCTTGTTCGTGAGCGCGCTCTCGAACTGGTGGCTGGAGACGGCCCCGGCGGAGCCGGTGCCGTCCGGCCAGAAGCGTTGGGGGCGCGAGGCCCAGTCGATCGCGTTCTTGAGCCCTCCCGGGACGGAGCCGTTGTACTCCGGCGTCGCGAACAGGATGGCGTCGGCGGCGGACCACTCCTCGCGGAGGCGCGGCACGCTCTCCGGAACCTCGCCGTCCTCGAGATCCTGGTCGTAGATCGGCAGGTCGCCCAGTCCCTCCCAGAGCTCGAGCTCGACGCCTTCCGGCGCGGCCTCGGCGGCCGCGCGCAGGAGGCTCGTGTTGAACGAGTGCTCGCGCACGCTGCCGGAGACGGCGAGGATCCGCATCGGTCAGCCCTCCTGCTTGCCGAAGGTGAGCTCGGCCACCAGCTTGACCTCGTCGCCGAGGTAGTTGCCGCCGCTCTGGTTCGGCGCGTTCCAGCTGACGCCGAACTCGTTGCGGTCGACGCTCGTCTCGAGCACGAGGCCGAGACGCTCGCGCCCGAAGGGGTCGACGGTCGGCGCCGACGCGAGCCGGCCCTTCAGCTCGACAGGCGCGGTGACGCCCTTGATGGTCAGCTCTCCGCTGCCGGTGACGCTACCGTCGTCGCCGAGCTCGAGGGTCTCGGCGCGGAAGGCGATCTCCGGAAAGCGCTCGGCGTCGAAGAAGTCGGGCGACTGCAGGTGCCCGTCCAGCTGCTCGTCCTTCACGTCGACGCTGGCGACCCGCGCGGAGCCGGTGAGGGTCGAGCCCTCGAGCTGCGCGCCGAAGTCGCGGAAGCTGCCGCGGAAGGTGCTCACGCCCGCGTACTCGACCTCGAACGAGACGTTCGAGTGGACGGGATCTGCCGTCCAGGTTCCGGCGGGGGCGAAGGTCGTGGTTTCGATCGTGCTCATCGTCTTGCCTCCTAGCGTGGTGGCGGCTATACTTGAGGTCGCAACGATCATAGCGAGAAAAGTTTGTCTAGTCAAGTATTGACCACGCAAGAAGCTTCCGCGCCTGCGCTCACGGCGTGGCTGCGGTTCCTGCGCGCCCATGCGGCGATCACGCGGGAGCTATCCGCCCGCCTCGAAGCGCTCCACGAGCTGACGCTCAGCGACTACGACGTGCTCCTGCAGCTCTACTTCGCGCCGGAGCGGCGGATGCGCCGCATCGACATCGCGCGCTCGGTGCTCCTCACCGCCTCGGGCATCACGCGGCTGCTCGACGGGCTGGAGCGCTGCGGCCTCGTCGACAAGGCGCGCTGCGAGAGCGACGGCCGCGTGGCGTACGCGGTGCTGACCGACGCCGGCGTGAAGAAGGTCGAGGAGGCGCGCGAGTCGCACCTCGCGGACGTCGAGGAGCTGTTCGGCTCCCGCTTCGATCGCCACGAGCGGGAGCAGCTCGCGGCGCTGCTCGGCCGGCTGCCGCTTGCGCCGACGTCTGATGCCTGCTCCTCCTAGTCGGGCCGAACGATCCGCGGGTCGGGGAACGCGCCGGAGTAGCGCGCGTCGAGACTCAGCCGCCGAACCCAGTGCGGCGTGGTCTGCACCGCCCAGCGGCCGTTGCTCGCGCCGAGGCGATTGCACCCGTCGAGATGCGCGGTGACGATCACCGGGCGGCGGTGGCGCGGATATTCGAAGCGCGCGGTGATGAGGCTCCCGTGCCAGGATGGGCTGCAGACGGAGGGGAGGTAGGAGCCGCGCGGCGCGCGCGAGAAGCCGTAGGCCGCGGTGTCGAGGTCGCGGGCGAGATGCGATGCGCCGCGGCGGCCGAACAGGTTCGACGCGTCGAGCCAGCGTCCCTGGTACGAGCACGCGGAGACTCGTGACGCACCGGCCGGCACGAACGAGGCGGAGGCGCTAGGGCGAGTTCCGAGCCGGTAGCCGCCGCTGGGTGTCTGCGCGACGCAGCCGTTGACGTCGCGAGCCACCGCGCGCAGCGACCGCACGATCCGGCCGATGAGCGCGCGCCGCGGGCCGAGCACGGCGACCGCGAGACCGCGACGCGGCAGGACGAGCACTACCTCGTGGCTGCCGCGGACGACGCCGTCCGCCTCGCGGCGTACGAGGACGCCGCCGATGGTCAGAGAGGTGGTGTGTCGCGCATACCAGCCGCGCGGCCTGCGCACGATGCCCTCGAACTCGACCGCGCTGACGCCGAGCGGCTGCACGGTTGCGCATTGGACGACGCCGTCCTCCAGCCAGAGCACCGTGTCTCCCTGCGGCGTGCCGCAGCCCGCGCCCTCGTGTCCGAGCAGGATCGGGAAGCGCATCCCCCAGCCTCCCGTCTCGACGACGTGCAGGTCGGAGTGGCAGAGCCCGCAGGCGTGGACGCGCACGAGCACCTCGCGCGGCCCGGACGGGTCGGCCGCCAGCTCCTCGACGGCGGGGGCGCTGCTCGGATCGGCGTAGACGACGCCGCGGGAGATCACGTCGCGCGTCGCAGCTGCTCGTCGAGCGGGACGAGCGGCAGCCGGAAGGTCTCGACCGCGCTCGGGTCGGAGACGACGTTGTCGCCGAGCGCGAGCATCGTCAGCTGGTCGCGAGTCACCGGCGCGCCGGGAAACCGCTCGGTGAGCGTCGCCTGAAGGCGCATCGCGCCGAAGGGGACGTGGAGCGAAGGCCGCCGCGACCCGAGCACTCGCTTCAGCCGCGACCAGAACTCGTTCCAGGTCACGGCGTCGGGTCCGCCGAGCTCGAAGGTGCGGTTGGCCGCCGGCTCGGCCAGGGCGGACGCGTAGTACGCCGCGAGGTCGTCGACCCAGATCGGCTGCAGCCGCTGCGTGCCGGGACCGACGATCGGCGTCACCGGCGCGAAGCGGGCCAGGCGGACGAACGTGGGGAGGACGCCTCCGTCGCGGCCGAAGACGAAGCTCGGCCGGAAGATCACGTGCTCGAGACCCGACTCGCGCACGGCGCGCTCCATCTCCCATTTCGCCCGGAAGTACGGCACCGCGTCCTTCGTCCGTTCGTCGAGCCCGAGCGCGCTCGCGAGCACGAACCGCCGGACGCCGGCTTCGCGCGCTGCGCCGACGACGTTCCGCGTCCCCTGCGCCATCACGCGCTCGAAGTCCTCCGGGCGGCCGCGGATGATCGCGACGAGGTGGACGACGGCGTCGGCGCCCGCGCACGCCGCGGCCAGCGACGCGGGATCCGTCACGTCGCCGACGGCGAGCTCGACACCCCACGCAGCCAGGCGCGACGCGCGTGCGGGGTCGCGCACGAGCGCCCGCACCGGCAGCTCGCGCGCGCGGAGCTCGTGGACGACGTGGGGCCCGATGAAGCCGGTCGCTCCGGTGACGAGGATCGTCATCGGCTGAAGTTCTGCCAGTAGCGGCTCGCCGTCGGCCCGCGCTGGCCCTTGTACTTGGAGCCGAGCGAGTCGGCGCCGTACGGCGTCGCGGCCGGCTCCGTCATCTGCATGAAGGAGATCTGCCCGATCTTCATGGCCGGGTAGATCGTGATCGGCAGGTTGGCGACGTTCGAGAGCTCGAGGGTGACGTGCCCGTCCCAGCCGGGGTCGATGAAGCCCGCGGTCGAGTGGATCAGCAGCCCGAGCCTGCCCAGGCTCGACTTTCCCTCGAGTCGGGCGACGAGATCGTCCGGAAGCCGCACCCGCTCGAGCGTGGAGCCGAGCACGAATTCGCCGGGATGGAGCACGAAGGGATGCTCCTCGTCGACCTCGACGAGCTCAGTCAGCTCCGACTGCTCCTTCTTGACGTCGATGAACGGATAGCGGTTGTTGTGGAAGACGCGGAAGAACCGGTCGACGCGGACGTCGACGCTCGACGGCTGCAGCAGCGCGGCGTCGTACGGCTCGATCTCGATCCGCCCCTCGGAGAGCTGGCGCGCGATCGTCGCGTCGGAGAGGACCATCGCCGCGATTCTACGGCTCCCGTTATCGTGGGCTTCGTGGCCGTCACGCGTGCGATCGACCTGAAGACCGAGATCCCGGGGCCGCGCTCGCAGGAGATCGTCGAGCGCAAGCGGCGCGTCGTCGCGGACCCTCTCGGGCTCTACCTCCCGATCGTGATCGCGGACGGACGGGGCGCGACCGTCACCGACGTCGACGGCAACACGTACGTCGACTTCACCGGCGGCGTCGGCTGCCTCAACGTCGGCCACGCGCACCCACGGGTCGTCGCGGCGGTGCAGGAGCAGGCCGAGCACTTCCTCCACACGGACTTCACGATCGTCCCCTACGAGGTCTACGTCACGTACGCCGAGCGGCTGACGGCGATCGCGCCGTTCTCCGGCCCGTCGAAGGCGGCGTTCTTCAACGCGGGCACCGAGGCGGTCGAGAACGCGGTCAAGTTCGCTCGCGGCTACACGCGCCGCCCGGCGGTGATCGGGTTCGAAGGCGCCTTCCACGGTCGGACGCTGCTCTCGCTGACCCTCACGTCGAAGACCCACCCGTACAAGTCGCGGCTCGGGCCGTTCGCGCCGGAGGTGTACCGCGTCCCGTTCCCGAACGAATACCGCGGCGTCTCCTCGGCGGAGGCGCTCGCCGCTCTCGAGCGTGCCCTGTCGGTGCAGGTCGCGGCCGAGACGGTGGCGGCGATCGTGCTCGAGCCGGTGCAGGGCGAGGGCGGGTTCATCCCCGCGCCGCCGGAGTTCGTCCGCGGCGTCCGCGAGATCTGCGACCGAGAGGGGATCCTGCTCGTCGTCGACGAGGTGCAGACCGGCTTCGGCCGCACCGGCCGGATGTTCGCGATCGAGCACTTCGGCGTGGAGGCGGACCTGATCACGGTCGCCAAGTCCATCGCCGCGGGTCTGCCGCTCTCGGGCGTCGTCGGTAAGGCGGAGATCATGGACTCGCTCTGGGACTCGGCCGTCGGCGGCACGTACGTCGGGAACCCGGTCGCGCTCGCGGCCGCGCTCGCCGTGCTGGACGTTCTCGAGGAGGAGGGGCTGGTCGAGCGTGCTCGCCAGATCGGCGAGACGGTCCGCACACGGATGCTCTCCTGGCAGGAGCGATTCGATGCGATCGGCGACGTCCGGGGGCTCGGCGCGATGCTCGCCGTGGAGTATGTCCGCGACCGGGAGTCGAAGGAGCCGGCTCCGGAGGTCGCCACTCGCGTCGCCGAGGAGGCGGCCGCGCGCGGGCTGCTCCTGCTCAAGGCGGGGATCCACTCGAACTGCAACCGCGTCCTCTGCCCGCTCGTGGTCGGCGACGGCGAGCTCGAGGAGGCGCTCGAGGCCTGGGAAGAGGCGCTCGACGCAGTCCTCGCGTAGCCGCCCGCGCCGCTGCGACGTTGTAGCGATGTGGCGGGATCCACGTCCTCGACCCGTGCCGTGGCGCACACGCCTGCCAGCGGCGACCTGATCGCCGGCCGGTACGAGCTCGAGGAGCTCGTCGGCAGCGGCGGCATGTCCACCGTCTTCCGCGCCCATGACCGCCAGCTCGAGCGGCCGGTCGCGATCAAGATCCTCCACGAGCGCTTCGCGGACGAGGACGACTACGTCGAGCGCTTCCGGCGCGAGGCGCGCGCGGTGGCCCAGCTTGCGCACCCGAACATCGTCACCGTGATCGACCGCGGCGACGACGGCGGCCGCCAGTTCATCGTCTTCGAGTACGTCGACGGCGAGAACCTCAAGGAGCTCGTCCAGCGCAGCGGCCGCCTGCCGCTGCGCCGCGCCCTGGAGCTCGCGGTCGCGACCGCCGACGGGCTCGCGTTCGCGCACGAGAACGGGCTCGTCCATCGCGACGTGAAGCCGCAGAACGTGCTGCTCAGCGGCGAGGGCGAGGTCAAGGTCACCGATTTCGGGATCGCGCGCTCGCTCGACGTCGACCGCGCAGTGACGCAGACGGGGACGTTGCTCGGGACGAGCAACTACCTCGCGCCGGAGCAGGCGAGCGGGAAGCCCGTCTCGCCCGCAACCGACGTCTACTCGCTCGGGGTCGTGCTCTGGGAGCTGCTCACCGGCGACATTCCGTTCCCGGGCGACAACTTCGTCGCGGTCGCGCTGCGCCACATCAACGAGCCGCCGCCGCCGCTGCGCGAGCTGAGGCCGGACGTGCCGCCTCGGCTGGCGGCAGCCGTCGGGCGGGCGCTCGACAAGGATCCCCGCCGGCGCTTCCCGTCGATGACGGCGTTCGCGGAGGAGCTGCGCGGCTGTCTGACCGACCTCGACGAAGAGGACACGGCGTCACGGTCGGTGGTGGCGCCCCTCCCGGCGGCGGTGCGAGCGCGCGTGGGACGGCGCTGGCGCCCCTTCGCCTATACCGGCGCGGCGCTGGTCGTCGCCGCGGGAGCCTTCGTCGCCGTCGTGTTGTTCGGCGGCGCCGGCCACGTTCACGGCGGGTCCGGCGGCGGCGGAGGCGGCGGAGGCGGTGGGTCGTCGGGGGGCGGAGCGGCCGTGAAGCTGAGCGGCGTCGGCGACTACTACCAGCCTCAGGGCGCGAACGCGGACACGCACGCCGACACCGCGTCCGCCGCGACCGACGGCGACCCGGGAACGTCCTGGTACACGCAGATCTACGGCTCCCAGCAGTTCGGCGGCATCCTGACCGGCCTCGGGCTCGTCCTCGACGCCGGAAGCTCCGTGAAGCTCGGGCACCTGACGGTGGAGACGGCCACGCCGGGGTTCGTCGCGCGGATCGAGGTCGGCGACTCGCAGAGCGGTCCGTTCGCGGTCGACTCGTCCTCGCAGACGGTCGAAGCGAAGACCACGTTCACGCTCGACGGCAAGAGCGGGCGGTACTACGTCGTCCTGCTGAGCCGGCTCCCGCCCGGCGGCGGCAAGGCGGAGATCTCCGAGGTCACGGCTAGAAGGTGAGCTTCGAGCGGCGCTCGTGCCGCTCGAGCGCGAGCTCGACGAGCCGGTCGAGCGCCTCGGCGTAGGAGATACCCGACGCCTCGAACAGTTTCGCCCAGACGCTCGTCGCCGTGAAGCCTGGCATCGTGTTCAGCTCGTTGAGGACGACCTCGCCGTCGCTGCCGCGGACGAAGAAGTCGATGCGCGCGAGCCCCTCGCACTCGCACGCGACGAAGGAGTCGATCGCGCGGCGCTGCAGCAGCTCGATCGTCTCGTCGGGGAGCCCGTCGGGCGGCACGATCAGGTCCATCCCGCCCTCGTCGTACTTGGAGGCGTAGTCGTACCAGTCGTGCCCGAGCGTGTCGATCCGGCCGGGGAGGGACGCGACCGGTGGCGGGACGCGGTTGCCGAGCACGCCGACCTCGACCTCGACCCCGTCGACGAACTCCTCCACGAGCACCTTCTCGTCGTGGCGGAAGGCGAGCTCGACGGCCGGGGCGAGCTCCTCCTCCGAGCGGACCTTCGTGATCCCGACGGAGGATCCGAGCCGGGCCGGCTTGACGAAGACGGGATAGCCGAACGGACTCTCGACTGCGTCGCCGGGGCGGATCGCGCGATGGGCCGCGACGGGGATGCCGCTGTCGCGCATCACCTTCTTGAACAGGTCCTTGTCCATCGCGAGCGCCGACGCGGCGACTCCCGCACCGACGTAGGGCACGCCGGCGAGCTCGAGCAGCCCCTGCACCGTCCCGTCCTCGCCGAACGGGCCGTGCAGGATCGGCAGGACGACGTCCACCGCGCCGAGCGCCTGGAGCGTCCCGTCGGCGGCGGGAACGGGCAGCGTCTCGGCCGGGCCGCGTCCGAGCTCCCGCGGTGGCGGGCTTGCCTCGAGGGCCCAGCGGCCGTCGCGCCCGATGCCGACCTCCACCGCCTCGTAGCGCTGCGGGTCGAGGCCCGCGACGACCGAGCGGGCGGACGCGAGCGAGACCTCGTGCTCGCTCGAGCGGCCGCCCGCCAGCACGGCGACCCGGAGCCGCCGCGGTTCCGTCACGGGACGGTCGTCGTCGCGGTCGTCGTCACGGTCGTCGTCGGCGGCCCGTTGTACTGGCCGACGTCGATCGTCACGGTCGAGCCCTTGGGCTGCTGCGTGTTCGCGTCGGGCTCCGAGACGACGATGCCGTTCTGCGTCGAGTCGCTCGTCGGCGTCTGCTGAACGCTCACCTTGAAGCCGGCGTTCTGGAGGGCCTGGGTCGCGACTTGCTGGCTCTGGCCCGTCTCGTCCGGGACGCTTACCTGCGGCGGCCCCTTCGAGACGTCGACGGTCACGGTCGAGCCCTTCGCGGCGCTTCCCGTCGGGTTCTGGGAGACGACCGTGTTCTGCGACTGGTTGCTGTCGACGAAGTTCGGCGTTGGGTTGAAGCCCGCGGCCTTCAGCTTGGCGGTCGCCTGCGGGAGCTGCTCTCCGACGACGTTGGGGATGTTCAGCAGCGCGGGGCCGCTCATCACGTTGAGCCGAACCGTCGAGCCCACGATGACCTTCGTCCCCGACTTCGGCGTGGCGGCCGTCACCTGGCCCTTGGTCGAGCCGGGCACGCTCACGACCTTCCACTTCAAGCCCGCCTGGTGGAGCGACTGCTCGGCCTGCGTCACCTGCTGGCCGACGAGCCGGTCGGGCACGGGCACCTTCGGCTTGCCGGTCGAGACCCAGATCGTGACCGTGCTCCCCTTCGGGATCCGCGCGCCGGAGGTCGGCTTCTGGCGGAACACGAGGCCCGGCGCCGTGCTCTGGCTCGACTTCTCGATCACGTGCGGGTGCAGGTGGACGGCCTCGATCTGGCGCATGGCCTCGCGCTTGTGCTCGTTCACGTACAGGCTCACGGGCTCCTTGACGTGGCTCGGCCCGGCGAGCTGGTGGTAGACGTACCAGCCGGCGATCCCGGCCGCGATCACGAACAGGAGCGCGACGAGCCACGGCCAGATCGGCCGCGCCGGCCGCGGCTCCTCCTCGTACCCCTCGAAATACTCCTCCGCCGGCACGATGGGCGGCGCGGCGCGGCGCGGCGCGATCATCGTCTCCGCCGTCGCCGGCACCGGCACCGTTCGCGGCGCGCGGATGATCTGGGTCGCGGCGTCCGTCGTCAGCGCGGAGACGGGAGCGCCGCGCGCGACGCGCTCGAGGTCGGCCTCCATCTCGTCCGCGCTCTGGTAGCGCTCGTCCGGGTCTTTCGCGAGTGCGCGCATCGCGATCATGTCGAGGTCGTGCGGCAGGTCGTGCCGCAGCTCCGAGGGCGGCTCGGGCGTCGTCGAGAGGTGCTTCATCGCGATCTCGACCGGCGTGTCGCCGTCGAACGGCGTCCTGCCGGTGAGCAGCTCGTAGAGGACGACGCCGAGCGAGTAGAGGTCGGAGCGCTGGTCGACCTCGCCGCCGCGTGCCTGCTCGGGCGACAGGTACTGCGCCGTGCCGACGATCGAGCCCGCCTCGGTCATCTGGCTCGTCCCGGCGCGCGCGATGCCGAAGTCGGTGACCTTCACGCGTCCCTCGCGGTCGACGAGCACGTTGTGCGGCTTGATGTCGCGGTGGACGATGCCGTGGCGGTGCGCGAAGCGCAGCGCGGAGAGGATCTGGCGCGCGTACTCGATCGCGACGTTCGCCGGCGCCGGCCCGTGTCCGACGATCAGCTCCTTGAGCGAGCGGCCGTCGAGGTACTCCATCGCGATGTAGTACGTCTCCTCCGCCTCGCCGCGGTCGTAGATCGAGACGATGTTGGGATGGTTGAGCGCAGCCGCGTTCTTGGCCTCGCGGCGGAACCGCTCGACGAACTGCTCGTCGTTCGCGTGGCGGTCGTCGAGGATCTTGATCGCGACCCGCCGGCCGAGCTCCTGGTCCTCGGCGAGGTAGACGTCCGCCATCCCGCCCGCGCCGAGCTTGCGCACGATCCGGTAGCGGCCGTCGAAGAGCGTGTTGATGAGGGAGTCCTCGCTCACGGCCATCGCAGGCAGAAGCGTAGAGACATCGTCAGCCGCTCAGGAGTTTTTCGAGGACGTCCTTCGCGATCGGAGCCGCGACCGAGCCGCCGAACCCGTTCGGCTGCTTCTCGACGACGACGGCCACGACCACCCGCGGGTTGCTCGCCGGGGCGAAGCAGACGAACCAGCCGTCGTAGAGGCTGCCGAGCCCCAGCTCCGCGGTGCCCGTCTTGCCTGCCACCTGGACGCCCGGGATCTGGGCGGCGGTACCGGTTCCGCCCTGGACGACGAGCTGCATCATCTGGTTCAGCTCGCTGGCCGTCTGCGGCTTGATCGGGTGACCGAGTATCTGCGGCGTCGTCGAGGAGACGATCGAGCCGTCGGGCGCCTCGATCCGCTGCACGAGGTACGGCTTCGGCTCGGCGCCGTGGTTCGCGATCGTGGCCGCGACGAGCGCCATCTGGAGCGGGCTGGTAACCATGTTGAACTGCCCGAACGCGAGCCGGCCCGCGTCGACCTGCGTCGCCGGGTCCTTCGGCCACCAGAGCTTTCCGTTCTTGTAGAGGCCGCTCGCGAGACTCTCGGTCGGCGGGGTGTCGAGCGGCGGCAGGTGGTAGAAGCCGTAGCGCCTCGCATACTCGAGGATCTTCGCGGCGCCGATGTGCTGCCCGATGTTGCAGAAGACGGCGTTGATCGAGTGCTCGAGCGCCTGCGCGAAGGTCACGTTCCCGAAGGCCTCGTGTCCGCCGGGCGAGTCGGGCGCGCTCGAGTTGTAGACCTTCTGGCCGTACTCGGTGCAGTAGCCGGGGTCGTAGAACGTCGAGCTCGGCGTGTACGCGCCGCTGTCGAGCGCAGCCGACGCCGTGACGAGCTTGAACGTCGAGCCAGGCGGATACAGGCCCGCGGTCGCGTTGTTCACGAGCGCCGACGCGTCCCCGCAAGAGCCCTTGATCTTGCCGATCTTTCCGTAGCCCTTCGGCTGCTCGATCAGGTTCTGGTTGTAGGTCGGCGACGACGCCAGCGCGTAGACCGCGCCCGTGCGCGGATTGAGCGCGACCACGGCGCCGCATCGGCCGGCGAGGTCCCGGAGGGCGAGCCGCTGGGCAGCCGCCTCGAGCGTGAGCACGACGTTGTCGCCGTGCACCGTCTGGCCTCCGAGCCGGTCGAGCTGCTGCGACATGACGTTGCTGAGGTTCGTGTTCGCGCCGGTCAGGTAGTCGTCGAGCGACTGCTCGAGTCCGGTGCGCGTGCCGCCGCTCGTCGAATAGCCGATCGTCTGCGCCGCGAGCCCGTTCTGCGGATACCGCCGGGTGTAGATCGTCAGGCCGTGCTTGTGGCTGACCGTGTTCGTCGCGAAGACCGTCTTCCCGTCGGCGCCCAGGATCTTGCCGCGGTCGACCGAGAGCTGCGCGACGGCCTCGATCTGGTTGTCCTGGCGGTTCGTGAGGTCGGCCGACGCCCACGACTGCCAGTACGTCGTCGCTCCGATCAGGATCGCGAGCAGCACCATCGAGACCATCGAGACGTGGAGGAGCTGCTTGTTCACGCCGCAGCCCTCTCCCGGTTGGCGCGGTTCGAGATCAGCAGGAGGCCGGCGACGAGGAGGAAGTTCGAGACGATGCTCGAGCCGCCGTACGAGACGAACGGCAGCGTGATCCCGGTCAGCGGGATGACGCGCGTGATCCCCCCGACGATCACGAACGTCTGGAAGGCGAAGCCGAAGCTCAGGCCGGCCGCGAGCAGCTTCGAGAAGCCGTCGCTCGCCGCGAGCGCGATCCGGAAGCCGCGCAGGACGAAACCCATGTAGAGCAGGAGCAACGCCGCCGCGCCGATCAGCCCCAGCTCCTGGGCGAGCGCGGAGTAGATGAAGTCGGTGTTGTAGTCCGGCACGATCTGGTTTCCGCTCGCGTTCGTGACGATCCCGCTGCCGAGCCCCGTGCCGCCGAAGCCGCCGTGCGCGATCGAGTAGAGCGACTGCACCTCCTGGTAGCTCTGGCAGTCCTGGCGGAACTCCATGTGACCGTTGAAGGGGCAGTAGATCCTGTTCGCGGACCACGGGTGGAGCCAGTTCTGGACGCGCTCCTGCACGTGCGGCGTCGTATACGAGAGACCGAACGAGCCGACGAGGAAGAGGCCGAGCGCGACGGCCACGAACGAGAGCCTGTTGGTCGCGACGTAGAGCAGCGCGAGGAAGATGCCGTAGTAGAGGAGCGCGCTGCCGAGGTCGTTCGTGGCGAAGAGGACGAGCATCGCGCCCCCCCAGATCGCGAGCAGCGGCCCCCAGTCCTTCAGCCGCCCCTGCGCGAGCACCTCGCGCCTCTCGCGCAGGTAGGCGGCGAGGAAGACGACGAGCGCGACCTTGCCGAGCTCTCCGGGCTGGAACTGGAGCGAGCCGAAGTGGATCCAGAGGCGGGAGCCGTTGATCGTCTCGCCGATCCCGGGCAACGCCGGCAGGAAGAGCAGGAAGATCGCCGTGACGCCGAAGACGTACTTGTAGCGCTCGAGCACGCGGTAGTCGCGGCGCAGCCAGAGCAGCGTGGCGGCGAAGACGGCGACGCCGATCACGATCCACAGCGCCTGCCGGAACGCGTCGCCGGGGCCGAGCCGGTAGATCTCGGTCAGGCCGATCGCGGTCAGGAGCGCGGCCATCGGCAGCAGGTACGGGTCGGCGAGCGGCACCGCGACGCGCGCGACGAGGTGCGCGGCGAGGTAGAGCCCGAAGAAGAAGACGGCGTAGCCGAGGGAGCCGGTCGAGATCTGCGACTTGAGGGCGATGTAGACGCTGCCGAAGCCGACCGCCGTGAGCACGCCGACGCCGAGCAGTGCAACGAGCTCGCGATTGCGCAGGGTCAGCGGAGCAGCCCCCAGGTGAGCAGCGCCGCTGCCAACGCGAGCAGCACGAGCATCGTCAGGACGAGGCGGATCCGCTGCCCGACGCCCGGCGTTCCGTCGCTCGTCGCGGCGCGGGCTTCCGGCGAGCCCGGCTCGAGCAGCTCCTCGTCGATCCGGTCGGGCGGGATCACCATCGTGTCCACCGCCGGCCCGGAGGGCAGCGCCTCGGCCGTCTGCTCGTCCGGCTCGACGGCCGGCATCTGCATCGTCTCGTCGCCGGCCGACGACGCGACCCGGAAGGCGACCGCCGTGATGTTGTCCTCGCCGCCGCCGCGGTTCGCGGCCGCGACGAGCGACTTGACCGCACGGTCGAGGTCGTCGCGGTGGCGGTGCAGCATGTCCAGGATGTCCTCGTCCTCGACCATGTCGGTCAGGCCGTCGGAGCAGAGAAGGAAGAGGTCGCCGTCCTCCGCCTCGATCGAGAAGGCGTCGACGTCGACGTCGGGGTCGGTGCCGACGGCGCGCGTGATCACGCTCCGCTGCGGGTGCACCTGCGCCTCCTCCGCCGACAGCTTGCCGCTCTTCAGCAGCTCGTTCACCAGCGAGTGGTCCTCGGTCAGCTGCTCCATCCGCTCCGCGCGCAGGAGGTACGCGCGCGAGTCGCCGACGTGGCCGATCAGGACGGTCATGTCCTCCACGAGGGCGACCGTCATCGTGGTGCCCATTCCGGAGGCCGTGGGGTCGCTCGTCGCGCGGTCGTAGACGCGCCGGTTCGCCTCCTGGATCAGAGTCGTCACCCGCTCGAGCCCGCCGCCGCGGTGCGCGCCGCCGTTCTCGAGCGTCGACGCGGCGAGCTTCGACGCCACCTCGCCCGCCTGCGCGCCGCCCATCCCGTCGGCGACCGCGAAGAGCGGCGGCGCCACGACGTAGTTGTCCTCGTTGCGGCGCCGCTTCCGGCCGGTGTCGCTCGCGACCGCGTACTGCTCGACCGGCATCGCTACACCTCCTCCAGGCGGAGGTGCGTCTCGCCGACGCGAACGACGTCGCCGGGCGTGAGCCGCCGTGCGCCGAGCACGCGCTCCCCGTTGACGTACGTGCCGTTCGTCGACTCGAGGTCCTGCACCCAGACCCCGTCCCCGCGCGGATCGATCCGCGCGTGGAGGGCCGAGGCGAACTCGTCTCCGTCGAGCACGAGGTCGTTCCGGCCGCCGCGCCCGATCGTGAGCGGCGCCGAGTCGATCGCGAACGCGTCCCCTGCGCCGAGCGTGGGGCTGCGCTCGACGACGAGC
>JAVKST010000070.1:0-14074 GCA_039583515.1 Gaiellaceae bacterium
CGGCCGGCGGGCCGGGGCAGCTCGGCCAGCAACCCCTCCTGGCTGGAGACGCGGGCGACGAGGTCCGGCTCCAGCCCTCGCTCCCGCAGGGCGGCGGCGGTGCCGGGCCCGATCGCGGCGAGACGCAACGGCGGGCGGGAAAGGCGCCGCGCCAGCTCGCCCGCGCCGTTCGGGCTGGTGACGACGAGCCACTCGTAGCCGCCGGCGTCGATCGGATCGTCCGAGAGCGGCTCGATCTCGATCAGCGGCCAGCGGACGACCACGCACCCGAGCCGCTCGAGCCGCATCGCGAGCGGCTCCGCCTGCGCTGCGGCGCGGGTGACGGCGACGCGCAGGGGCTGCCGCATCGTCAGCCCGCGGCGGCCGCGAGCGCGGCGAGCTCCTCGCCGAGCGCGCGCGGATCGTCCGCCGACCGCCGCTCCAGCCAGCTCCCGTCCTCGGCCGCGACGAGCCCCGTCAGCATCCGTCCGTCGTGGTGCGCGGCAACCGGGGCTAGGCAGCCGCCGCCGACCGCGCCCACAACCGCTCGCTCCGCCTCGACGCGCTTCCGCGTCTCCATGTCGTCGGCAGCCGTGACGAGGTGCTCCTCCCCGGCGCGTACCTGGAGCGCCAGGGCGCCCTGAGCCGCCTCCGGCAGCAGCTCGGCGGGTTCGAAGCGGCGCCCGATCTCGTGCTGGAGCCCCAGGCGGTCGAGCCCGCAGGCCGCGAGCACCACCGCGTCGAGGCCACGCTCGCCGCGTTTCCGCAACCGCGTGTCGACGTTCCCGCGCAGCGGCTCGATCGAGAGCGTCGGCTCGAGGAAGAGCAGCTGCGCCCGGCGGCGCGCCGACGCCGTTCCGACGCGCATGCCAGGCCGCAGCGCCTCCGCGCCGCAGAGCGCGTCGCGCGGGTCGTCCCGCCGCAGGTACGCGCCGATCGCCAATCCGGCCGTGTCCGTCGAGGTCAGGTCCTTGGCCGAGTGCACCGCGACGTCGATGCGCCCCTCGAGCAGCGCCTCCTCCAGCTCCTTCACGAAGACGCCGCGCGAGCCGATCTCGCCGAACGGACGCGAACGGTCGCGGTCGCCGGCGGTCGTGATCGGGACGAGCGCGAGCTCGATGCCCGGCGCGCGCAGACGGCGGAGCGAGAGCTCCGCCTGCGTGAGCGCGAGCCTACTGCCGCGGCTGCCGACGCGGATCAGCACAACGCGACCGCCTCCGGACCGGCTGGCCGCACGAGGCGGCTCGCGGGCGGATCCGGACGAACGCCGTCGGCGCCTGCAGCGGGAGGGGACGGCCCGTGAGATGTCCTAGCTTCAGCGCTGGTCCTCGCCGAGACCGAACAGGTGCCGCACCGCCTCAGCATAGAGGACCCCGTCGGCTGCCGCGGCGGCCTGCTTCATGCGCACCGTCGGCAGGTGGAGGAGCTTGTTCACGATCTGCGCCGTCACCGCCTCGACCGCGCGGCGCTGGCTCTCGTCGAGCCGGCCGAGCAGGGCATCGGCCTTCCGCAGCTCTGCCGCCCGGATCTCCTCGGCACGCGCGCGAAGCGACGCGATCGCCGGCACGACGTCGAGCGAGGCGTGCCACTCGTGGAACTTCTCCGCCTCG
The DNA here is from genome assembly GCA_039583515.1 of Gaiellaceae bacterium. GTDB lineage: Bacteria > Actinomycetota > Thermoleophilia > Gaiellales > Gaiellaceae > Palsa-739. The sequence continues at coordinate 1,590 of JAVKST010000070.1, forward strand.
GCGGCGACGAGCGTCTCGGCCCGCTGCGCCTCGAGGCGACGGCCGGCCAACGTCTCGGCGACGATGGCCTCGAGGTCGTCGATGTCGTACAGGTAGCAACCGTCGAGGTCGCGGATCGCAGGATCGAGGTCGCGAGGCACGGCGAGGTCGACGAGCAGAAGCGGCCGCCCGCGCCGGCCCCGGAGCGCCTCTGCGACGGTCGCAGCTTCGAGGACGAGCGCCGGCGAGCTCGTCGAGGCGATCACGACGTCGACCGCCGCGAGCTGGTGCGCGATCGCGTCGCGGGCGGTGCGGCTGTCGGCGACGAGCGCGATCTCGGCGCCGCGGCTGCGGAGGTTCCGCGCCGCCTGCTCGCTCACCTTCCCCGCTCCCAGCAGGAGGATCGACCGCGCTGCGAGACCGCCGAACACCTGCTCCGCGAGCGCCGCGGCGGCGGCCGAGACCGACGTCGGGCTCTCGGCGACGGCGGTCTCCGCGCGCACCTTTCGCCCCACGTGGAGCGCCTGGCGGAAGACGCGGTCGAGCAGCGGTCCCGTGACGCCGAGCTCGTGCGCGACACGCACCTGGCCGAGAATCTCGCCCTCGCCCGGCACCAGGGAGTCGAGTCCTGCTGCGACACGGAACAGGTGGTGCGCGGCTGCGCGGTCGTGCAGGCGGTAGAGCGCCGGCTCGACCTCCGGCTCGAGCGCTGTCAGGGCCGCGACCGCGGCGGGCTCGGCCCGCTCCGCGTCCTCCGAGCCGAGGTACAGCTCCGTGCGGTTGCAGGTCGAGAGGACGATCGCCTCCTCCGAGTCGGCGGCCAGGCGCGCGGCGAGCTCCTGTGCCGCGTCGCGCTTCAGCGCCACCCGCTCCCGCAGCTCGACGGGCGCGTGGTGGTGGGAGGTGCCGACGAGGACGAGGCGCATCTGGCCGCTAGGCGAAGTGGGTGGCGGGAAGGGCGAGGCGGACGACGGCGACGAGGGCGAAGCCCGCGAGCGCGAGATACGCGGCGCGCCGGCCGGCCCAGCCCGCGACGACGCGGAGCACGACGTACGCCGTCCAGACGAGCCACGTCGCCACCGTCGCGGCGATGAGCGCGTCGAAGCGCGCGTCCCGGCCGATCAGGCGGACGAGGCCCGCGGCGATGCCGAGCGTGAGCAGGGGGAGCGACCAGGCGACCGTCCGCAACGCGAGCGCGTCGAGGGTCGCGAGCGCGGGCATCCGGCGGCGGAGGATCGTCGCGGGCCGGGTCTTCAGCCTCGCTTCCTCCCAGACGTAGAGCGCCGACAGCGCCGCCGCGAGCGTGAAGCCGGCGAAGGCCGCCAGCACGAGCCCGACATGGACGACGAGGAAGGCGCTCGAGTAGCGGCTGACCTCGGCGGCGCCCGTGCCGCCGCCGATCCGCGCAACCGCGAGCAGCACGGCGGCGAGCGGCATCACACCGAGACCGAGCAGGCGGTACGACCGGCGGCAGCCCCAGATCAGGTAGGCCGAGACGACGAGCCAGACGAAGAGGGAGAGCGAGGACGCCCACGTGCCCCAGGGGAAGCCGTTGTCGCGCGCCGCCTGCACGGCCAGCAGCGCCGTCTGGGCGAGCCAGCCGAGGCGCACGCCCCAGGTAGCGGCGCGCCCGGCACGGCCCGGCCGCCGTACGTCCCCGAGGTAGCCGACGGCGGCCTCGCCGTAGAGCAGCAGCGCGGGCCAGAAGAGGAGCTCAGCCAACGGCCGCGGGCTCCCGCGCCGGCTCCTCTGCTGCCGGCGCACGGCCGGCGAGCTCGTCCACCTCGCGCTCGAGCCGCTGCAGCTTGAGCGCGATGATCACGACGTACGCGAGGACGACGGCGAACACGACGCAGTACGCGGCGGTGACGTATTTCTCCGCGGGGGTCAGGCGAGCACCTCCTTCAGCTCCCTAAGCTCGCGCAGGCGCAGGTCGAGCCGCTTCCCGGCGAGCTCGACACGGTAGAGCGTGTACGCGAGGACGAGCATCGCAACCTGCGCGACGCAGTACGTGACGAGGATCCAGCCGCCGAAGTTGGGGCCGTGGAGCGTGAACACCTCCGGATGGGTGAAGGTCTTCGCGAGCCGGATCGCGGCGAAGCTGACGGGAATCAGGACGACGCCGAACAGCGCATACACCGCACTCAGGTTGGCGCGCTGGGGGCCGGGCTCGACCGAGTAGCGGAGCATGAAGTACGCGCAGTAGAAGAGATAGAGGACGAGGAAGAGCACGAGCTCGTCCTCGCTCCAGAGCCACCAGTGGCCCCACGAGATCTTGGCCCAGATCGAGCCGGTGAGCAGGACGAGCGTCCCGAAGATCAACCCCTGGTGGATGCAGACGTAGCTCCTGAGATCGGAGCGCGGATTCCGCTTCCAGAGGTGCCGAAGGGCGTTCCAGGCGCCGCCGGCGAAGCAGGCGTAGGCGGTGAAGGCGATCGAGACGTGGAAGTAGAAGATCCGCTGCGAGAAGCCCTGGTTGGCGTCGTTCGGCGCGACGAAGAAGACCAGCGCGAGCGCCGCCGTCACGAGCACGAGCGACGACGCGGCGAGCACGGGCAACGAGAGGCGGGGAACGCGTCCCACTTCGGGAATTGTGGCAGCCCTCGCGCTCACTCGGCGACGACGTACTCGAACGACGCCCAGCAGATCACCGCGAAGAGCAGGTCGTAGAGGCCGAGGAAGCCCAGGTAGCGGCCGGGCGAATGGACGACGCTCGCACCGACGGCGCCGACCACGATCGGGACCGCGAGCGGCAGGAAGAGGAGCGGCAGCAGCAGGTCGCGCGCACGCGTCGCCACCGCCATCGCGCCGAGGAAGGTGCCGACCGCGCAGATCCCGAGGTCGGCGAGGACGACGGCGAGCACGGTCGCGCCGCCGACGCGGTGGAAGAAGAGCGCGTAGAGCGGGAGGGCGACGACCTCGGCGGCCACGAGGAAGGCGAGCGTGGCGAGCGACTTCGCCAGCCAGATCGCGCTCCGGTCGCACGGCGCGAGCACGAGGCCGTCGAGGACACGCTGCTCTCGTTCCGGAACGAATGCGCGCCCGAGGCCGAGCAGGGCGGTGAAGAGGATCGCGACCCAGAGCAGGCCGCTCGCCGCGAGCCTCGACGGCGACCCCGGCAGCGCGAAGTGGAAGACGACGAAGACGGCGGCGACGAAGAGGACCATCGCCGGCAGCGTGTCCCGGGCCCGGAGCTCCAGCAGCAGGTCCTTGCGGGCGAGCGCGCCGACGTCCCGCACGTAGTTCATGCGAGCGCGAGCCGCGCGCTGCCCAGCGGCTCGAGGCGCGCGGGCTCGTGGGTCGAGACGAGGAACGTCCGCTCGTGCCGCAGCTCCCCGAGCTGCCCGTCGAGCAGCTCGGCGCCGGCGTCGTCGAGCGCCGTATACGGCTCGTCCAGGACGAGCAGCGCCGGCTCGTGCAAGAGCACGCGGCAGAGCGCGAGCCGCTGCGTCATGCCGCGCGAGTACGAGGCGACGCGCTCGTGCCGCACGTCCCAGAGGCCGAAACGCTCGAGCAGCATCCCGATTCGCTCCCGCCGCTCCGCGACGCGGTAGAGCCGGCCGTAGAGGTCGAGGTTCTCGAGCGCCGTCAGCTCCCGGTAGACGAGCGGCTCGTGGCCGAGATAGCCGATCTCCGCGCGCCGCGGCTCCCGCTCGATCGTCCCCTCGCTCGGGACCGCCAGGCCGGCGCAGATCCGCAGCAGCGTCGTCTTCCCGGAGCCGTTCGGGCCGGTGACGACGAGGAAGCCGCCGCGCGGCAGCTCGAGGTCGACGCCACGCAGCACGCGCCTGTCGCCGTAGCGCTTACCGAGACGGCGGGCGGTGAGCACGCGCACCAGCATAGGCGGCTCCCGGCTTTACGGGGGTTTACGGCCCCCATAGATGTCCAAGAAGCGGCTCGTACTGCTGGCGACCCTCGCGGTTGTCTCCGCGACTACCGTCTCGAACGCGCGCCTGACGACATGCACGGTGCCCGGCGGCGACACGTCCGCCACCACCCCTCGCCACGTACACGGGCACGGCGACGAGCACCGACGCACGCCTCGACGGGACGTTCACGATTCGCATGGAGAGCTCCTGGACACCACCAGCGGCCTCGGGCGGGTCGTCGGCGTCTTCCGGATCCAGGGTGCGAACGGAGCGGGTGCCCACGGCTCGATCAACGCCGCCGTGGCCAACGGCGACGCAAACGGCTCGTTGGTCGCGAGCGTCCGCAACCCTGGCGGCCGCCTGTTCGCGACCCTCAGCTCGCCGTTCGACCCGTCCGGGGGCTTCGGGGTCTCCCCGGCGGGGTCCGTCGGCACCGGTACCCCTGCCGCCACGGGCGTGGTCGTCTCCGGCGTCGCCTGCCATCAGTGGCACCGCTACCCGCTGCGCTGGCTCCATCGCCACCTGCGGCACCACTACAACTAGCGGCGGAGCCCCGTCGAACCCGCGGAAGGGCCGGGACGCTGGGTCGTCCCGGCCGCCGCGCGCGCAGACGGCATCGGCGAACTTCGCCGCGGCGACCGTGAACAACCTGTCCAGCACCAGCTGCATCGCCGCGAACGGCGACACGCTCGTATCGACGGAAGCGTCGTACTCGGGCACCGCGTCGAGCGACGACGGCGCCGCCACGGCGCCCTCGCCCGCTTCCTACAGCGTCGTGCCGGCGACCACGAACGCCGCGAAGACGACGCTGATCACGCCGTTCATCGTGAAGAACGCGGTATCGAGGCGGCGCAGGTCGTCCGGCCGGACGAGCGCGTGCTCGTACCCCAGCAGCACGGCCGCCGCCGCGACGCCGATCCAGTAGAGACCGCCCACCGGGAGGCCGAGGCCGACGGCAACCAGGCACGCGACAGTCGCCGCGTGTGCGAGGCGGGCGCCCGCGAACGCGCCGCCGACGCCGAAGCGTGTGACCACCGAGTGCAATCCTTCCCGCCGGTCGATCTCCGCGTCGAACAGCGCGTAGAAGAGATCGAAGCCGGCGACCCAGAGCGCGACCGCGGCACCGAGGAGCCATGCCTGCCACGGCAGCTTCCCCGTGATCGCGACCCACGCGCCGACGGGGGCGAGGCCGTCCACGACACCCAGCCAGAGGTGGCAGAGCCACGTGAAGCGCTTCAGGTAGGGGTAGACCACGAACCCCACGACCGGGATCGGCCACAGCCAGCGCACGAGCGGGTCGAGCTGCCAGACGGCGGCGAGGAAGAGCGCGAGCGACGCGGCGCAGAAGAGGACGACTTGCGGCACGGAAAGCTGGCCGCTCGGGAGCTCCCGCCGCGCCGTCCGCGGGTTGCGGGCGTCGATCCCGGCGTCGATCAGCCGGTTGAGCGCCATCGCGAGCGAACGGGCCCCGACCATCGCGAGCGTGATCCAGAGCAGGTCGTGTGCGCTCGGCGCGCCGTCCACGGCGAGGAACCCGCCGACGTAGGCGAACGGAAGCGCGAAGACGGTGTGCTCGATCTTCACGAGGCGCGCGAAGCGCGCCGGCAGCGGCGAGAGCGTCTCCGCCGTCACGTCTGGACGTGGCTCGTCGGCGTGTCGGCGAGCAGCTCGAGCGCGTGGGCGAGCGCAGGCCGGAGGACCGCGAACCCGTCGCGGGCGCCGCCCGGCGACCCCGGGAGGTTGACGACGAGGGTCGAGCCGACGACGCCGGCTACGCCGCGCGAGAGCAGGCCGTGCGGGGTCTTCGCGATCGCGTCGGCGCGCAGCGCCTCGACGATTCCGGGCGCCTCGCGCTCGAGCGCGTCCCGCGTCGCCTCCGGCGTCATGTCCCGCGGCGCGAGGCCGGTGCCGCCCGTGCTGAGGACGAGCCGTGCGGAACGGGCGAGCTCGCGGAGCGCGGCGGCGATCTCCGCGCGCTCGTCGGGGACGACGCGCCGCTCGACGTCGTAGCCCTCGCCGCGCAGGAGCTCCTCGAGCGTGTCGCCGCTGCGGTCCTCGCGCTCTCCCGCGGCGACGCCGTCCGACACCGTCAGGACGGCGGCCTTCAGGTGACGCGCTCCTTCGTCTTCTCGAGGAGCGCGACCTCGGCGACCCGCATCGTCTTGTCGACCGCCTTGGCCATGTCGTACACCGTCAGCGCCGCCACCGTGGCCGCGGTGAGCGCCTCCATCTCGACCCCCGTCTGCGCCGTCGTCTCGGCCGTGGCGACGACCTCCACCGACTTCTCGCCGACCTCGAGCGTCACCTCGACGTGCGTCAGCGGCAGCGGATGGCAGAGCGGGATCAGCTCGCTCGTCCGCTTGGCGGCCATGATTCCCGCGAGCTGCGCCGTCGTGAGCGCGTCGCCCTTCGGCAGCTCGCGCAGCATCGAAGCGGTCTCCGCCGCCATGCGCACCTCGGCCCGCGCCGTCGCGCGCCGCCGCGAGAGCTCCTTGCCCCCGACGTCGACCATGCGGACGCCTCCGGTCTCGTCTACGTGGGAGAGCTCGCTCATCGCCCGGATGGTACGGCGTCGAGGTCCGCGAGCTGCGCGGCGATCCACTCGCGGACGTCGTGACGGCGAACGTGGTCGCGGATCGCCTCCGCGCGGCGGCGGCGATCGGCCGCGGGGAGCCGGAGCGCTTCGTACAGCGCCTCCGCCTGCCCCACGAGGTCGAGCGGGTTGACCGTCAGCGCCCACTCCCCGAGCTCCTCGTGCGCCCCCGCGTTCTCCGACAGGACGAGCACGCCGTCGCGCTCGTTGACGAGGCACGCCTCCTTCGCGACGAGGTTCAGCCCGTCGAAGACAGGGTTGACGAGCAGGACGTCGAAGTGCCGGTAGCCGGCGACGGAGCGCGGGAAGTCGTCCGCGACGTCCAGCTCGACGGGCGTCCAGTCGTGGCGGCCGAAGCGCTCGTTGACCTCGCGCGCTGCGGCGTCGAGCGCGGCGAGGTACTCGGCGTACTCGGGGATGTCCTGCCGCGACGGCGCGAGCAGGGCGAGCATCCCGACGCGGCCGTGCAGCTCGGGGTGGCGCTCCAGGAGCAAGCCGAACGCCCGGAAGCCGCGCACGACGTTCTTCGACGGGTCGATGCGATCGACGCGAAGGACGAGCAGCTCCGGCCGGCGCGCCGCCAGCGCTGCCTCGCGCTCGCGCACCGCGGGGTCGTCGCGCAGCCGCTCGAACTCGTCGGCGTCGATCCCGAGCGGGTGCGCCGTGACGCGCGTGGTGCGCCCGGCGTGCGCGACCGTCCCCGTCGCCGGATCGACCTCCGCACGGAGGAGCGTCTCGCACGAGGTGAGGAACGCGTGCCGCCAGCGGTCGGTGTGGAAGCCGACGACGTCGTTCGCGAGCAGTCCTTCGTGCACCGCCACGCGCACCTCCCGCGGAAGCGCGTGCCAGTAGTCCGGCTCCGGCCAGGGGACGTGCACGAAGTGGGAGGTCACGATCTTCGGCCGCGCCTCGCGCACGAGCCGCGGAGCGAGGTAGAGGTGGTAGTCGTGGAAGAGGACCGCCGCGTCGGGCTCGCGCTCCAGCTCCTCCAAGGCCGCGGCGGCGAATGCCTCGTTCACCGGTACGTATCCCGCACGCCAGGCGTCGTCCAGCTCGGGCCCGAAGTCGAAGCCGCCGGCGAGGTCCCACAGGTAGTGCTGCAAAAACCACAGCGTCGGGTTCGCGACGACGTTGTAGAAGCGGTCGTACGCCGCGGCGTCGTGCGCGACGAGGCGCAGACGGTACTCCGCGCCCTCGCCCGTCGTCTCCGAGAACGACCCGGCGTGCTCGGCGGCGACGGCCCGGTCCTCGTCGCTCATCGCGCTCGCGACCCACGTCACGTCGTGGTGGGCGAGCAGACCGCCGAGGCCGGTGACGACGCCGCCGCCTCCCCTCCGCGCCGTTCGCTCGCCCGACGGCGAGCGCTCGTACGTCACCGGCGCGCGGTTGAACACGACGAGGATCTTGCGCCGACTCGTTGCCGGGCTCGGCAACGCTTACGACGACTGGCGCAACCGCTTGACGAAGCGGAGCCGCGAGCCGCGGCGACCCGCCTCGGACTCGATCTCGAGATCGTCGGCGATCGTCCGGATGATCGCGATCCCGAGGCCGCCCTCCGACAGCTCGTCGCCCTCGAGGGTCGGCGGGCGCTCCGGGTCGAATCCTGCCCCGTCGTCGATGACCTCGATCGCGAGCGCGCGGCCGCTGAGCTCGTACGCGATCTCCACGAAGCCGCCCGTCTCGCCGTACGCATGACGTACGGAGTTGGACACCGCCTCGGTGAGGCCCAGCTTGAGGTCGGCGACGACCTCGGCCGCGAGATCTGCGAGCTCGGCCAGCCCCGTCAGTGCGAGCCGCGCGAGTGCGATGTACTCCGGCTTGGCCGGGATGCGCAGCCGAACTACGCGCATCCCCTCGCGCTCCCCGCCCCGCGTCTCGACCAGCGCCGCCTCGCTCATCCGCCTCTTGCCCCTATTTCCGAAGATTCGTGGCCCGAAACCCGCCGATTTCTACCAGCAGCGCCCGCGGGACGACGCGTCCCTGGCATTCCCGGCGGCCGCCGCGTCCTAACCCCCGCGGATCGGGAAACGCGCCGGCACGGTCTTCGGCAGCGGCGAAGCCTCCTACACTGGGCGCGTGCTGACGGACGCCTCGCCCGCACCCGAGCGCAGACGCTCGCGGCCGGGATCGCTCGAACGCCCGGTGAACGGCCGGCTCTACCGCGTCGCCTGGCTGGTCGTCGTGCTCCCCCTCCTGCTGCTTGCCTTCAGCGTGGCCCGTCCCGCGGCGCTCGCGCCCCCAACCCTGCCGCCCGCCTTCGACGCCCCGACGGCCGCCTCGATCGCGGCCGAGCTGGCCGCTCGATACCCACGGCGCGCCCCCGGCACGACGGGAGCCGTGGGCGAGGCGGCGTGGTTCCGCCGGCAGCTCGAGCCGTACGGCTTCGACGTCCGGAGCGAGCGCTTCACCGCAATCGTGCACGGGCGCGCGGCGCGACTCACCGATCTCGTCGCCGTCAAGCCCGGCCTCTCGTCGCGCGAGATCGTCGTGATGGCGCACCGCGACGACAGCGGCCGCGGCCCGGGCCTCGACGACAACGCTTCGGGCACCGCGGCGCTGATCGAGCTCGCGCGCTCGTACGCGCCGTCTGCCCAGGCGCCGACGCTCTCGCTGCCGTATTCGCTCGTCTTCCTCTCGACCGACGGAGCGGCAGAGGGCGCGCTCGGCGCGGTGCACTTCGCCGACGCGCCGGGGACGCGGGCTGACGTCGTCGCCGTCGTCAACCTCGACGCGGTCGGAGGCCGCGGCATCCCGCGCCTGGAGTTCGGCGGCGACACTGCGCGCTCGCCCGCGCCGGGACTGCTCGAGACGCTCCGGGCGAGCCTCGTCCGAGAGGCGGGGCGGCAACCGGCACACGCGGGCGCGCTGCAGCAGCTCGTCGATCTCGGCTTTCCGTACAGCGCGTTCGAGCAGGCGCCGCTCGTGAGTCGGGGCATTCCCGCCGTCACCGTCACGGCGGCCGCCGCACGCCCGCCTGCCGCTCGCCCGGGCCCGAAGCGGCTCGACGTGGTGCGCCTCGGCCAGATCGGGCTCGCCGTGCGGGACACGGTGGACGCGATGGAGCAGGGCGCCTCGCTCGCGCAGGGGCCGTCGAGCTATGTCTTCCTCGGGTCGCGGGTGGTACGGGGCTGGGCGATCGAGCTCGTGCTCGCGTTCATGCTGGCGCCGATGATCGCAGCGTCCGTCGACCTGTTCGCGCGCTGTCGCCGCCGCCGGATCCGCGTCGCGCCCGCCTTACGGAGCTACCGGAGCCGGCTCGCGCTCTGGGCGTGGATCGGCGCCCTCTTCCTGCTCTTCGGCCTGTTCGGCCTCTGGGGGCGCACGAACGGCCGGCCACCCTCGCTCGACCACGTTCACTGGCCGGCCGGAGCGCTTTGCGGCCTCGTGCTGCTCGGCGGCGCGAGCTGGCTCCTGGCGCGCCATCGGCTCGCGCCGCGCCGGCCAGTGACTCTCGAGGAGCAGCTCGCAGGCCAGACGGCCGCATTGCTGGCGCTGAGCGTCGTCGGGCTGCTCGTCGCGGCGACGGACCCGTTCGCGCTCCTGTTCCTCCTGCCTTCGCTCCACCTCTGGCTCTGGCTGCCGCAGGTGCAGAACCGCCCGCGGCTGCTTCGCGCACTCCTCCTGGCCGCGGGATTCACGGGCCCGGCGCTGCTCGTCTGGTCGTTCGCGACCCGCTACGGCCTCGGCTGGGATGCGCCCTGGTACATCGCGCGCCTGGTCGCCGTCCGCTACGCCCCGTTGCCGCTACTCGTGATCGGCGTCGGCTGGCTGGCGGGCGCGGGACAGCTCGCCGCCGTGGCCGGCGGCCGCTATGCGCCGTACCCGCCGCCCGGCGAGCGGCCGATGCGCGGCCCCGTCCGCGAGCTCGGGCGTACGCTCTTCCTCGCCCAGCGCCGACGCCGGTCGGCCGCCGAGGGCGGCCGGGCGCTTCAGCAGTAGAGGCGCAGCCAGGAGACGGAGGCGCCCGCGGGCAGCTCGCCGTTTCCACGTGGAATGTGGACGAGCGCGTCCGCCGCCGCACTGCGGGCGATCATGTGCGACTCCTGGCCGGCTATCGGCTCGAGCGCGATCCCGCCGGCGTCGCGGCGCGAGCGGGCGCGGACGAACTGGTCGCGGGCCGCGTTTCGACGGAGCGGGGCGGAGAGCCGGCCCGGCTCAAACGGGGGGGCGGGCTGCAGAAGCCCCTGCAGTGCGTTCAGCGCGGGCTTCACGAACAGCTCGCAGCCGACGAGCGCGGAGACGGGATTCCCCGGCAGACCGAACACGAGCGTCGCGCCGCGGACGCCGTAGGCGAGGGGCTTGCCGGGCTTCATCGCGACGCGCCAGAACACCTCCTCCACGCCGAGCTCGCGCTCGACGGCGCGCACGAGATCGTGCTCTCCGACCGAGACGCCGCCGGACGTCACGACGACGTCCGCCGCCAGCCCGCGCTCCAGCGCCGCACGAAGGAGCGCCTCGTCGTCACCCACGGTCTCGGCGCCGACGACCTCGGCCCCGGCCTGCGCGACGGCGGCAGCGAGCATCGCCGCATTCGCCTCGTACACCTGTCCGGCGGCCAGCGGCTGCCCGGGCGCCACGAGCTCGCTCCCGGTCGCGACGACGGCGACGCGCGGGCGCCTCGAGCACGACAGCCGCGACACGCCGGCGGCCGCCGCCGCGGCCACGTGCGCGGCCTGGAGGCGGATGCCGCGGGGCACGACGACCTCGCCGGCGGCGACGTCTCCGCCCCGCGGGCGGACGTTGGTGCCCGCCTCGAGCGCTTCCGCGACCTCGATGCCGCCGTCGCCGGCGTTGAGGACGACCTCCATCGGCACGACGGCATCCGCGCCGTCCGGGACAACCGCGCCGGTCGATATGGCGGCCGCCTCGCCCGCACCGACCCTCCCCGCGAAGGGGGCGCCCGCAGCGGCCTCCCCGACCACGCGCAGCACGCCCGGCAGTTCAGCGCCACGAACCGCGAAGCCGTCCATCGCCGAGCTCGGGAACGGCGGCAGGTCGACCGTTGCCCGCACATCTTCGGCCGCGACCCGCCCCGCGGCGGCCGAGACGGAAACCTCCTCCACGGCCAGCGGCCGCGCCTTCTCGAGCACGCGGATCTGTGCCTGATCGTAGGTGAGTAGACGCTCCACGGCGGCAATACCGTACTCGTGAGAGCCGGGGACGAGATCGCAGGGCGCTACCGCCTCGAGGAGCTGTGCGGACGAGGCTCCATGTCGGAGGTCTGGCGCGCGCACGACGACAGGCTCGACCGGACGGTCGCGCTCAAGCTGCTCTCGCCGTCGGCCGACCGCGCGCGCTTCCGGCGCGAAGCGCACGCCGTGGCCGCGCTCGCGCACGCGAACGTGATGCGCGTCTACGACTACGGCGAGGGCGCCGCCGGGCCGTTCATGGCGCTGGAGTGGCTGCCCGGCGCCACGCTCGAGGAGCGGCTCGCGGACGGTGCCCTTCCGCCGGACGACGCCGAGCGGCTCGCCCGCGGGATGGCGGCCGGTCTCGCCCACCTGCACGCTCATGGCATCGTCCACCGCGACCTGAAGCCGGCGAACGTCCTCTTCGACGAGGAAGGGCGGCCGAAGCTGGCCGACCTCGGGCTTGCGCGCAGCGCAGCCGGGGCAGGGACGTTGACCGACGCCGGCACGGTGCTCGGTACGGCGGCGTACATGTCGCCGGAGCAGGCGGCCGGCCATCCGGCCCAGCCCGCGAGCGACGTCTACTCGTTCGGCGCGGTCCTCTTCCGGATGCTGACGGGCGCCCTGCCCTTCAGCGCCGCCGACCCGTTCGAGCTGATGCGGCTGCACCAGACGGCGGAGCCTCCGCCGGTCGAGGCGCTGAACCCAGGCGCCCCGCCGCTCCTCGCGGCGCTCGCCGCGAGCGCGCTGCGCAAGGACCCCTCGACACGGCCTCAGGACGGAGAAGCCCTGCTGGCCGGCCTGGACGCAGCCGCGACGGCCAGGGAGGCGACTCGAGTCCTGCCCCCTCCGCCGGCCGGCGCCGCTGCGGGAGGGCCGCGGCGCACGGCCGTGCTGGCGGCCCTGCTACTCCTG
>JAVKST010000071.1:0-14013 GCA_039583515.1 Gaiellaceae bacterium
GGACGGCCGAGGACGCCGCAGCGCGTAGCGTGCTCGCGGGCCGGGGAGCCGGCGAACGTTGCCGGTTACGTCACTAGCTCGCGGGAGCCGAAGGCGCCGCCGGCTCCCTCAGTACTCCCCCATGTTCGAGCCGCCCGCCGGCACCGGCGTCGCGTCGGCCCCGTAGTTCGCGAGGGCTCGCTGCAGCACGCGGTGCGCAGCCGCCGGCTTCAGGCTGCACCCGCAGCCCGGCGCGACCTGCGTCAGCACCCCGGCGAACCGCACCTGCCCGTGCAGCCGGTGCTGGGCAACCGCTGCGAGCTGCGCCCACTCCGCAGCCATGGCAGGGCTGTAGATCTCCGGCAGCACCTGCGTATCGCGCATCCCGCCGGAGACGTCGTACGCCTGCCGCGCAGTCCAGATCGCGCCGATGCCACCGTCGAGCGACCCGTAGTCGTAGAGGGTCTCCCCGGCCCCGAGCGACGCGTAGCCGCGGAAGAAGTCGTACGTGGCACGGAAGGCGGGATCCCACGCGGGCTCCGCGTCGTCCGCCGCCGCCGACGAGACGTGAGCCGACAGCCCGTCCGCTGCCACCAGGAGGCCGAGCTTGTGCGTCTCGCGCGCCCAGGCCCGTCCGGCCAGGTAGGCGCTCGGCACCGCCGGGTGGTAGTTGCTCGTCCCCCGCGCCAGCGTGATCGACGCGGTCGGCGAGGCGGCGCACTGGGCGTAGCCGCGCGCGTACGCGAGCAGCGCGCTCGTGATCTTCCAGTTGGCCGCGAACCTGCCCGAGAAGAGGATCGTGCCGTAGTGGCGGCCGTTGTACGCGGGCTTGCCGAAGTCGAGGATGGCGACGCCGCTCCGCCCCTCGTCCGCGGCGCGGCAGCCCTGCCGCTGCAAGAGCTTCGCGTTCGTCGTCTGCTCGTAGAGTGAGACGGTGGTGTCCTGCTGCTGCGTCGGCTGCGGGTCCTGAGGATCCTCCCGGAGGAGCTTCAGCCAGGCGGCGGGATCGGGCGTGAACACGGGGAGCAGGCTGTTCGTCGAGCCCGCCCAGGCGACGGACACGACGGAGAGGGCGACCGCTGCGGCTGCGGCCAGAGCGGCTACATACTTCACAAGTGAGCTTCCTACAGGTTTCAAGGGGTAAGAGTGCGGCAGGGTAGCGCCCCTTTCCGGAGGCGCAAGTCCCCCGGCCGGGGGACTCTCGCCTTCGGGCGGGCGCCGACCTCGAGGCTCTCTAGACTGGCGACGTGATCGCGCGCTACTCCCGTCCGGCCATGGCGAGGATCTGGTCGGACGAGGGCAAGCTCGGCGCCTGGCTGGAGGTCGAGCTCGCCGCGACGGCCGCATGGGCGGAACTGGGAGTCGTCCCCGCGATCGCCGCCGCCGCGATCGGCGAGCGTGCGACGCCGCCGACGCCGGAGCGGGTCGCGGAGCTCGAGTCGACCCTCCACCACGACACCGCGGCGTTCGTCGACGCGGTCGCGGAGCGCCTGGGCGACGAGGGCCGCTGGTTCCACTACGGCCTCACCTCCTCGGACGTCGTCGACACGGCGCTCTCGCTGCAGCTACGTGACGCCGGGAAGCTCATCGTGGAAGCAATCGACCGCGCCCTCACGGCCGTCGCCGCGCGCGCGGAGGAGCACCGCGAGACGCTGCAGATCGGGCGCACGCACGGCGTGCACGCCGAGCCGACGACGTTCGGGCTCAAGCTCGCGGGCTGGGCGTTCGAGCTGGCCCGCGGACGCGAGCGGGTCGCGCGCGCGCTCGAGGGGATGCGCGTCGGGAAGCTCTCGGGCGCGGTCGGGACGTACGCCGCGACCGATCCCGAGCTCGAGCGGCTCGCCTGCGAGCGGCTCGGGCTGGAGCCGGCGCCGACGTCGACGCAGATCCTCCAGCGCGACCGCCACGCCGAGCTGCTGGCCGCGCTGGCCGTCGTCGCGTCGTCGCTCGATTCGTTCGCGCTCGAGATCCGGCATCTCGCCCGCACCGAGGTCGGCGAGGTGCAGGAGCCGTTCGGCCACGGGCAGAAGGGCTCTTCGGCGATGCCGCACAAGCGGAACCCGGTGGTCGCCGAGCGGATCTGCGGCCTTGCCCGCGTCGTCCGCTCACACGCGCTCGTCGGGCTGGAGAACGTCGCGCTCTGGCACGAGCGGGACATCTCGCACTCGTCGGCCGAGCGGGTCGTGATCCCCGACGCCTTCCTCGCGCTCGACTACATGCTCGACCGCTTCGAGTGGCTCGTCGAGGGGCTCGTCGTGCGGACGGAGCGGATGCGGCGCAACCTCGAGTCGAGCCACTTCCTCTTCTTCAGCCAGCGCGTCCTCAACGCGCTCGTCGAGTCCGGGCTCGCCCGCGACGACGCGTACCGCCTCGTCCAGCGCAGCGCGATGCGCGCATGGGAGGAGGAGCTCGACTTCCGTGAGCTCTGCCGCGCCGACGAGGAGATCGCCGGCCGCGTCGACCTCGCCTTCGTCTTCGACCTCCGCGCGTACACGCGCCACGTCGACACCGTGTTCGCCCGCCTGCGCCAACTCGCCCCGAAGGAGGAGCCCGCCCATGCCTGAAACCGGCCAGCACGTCGCCTCGGGGAAGGTGCGTGAGATCTACGCGCTCGAGGACGACCGCCTGCTGCTCGTCGCCAGCGACCGCATCTCGACCTTCGACGTCGTCCTGCCGACGGAGATCCCGGACAAGGGGCGCGTCCTCACCGGCCTCTCCGGCTACTGGTTCACGTTGCTGCGGTCGATCGTCCCGAACCACATGCTCGCGATCCGCGAGGACGGCCGCTCGATGGAGTGCCGCAAGCTCGAGATGCTGCCGATCGAGTGCGTCGTCCGCGGCTACATCACCGGCTCGGGCTGGAAGGACTACAAGGCGACCGGCGAGGTCTGCGGCCATCGGTTGCCCGAGGGGCTGCAGGAGTCGGAGAAGCTTCCGGAACCGATCTTCACGCCGGCGACGAAGGCGCAGGAAGGCCACGACGAGAACATCACGCGCGAGCAGGCGGCGGAGCTCGTCGGCGAGGAGCGGCTGCGCGAGGTGGAGCGGGTCTCGATCCGTCTCTACAAGACCGCGGCCGACCACGCATGGAAGGCCGGGATCATCATCGCCGACACGAAGTTCGAGCTCGGCCTCGACCCGGAGGGGAACCTCGTGCTCGGCGACGAGGCGCTGACGCCCGACTCGTCGCGCTTCTGGCCCGGCGCCTCCTACGAGCCGGGGCACGCGCAGGACAGCTTCGACAAGCAGTACGTCCGCGACTACTGCGAGACGACCGGCTGGAACAAGACCGATCCCGGACCGGAGCTGCCGGACGACATCGTGCAACGGACACGGGCCAAGTACGTCGAGGCGTTCGAGCGGCTGACCACGATCCCGTTCGAGCGCTACCTCGACGACCCGACGGTGGTGTTCGGAGCGTGAGGGCGACCGTGCTCGTTCGGCCGAAGACCGGCATCCTCGACGCGCAGGGCGAGGCGGTCGGCTCGGCCCTGGGCCATCTCGGCTTCTCCGTCTCCGCGGCGCGCGTCGGCAAGGTGATCGACCTCGAGCTCGAGGCGGCGGACGCTGCGGCGGCGAAGGCGGAGGTGGAGGAGATGTGCGCGCAGCTGCTCGCGAACCCGCTGATCGAGAGCTACGAGGTGGAGATCGTTGGCTAGCCCCCAGCCTCGGATCGGAGTCGTCTCCTATCCCGGCTCGCAGGACGACCGCGACGCGCTCTGGGCCCTTGCCGCCCTCGACGCCGAGGCGGTGCCGGTCTGGCACGAGGCGCGGGAGCTGCCCGACCTCGACGCCGTCGTCCTCCCCGGGGGCTTCTCGTACGGCGACTACCTCCGCTGCGGCGCGATCGCCCGCTTCTCCCCTGCCACGGCCGCGACCTGCGAGTTCGCAGCGGCCGGCGGGCTCGTGCTCGGCATCTGCAACGGATTCCAGATCCTCTGCGAGGCGGGGCTGCTGCCGGGCGCGCTCGTCCGGAACGCATCGCTCCGGTTCGTCTGCCGCGACGTCGCCCTGACGGTGGAGCGGGACGACCTGCCCTTCACGGCGCGCTGCAGCGCCGCGCAGCGGCTCGTCATTCCCGTGAAGCACGGCGACGGCCGCTACCTGCCGCCGGCCCGCTTCGACCCGCGCCAGGTGGTGCTCCGCTACCTCGACAACCCGAACGGGTCGGTGGAAGGCATCGCCGGCGTCTGCAACGGGGCCGGCAACGTCATGGGCCTGATGCCGCATCCCGAGCACGCGGTCGACCCGCTGCTCGGGTCGGACGACGGAGCGCTCCTGCTCGCGTCGCTCGTCGACGCCGCCCGCGAGCGCGCGCTGGCCGCCGTCGCCTAAAGCGAGAGCAGCTCCGCCAGCGCCGGATGCTGCGCGAGGGCGGCCTTCAGCCGTCCGATGTCTCGCTCCCGGAGAGTGACCGGTCCGCGCCGCGCGGTGTCGCCGCTCGAGTACGAGAAGCGGACGAGCCGCTCGCCCGCCGTCGTCTCGAGCAGCTCGACCCGCGATGCGAACCGCTTCGTCCCCGCCCGCTGCGGGACCGTCAGCTCCTCCACGAGCTCCGCCTTGCCCCACGGTGTCGCCGCCCTCGCCGCCATGACGAGGACGCTAGCCGCGAAGGCGTGACGGGTGGCTGACGGCTTCACGTCGAGTTCCCGGCTAGCCGCCGAAGCGCGAGACGCACGGATCGAGGTAGAAGTCGTCGACCTGCCACGAGCCCGACCGCGACGCGTTCGTGATCAGCACCTGGACGGCGGACGTCCCGAGCGGGAGGGCGAGCAGGGACGAGATCCGCTGCGTCGCCTGCCAGCTCGAGAAGTCGTTCGGAGCGAGGCTGCCGTAGTTGAGGAAGCCCGTCAGGTTGCCGAGCAGCCCGCGGAAGATCACGTGCACGTCGAGCGCTCCCGTCGTCTGCGTGCTCTCCGCGAAGAAGCGCAGCCACGGGTCGAGCAGGCTCACCGGGAGCGGCGCGCTCAGCGCGCTCGCGCCGGGCCCGAGCCTGAGCGCGTGGGTGCCGGGGCCGGAGACGTCCCACGGCTCGTTCGCCGCGACGACGGAGGCTTTGCCCAGGACGGTCCAGCCGCTCGTCCCTTCCTCGAAGCCGAGGTTCGGGAACGCGCAGTACGAGCCGGAATCGCCCCACGCCGTGAACGGATGCGACGTCGTCCCACACGAAGGCAGCAGGGCTCCGGCGGACGCGGCCGGAACCGCCGCGCAGATGGCCGCCACGCCGATCGCGAGCGCCACGCCGATCCGCAATCCTCTTCCGCTCATCTCTATCCCTCCAGGCCGCAGGAACCGTAGGCCAAGCTTGGATCCGCGCCGTCGGCGGGGCAATCACCCGGGCGAGGGGCGGGAAGCACTCGAACGAGGGTTTCTCCGCGCGCGCTCAAGCGTCGCCTGTTCCGCTGCCGATCATCTGAGGGTGACGGTCGAGGCACCTTCGGCGCTTGCCCACCCGCTCGGCGACGACGCGCTGCTCGAACTGGCGCGCGAAGCGGCGTCGAAGCCGTTCGAGCGTCCGACGATCGGCCGTGCGCTCGTTGCCGCCTTCCTCGCACTCGCGACGGCGGCGCTGCTCCTTCCCGAGCACCGGAGCGTCTCGACGGTCGCCGTCCTCGTGTCGATCCTCGCCTACGCGCTCGCCCGGCAGGTGCAGATCGAGTTCCCGACGCTCTGGCTCGTCCCGTCGGAGGCCGTCTTCGTCGTCATGTGGTTCGTCCTGCCGCTGCGCATCCTGCCGCTCGTCGTCTGCGCGTCGATGCTGCTCGCGGAGGTGCCGGCCGTCGTCCGGCGCCGGCTGCCGCTCGAGAAGACCGCCTTCCTCAACATCGCTGCGTGCTGGTTCACGATCGGCCCCGCGCTCGTCCTCTACCTCGCCAACGTGCGGGAGCCGCGCTGGCGCGACCTGCCGCTCTACGCGGCGGCACTCCTCGCGCAGTTCGCGATCGACTTCCTCTCGACCTACCTCTTGCAGCGGGCCTCGTTCGAGCGCGTCTCCCTCCGGGACCACGGGCGCACGATCGCCGCGGCCGCCTCGTACGACGTGCTGCTCGCCCCGCTCGGGCTGCTCGCCGCGTTTCCCGCCCACCGGCACCCGGAGGCCATGCTCCTGCTCCTGCCGGTGCTGCTGATCGTCAAGCGCATCGCGGCCGAGCGGGAGGAGAAGAACACGAAGGTACTCGAGCTCTCGACCGCGTACCGGCACACCGCTCTCCTGCTCGGCGAGGTGATCGAGGCCGACGACGAGTACACGGGCACCCACAGCCGTGACGTGGTCGACCTCGTGCGCGCGGTCGCAACGAGGCTGCGCCTCGACGCGGACGAGCAGGACGTCGCCGAGTTCACGGCGCTGCTCCACGACGTCGGGAAGGTGAAGATCCCCGCGTCGGTCATCAACAAGCCCGGGCAGCTCGATCCCAGAGAGTGGGCGCTCATGAACACGCACACCGTCCTCGGCCAGGAGATGCTCGAGCCGATCGGCGGGCTGATCGGCCGCGTCGGCCGCGTCGTCCGCTCCTGCCACGAGCGGTGGGACGGTACCGGCTATCCCGACCGCCTCGCCGGCGAGGAGATCCCGCTCGTGGCTCGCATCGTCTGCGCGTGCGACGCGTGGAGCGCGATGACGACCGACCGCCCCTACCGGCCGGCGCTCACTCGCAAGGAGGCCGCGGCCGAGCTTCGGCGGTGCGCCGGGCGGCACTTCGACCCGGCTGTCGTCGACGCGCTCTCTGTCGTCCTCGGCGTCTGAGCGGGAGGCGCCGGCTGTGGCGCCTCCCGCGGCTCCTCACCGACTGACGGCGGAAGAAGCGCTCCGTTCGCGACGCCGGCCCCACCTCCTCCCGCCCCCCTCGCTACATCGGCTCCTTGATCGGCCGCGCCAGGAGGACGCGGTTGAGAAGGTCCGCCGAGACGCGACCGAACCCATCGATGCCGCCCGAAACTAGCGAGCAGCGAGGCCGAGGACGTAGGCGAGCGCGAGCGCGGCGCCCGGTCCGAGCAGCCAGCCCTGGACGATGCCGACCAGCGTCTCCACGTGGACGGCCTCGCGGCCGCGGGCGAAGCCCGCGCCGGCCATTGCCGCGACGAGCGCCTGGTTCATCGAGGTGAAGAAGCCGAAGCCCACGGCGGCGAGGACGACTGCCGCCTGGACGAGCTGCGCAGCCGTCGCCATCGCGCGGTCGACGGCGACGATCTCGAAGGCGACGCGGCGGAGGAGCGGCTTTCCCCAGGTGACGATGCCGAACGCCAGTCCCGCGCCGCCGACGGCGCCCGCCGCGAGCGGGCCGAACGTCCCGGTCCCGACGAGCGCGCCGCTCGCATTCGAGACATCGTTCGCCCCCATCGCGAACGCGGCCACGGCCCCGACCGCGACCAGCGCGGCGCCGATCCGACCCCCGAGCGGGAGGCGGTCGAGCGCGAGCGTGAACGCGCCCCCGAGGACGAGGGCGGCGACAGGCGCGGCGGCCCAGACGACGGCCAGGTGCCAGATCGCGGGCCAGTGAACTCCGGTGCCGGTCGCGAGCGCGGTGCCGACCACCGCGAACACGAGGATCTGGATCGTCGACGTCGGCATCCTGAGGCGGTTGAACGCCGTCGTGAGCGCGAACGCTGCGCCGATCACGACCACCTGCTGCGTGACGGAGAGCCGCCCCTCCGTCAGCCCGGAGCCGACTCGCCGCTCGACGGCGTGGCTGGCGAAGGTGGCGCCGAGGAGCGTCAGCGGCGCCATCAGGAACAGCGCCGGCCAGGCGCCGATCGCGCGCAGCGCGTGCGGCATTCCCATCACTGCGCCGGTGTAGTGGGCGCCCATGCTCCATGCGAACGCGACCGCGAGCCCGATCAGCAGCGCAGTCATCCGGCCCTCCCCGCCACCGGCGCGAGACTACCGCCCTTGTCGCGACGCGGCGCCACGCTGTACCGTTGCCCCGCATGGAGGGTCGCGAGGAGGGCGACCCGGGCTACGACGACTGGTTCGACGAGCCCGAGCCGCCGCAGGGCCGTGGAGCGCGCAGCGTCTTCGACGACGAGGATGCGTGGGTTCTGCCGGACGACGGACCTCCTCCCGGACGCCGCACCCGGCGCGAGCCGGTCGTCATCGCCGGGTACGAGATCGGCACGACGCAGCTTGCGGTCGTCACCGTCTCGGCCCTCGCGGTCCTGCTTGCGATCCTCGCCGGGGTCGGGGTCTTCAACAGCGGCAGCCCGCGGCCGGCTGCGCAGCTCACGAGGTCGACGCAGCCGCCGCCGACGGTGAGCCCGGCGGTGACGGCCCCGACGGTGCCGTCCTCGACGACAGGCGGCCTCACGCAGACGCTGAAGCCCGGCGACACGGGGAAGCAGGTCACGGCGCTGCAGAACGCGCTCACGAAGCTCGGCTTCTCCCCCGGAACGGCCGACGGCGACTACGGCCCGGCGACGCAGGTCGAGGTGGAGAAGTTCCAGGCCGCGAACAACCTCGGCGTCGACGGCGTCGTGGGTCCGAAGACGCTGGCGGCGCTTCGCAAGGCGCTGTCCGGGTAGCGTCCCGGGGCGTGGGGGAAGAGCCGTTCGCCGACGTCGTCGCCGCGAACGACGAGTACGCGCGCGAATTCTCGCTGCGCGGGCTGGCCGGCAGGGCGGCGAAGGGACTGGCGGTCCTCACGTGCATCGACACGCGGATCGAGCCGCTGGCGATGCTCGGCCTCGCGCCCGGCGACGCGAAGATCCTGCGCAACGCCGGTGCGCGCGTCAACGACGATGTCCTGAAGACGCTCGTCGTCGCCGTGCACCTGCTGGGCGTCGAGCGAGCGATGGTGGTCGCGCACACCGACTGCCGGATGAGCGCGGCAAGCGAGGACGAGATCCACGCGGCGATCGCCTCCGCCGGCGGCCCGGACACCCGGGGCCTCTCCCTCGCCGTCGGTGCCGGCCGCGAGGAGACCCTGTGCCGGGACGTCGAGCGGATCCGCTCGTTCGCGTATCTCGCCGGCGTCGAGGCGGGCGGCTTCCTCTACGACGTCGAGAGCGGCCGCCTGCAGCGGATCTGCTGAGTCTCAGCTCTGCGGGATGAGGAGCTCGAACCGGGCACCCGCGCCGCGCGGGGCGTGGACGAGCTCACCGCCGTGGGCCTGCGCGTACGCCCGCGCGATCGCCAGCCCGAGGCCGCTGCCGGCGTCGCTCCCGCGGGCGAAGCGGTCGAAGAGCCGGTCTTCGAGCTCCTTCGGGATGCCCGGGCCGGAGTCCTCCACGGCGACCCGCAGGTGCCGGTCGCGCTGCTCCGCGGCGACGCGGATCGGCGGCCGGCCGTAGCGGGCGGCGTTCGTCAGGAGGTTCGAGACCACGCGCTCGAGCACGAGCGGGTCGACGATCGCGGCCAGGTCCTCGGGCACGTCGAGCTCCACGCCGCGCGCTCCCGGGAGCGCTCCCTCGACGACCTCGGCGAGTGCGGCACGGAGCACGAGCGGCCGAGGGTCGACGCTGATGGCGCGGGCGTCCAGGCGGGAGAGGTCGAGCAGCTCCTCGAGCAGCCGCCGCAGTCGCTCGCCCTGCTCGACTCCGGCGCGGAGCAGCTCGGCCCGCAGCTCCTCGCTCAGCTCTTCGCCGCGCGCGGCGAGGGTTGCCAGGACGCCGTAGACGGAGGTCGCCGGCGTACGCAGCTCGTGCGACGCGATCGCGACGAAGTTGAGCTTCAGCTGATCGAGCTGCACCGTCTCCTCGTGCAGGCGGGCGCGCTCGATCGCGATCGCGACGCGCTCCGCGACGAGCTGGAGCAGCTCGGTCTCGTCGAGCGTGAACACGCGCGGCGACAGCGAGCCGACATGGAGGACGCCGAGCGAGTTGCCGCGCACGAGCAGCGGCACGCCGAGCATCGACTTGATCTTCTTCTGGCGCAGGATCGGGTTGAAGACCTCGTACTCGTCGACGTCGATCGCCAGCGGGCGCGCCTCGGCGGCGACTCTTCCCGCGAAGCCGGCGCCCAGCGGAATCCGGACCCCGACCTCCTCCTCGATGCCGAGCGCGGCGCGCGCGACGAGCTCATTCGTCTCCTCTTCGAGCAGAAGGACGGCGCACGTATCGGTGCGGAGGATGTCGCGGATCCGCGGCAGGAGGACGGCGAGGAGGTCGCCGACCTCGAGCTGCGTGAGCGCGGCGTCGGTGACCGCCTGGACGTGCTCGATGCGCTGGCGCGCCGCGCGCTCCGCCTCGAACAGCCGCGCGTGCTCGATCGCGAGCGCGGCCCGGTCGCCTACGAGCTGCAGCAGCTCGACCTCCTCGGGGCCGAACTTGCGCGGCGTGAGCGAGCCGACGTGGAGGACGCCGCGGGCCTCGCCCTCGACCAGGAGCGGGACGCCGAGCATCGACTTGATCTTCTTCTCGCGCAGGATCGGGTTGAGGATGTCGGAATGGTCGACGTCGTCGAGGATCACCGGGTGCTTCTCGGCCGCGATCCGGCCGGCGAAGCCCCCGCCCAGCCGGATGCGCACTCCGCGCTCGACCTCCTCCTCGATGCCCAGCGCAGCCCGGGCGACGAGCTCGCCCGCCGTCTCGTCGAGGAGGAGGATCGCGCAGGTATCGACCTCGAGGATCTGCCGTGTCCGTTCGAGCAGCGCGTTGAGGAGGTCGTCGAGCTGCAGGTGCGCGAGCGCCGCGTCGGTGACCGACTGCAGCCGCCGGACGCGGTCGATGCTCGGCTCGCCCCCGAGGCTCACGCGCGGAGTGTGCCCGGAAACGGCAAAGGCCACTCAGGCGGCTAGCCGTGGCCGCGCGAACGGATCGCCCCGGCCGCGGTGTAGACGGCGAGCGCGATACCGGCGGCGACCTCGGCGACGACGATCGTGTGGGAGCGGATCGGCGTGATGGCGAAGGCGACGTGGTAGCGCATCGGGGCGAGCGGGACGCGCCGTGCGAGCGGCTCGAGGCAGAGCGCGGCGGCGGTGAGCAGCGCGCCGAGCAGCGCCCGCCGGGTGCGCCACTGCTGGCCGAACCAGTCGAAGAGCGGCCCCGTTACGAGGCCGCCGACGAGAAGCGCGGGATCGCTGATCACGAAGGTGCGCACGCCGGCGAGCGAGTAGTGCGCACCCTCGAGCGGGCTGTCGGTGAGGAGGAAGTAGCCGAGGATCGCCGCGAAGGTGCACGCGAGGCCGAGCAGCGCCGCGCGCCTCGGCTCGCGCCGCGTCGCACCGGCAACGAACCCGACGACGAGCCACGGCGCCGAGAGCAGGCTCACGTCAACCGCCCAGCCGCCCGCCCACGCGTGTCCGGAGCCGGCGAGGCTGCCGAGGTACTGGTCACCGGCGCCGAAGGCGGCGGCGAGCACGAGCGCGGCTGCGATCCCCACCGCCGCGATCCTAGACGAGCCGTCAGCCGACGATCGTCCGGCTCTGCTCGCGCGCGAACTGCTGGACGTAGTACGGCCCGAGGCCGCCCTTGCCGGTCAGGCCGCTCGCCTTCCAGCCGCAGAAGGACTGGACGCCCGGCCAGGCGCCGGTGGTCGCGCCCGCGCGCCGGTTGACGTAGACGACTCCGGCCTCGACCTCGTCGAGGAAGCCCTCGAGCTCGTCGTCGTCGCGCGAGAAGACGCCGGCGGTCAGGCCGTAGGGCACCGCGTTCGCCTCGGCGAGCGCGGCGGCGAAGTCGGCGACGCGTACCACCGTGAGGAAGGGCAGGAAGAGCTCGTCGCGAGTGAGCGCATGCCCGGGCGGAAGGCCGGCGACGACCGTCGGCTCGACGAACCAGCCCGAATCGTCGCCGCGGTCGCCGCCCGTCACGACAAGGCCTTCCCGGCGCGCCGCCGCGACCGACCGCTCGAAGCGCTCGACCGCCTGCCCGTTCACGACCGGGCCCGTGACGGCATCCGGGTCGGCCGGGTCACCGACGGCCGTCGTCCGCGCGAGCTCGGCCAGCCGCTCGACGAGCCCGTCGTGCACCTCGTCGACGACGATCGCCCGCGAGCAGGCGCTGCACTTCTGCCCCGAAAAGCCGAACGCCGCCCTGGCGATGCCCTCGGCCGCCGCGTCGAGGTCTGCGCTCGCGCCGACGACGGCCGCATTCTTGCCGCCCATCTCCGCGAGCGCCGGGCGCGGGAACGCCCCGGCCGAGAGACGACGGCCGATCTCGCGCCCGACCTCGGCGGAGCCCGTGAACGCGATCCCGTCGACGCCGGCGCCGACGAGCGCCTCGCCCGTGTCCGGGCCGCCGTGGACGAGCGAGACGACGCCCGCTGGGATGCCCGCCTCGACCAGCAGGCGAGCCACGGCGCCGCCCGACTGCGGCGCCTCCTCCGGAGGCTTCAGCACGACGGCGTTCCCCGCTGCGAGCGCGGCCGCCGCCATGCCGAACCCGAGCGCGAACGGGAAGTTGAAGGGCGCGATCACGCCGAAGACGCCGTACGGGCGCAGGACGTCCGTGTTCCGCTCGTCGGGCGAGAGCTGCCCGAGCGGCGTCTCGAAGCCGTCCGCCGCCTCGACCTGCCGGCAGTACGTCTCGATCAGGTCGATCGCCTCCTCGACCTCCGCGATCGACTCGATGCGCACCTTCCCGACCTCCATGCTCACCGTCGCGGCGAGCTCGAGCTTGCGCTCGCCGATCAGCCGCGCCGCCTCGCGCAGGAAGGCGAGGCGCTCGGCGTACGGAAGCCGCCGCCACTCTCGCTGGGCGGCCCGGGCTGCGTCCACGGCCTCTGGGACGAGCTCGGCCCCCTCGCGCGCGCGGCTCGCGATGCGCCGGCGCCGCGACGGATCCTCGCGCTCGAACGGCTCTCCCGCCTCGACGTCGCGGCCGCCGCCGAGGTGCGCGAGCGGCTCGGCCTCGCGCTCGCGCACCTCCGCGAGCGCCGCGTCGAACGCGCGGTCGAGGTCGGCGTCGCGGGAGCCGGTCGTGTACGTCAGCCGCGTCGCCATCGCCGGAATAGCATCTCACGCCGTGGCCGGCCGTTCCCTCTTCGTCGCGGCGCTGCAGACGGCGGGCGTCCCCGGCGACCCCGCGGCGACGCTGGAGAAGTTCGAGCGCGACGTGCGCGCGCTCCGCTCCACCTTCGACGAGCTCGAGCTCGTCGTCACGCCCGAGCTCCACCTGATGGCGCTGCCGCCGCTGCTCGAGGAGGAGGGCGTCTCGCCGCGGGAGCTCGCGGTCGACGTGCCCGGCGAGCTGACGGAGCGGCTGGGAGCCCTCGCGCGTGAAACAGGGCTCTGGCTGGTGCCCGGCAGCCTCTACGAGCGCGCGGGCGACGCCGTCGCGAACACGGCGGTCGTCCTGGCGCCGGGCGGGTCGCTCGTCGCGAGCTATCGCAAGTGCTTCCCGTGGCAGCCGTACGAAACCACCGAGCCGGGCACGCGCACCGTCTGCTTCGACCTCGAGGGCGTCGGCCGCTTCGGGCTCGCGATCTGCCACGACGGCGCGTTCCCGGAGATCTTCCGCTCGCTCGCGTGGCAGGGTGCCGAGGCGATCTTCCAGGTCACGCTGACCGGCACGTCCGACCGCGAGGCCGAGACGGTGGTGGCGCGCGCGAACGCGATCGTCAACCAGGTCGCCGTCGTGAACGTGAACGCCGCGGCGCCGGTCGGGAACGGACGCAGCCTGGTGATCGATCCGGAAGGAGCTGTCCGCTACGAGGCCGGCGTCGGCGAGGAGGTGGTGACGGCGGTGCTCGACCTCGACCAGGTGCAGCGCGTGCGCGAGCGCGGCAGCTTCGGCCTCAACCGGCTCTGGGAGGAGATGGACCGTGTCGGCCCCGGGCTCGAGCTGCCGCTGTACGGCGGCAGCTACCGGCCGCGGCCGCGGTAGAGCTCGAGCGCCTTCTCCCGCGGCAGCGCCCGGACGAGCCGACCCTCGCGTCCCGTGGTGTCGACGGCGGCCCACAGCGAGCGGAGAACCGCCTCCTCGGTCGCGTCGACCGCGGCCTGGAAGAGCGGGTCGAGCTCGCCGTCGGGGAACGAGCGCCCGGTCGAGGTGGCGAAAGCGACGAAGATCTCGCCGCTGCCGTGATGGGCGACGGAGCCGGCGCGGGCGAGCCCCAGGCCGGCGCGCCGCGCGAGGCGCACGAGCTGCGGCGGCGTGAGC
>JAVKST010000072.1:0-13914 GCA_039583515.1 Gaiellaceae bacterium
GGCGTGGGCTCGGGCGGCGCGGGCGCGGGCGCGGGCGCGGGGTCGGGCAACGGCCCCGGCTGGAAGCGCAGACGCGGGCGCCCCGGCAGCCGCTCCGAGATCTCGGCGGTGCGCTGCGTCAGCTCGAAGCCCCAGATCGAGTCGCGGACGTGGACGACGACGGTGCCGTCCGGTTGCGTCCGCATCGGCCAGGCGTTGCGAGCGATCTCTTCGCCGACCACGTCCGGCCAGGCGACCGAGACGTCTCCCGCCGCCCCGGACTCGCCGCCCGCACGCTGGATCTCGGCGCGAATCGCCTCGCCGAGCGGCTCCATCACGCGGCCTCCGCGGCCGTGCCGGGCCGCACCTCCACCAGCTGGTCCGGCGGCAGCGGCAGCATCGCGACGTCCGTCGCCGTGACGAGCGCTTGACCGGCGCCGCGCACGCGCTCCGCGAGGATCCGCCGCCGTTCGGGATCGAGCTCGGAGAGCACGTCGTCGAGCAGGAGGAGCGGCGGGACGCCGGTGCGCTCGACGATCGCCTCCGCTTCTGCGAGGAGCAGCGCGAGGAGGGACAGCCGCTGCTCGCCCTGCGAGCCGAAGCTCCGCAGCTCGCGGCCGCTCGCGAGGAGCACGACGTCATCGAGGTGCGGCCCGAGCGACGTCGTGCCGCGCTCGAGGTCGCGCTCGAGCCGCGCGTCGAGCTGCTCGCGTGTCGGCGGCCCGCCTTCGTAGCGGAGCGCGGACTCGTCGAGACCGAGCTCCGCCGCGCGCTCCGCGAAAGGTCCGCCAAGCGCGTCGAGCGCGTCGAGACGCGCGGCCACGAGCTCCGCCCCCAGCGTCACGACCCGCTCGGTCCACGGCTCGACGGCCTCGCGCGAGGAGTAGCCGGCCGCAGCTCGGCGCAACGCGGCGTTCCGCTGGGCGACGGCCGCTCCGTACTCGACGGGCAGCGGCGCCCGTGCAGGCGCAAGGCGGCCGAGCACCCGGTCGAGGTAGGCGCGGCGAACTGCGGGCGCGCCCTTGACGACGCCGAGCCGGTCGGGTGTGAAGACGAGTGTCGCGACGGTCGAGCGCAGCTGCTCAGCGGTACGCAGGGCAGCACCGTTGACCCGTGCGCGCTTCCCCTCGCCCGGGCGGACCGTCACCTCGAGCTCCAGCCGAACCTCGCCGCGGCGGCCGGTCGCCGCCGTCCGCGCGCCGCCGGCGCCGAAACGCACGAGCTGCGCGTCGTTTCGCGTGCGGGGCGAGAAGCCCTGCGTGGCGACATGGAGCGCCTCGAGCAGGTTCGTCTTGCCGACGCCGTTCGGCCCCACCGCAAGGACGAGGCCCGGCGTTAGTGCGAGCTCCAGCCGCTCGTAGGAGCGGAAGCTGCGGACCGAGAGGTGCTCTGCGATCAGCGGCCGGCTAGCCCGGCAGGCGGATCGGCATCACGAGATACGTGAAGTCGCCGTCGGGGCCCTGGAGCACCGCCGGCCGCAGCGGGCTGATCAGCTTCACCTTCACGTCTTCGCCCTCCACGGACTCGAGCCCGTCGCGCAGGTACTCGGCGTTGAAGCCGATCTCGAGCGGCTCGCCGGCGTACGGGACGGGCAGCGACTCGCGGGACTCGCCGACCTCGTGCGTCCGCGCCACCACGGTCAGCTCGCCCTCGGCGAAGCGCAGCTGCAGCGGCGTCGCGCGCTGGATCATCACCGCGGCGCGGCGGACGACGTCGAGCAGCTCTCCGCGGGGGATCGTCAGCTCGTGCTCGAAGCTCTCGGGCAGTAGCTGCCGGTAGTTCGGGAACTGGCCGTCGATGCGGCGCGTCGTGAGCCAGACCTCCCCGGCTGTGAACACGACCTGGTTGTCCTGCACACCGACTGCGATCTCGTCGCCGTCGCCGGCCGCGCGGGCGAGCTCCTGCAGCGCGCGGCTGGGGACGATCGCCTCCAGCTCCGGTGCGGGCCCCGGCAGCTCGGTCTTCTTCACCGCGAGGCGGTACGAGTCGGTGGCCGCCATGACGAGCTTGCCGTCCGTGAACTGGACGAGCACGCCCGTGAGCACGGGCCGGGCTTCGTCGCGAGAGGCCGCGCGCGCGACGCGCGTGATCGTCTCGAGCAGGGAGGCGCGGTCGACGGCGAAGGTCTGGGTCGAGACGAGGTCCGGGAGCCGCGGGAAGTCCTCCGCGTTGTAGGTGTGCAGCGTGTAGCTCGCGCTTCCGGAGACGACGTGGACGACGGACTCGGCAGCGCGATGCTCGATCGTCACCTCGTCGGACGGCAGCAGCCGCGCGATGTCGACGAGCGTCCGCCCCGGCAGGACGATGGCGCCGTGCCCGCTCACCTGCGCCGCGACGGACGTGCGCAGCGAGAGCTCCATGTCCGTGGCGGCGAGGCGAAGCTCCCCCTCGCTCGCCTCGAGCAGGATCCCGGAGAGGATCTGGATGGACGTCCTCGTCGAAACCGCACGCCCCACGAGCGAGAGCCCCTGGACGAGCTCCTCCTTCGAGCACGCGATCCTCAGGTCGGCGCCCACTGTGGTGTCACTCTCGATCATCTAGGAATTCTCAGTAGCAGTAATAGGGAGTGTGGACGACGGGGACGACGGCCGTCTGCGGCCTGGTTGCGCTGCTCGGCGTGTGGAGGGTCATTGTGGACGATCCGGCGGTCCTCACAGGCGCGAGCCGTCACCGCACCTGCTTCACACGCGCCGTCAACTCTTGCACGAGGTTGTACACAGACCTGTCCTCGCGGATCAAGCGGGCGATCTTCGACGTCGCGTGGATGACGGTGGTGTGGTCGCGGCCGCCGAACTCCTTGCCGATCTTCGGCAGCGACGAGTCGGTCAGCTCGCGCGAGAGGTACATCGCGACCTGGCGCGGGTAGACGATGTTCTGCGAGCGCTTGTCGCCGCAGAGCTCCTCGATCGACATGTCGAACCGCTCGGCGACGAGGTCCTGGATGCGCTTGATCGAGACCTCCGCCGCCTCGCCTTGCGGGAAGACGTCACGCAGGACGTCCTGGGTGAGCTGGACCGTCATCGGCCGGCCGGTGAGGGACGAGAAGGCAACGACGCGCGTGAGTGCTCCCTCGAGCTCGCGGATGTTGGTCGACACGCGGCCGGCGACGAAGGTCAGTACCTGCTCGTCGTGCACCTGGATCCCGTCGACCTTGACCTTCTTGCGCAGGATCGCGATCCGCGTCTCGAGGTCGGGGGGCTGGATGTCGGTGATCAGCCCCCATTCGAAGCGGCTGCGCAGCCGTTCCTCGAGCGTCGCGATGTCCCGCGGCGGCCGGTCGGACGAGAGGACGATCTGCGACCCGGCCTCGTAGAGCGAGTTGAAGGTGTGGAAGAACTCCTCCTGGAAGCGCTCCTTGCCTTCGAAGAACTGGACGTCGTCGATCAGGAGGACGCCGTAGGCGCGGTAGCGTTGCTTGAAGCCCTCGATCCGCGACTTCTCCCGCAGCGAGTTGATGAAGTCGTTGACGAACGCCTCGCTCGTCACGTAGCGGACGGAGAGCTCGGAGGAGTGCTCGGCGACGTATTGCGCGATCGCCTGCAGCAGATGCGTCTTGCCCAGCCCGGTGCCGCCGTAGATGAAGAGGGGGTTGTACGCCTGTGCCGGCGCCTCCGCGACTGCGAGCGCGGCCGCATGGGCGAAGCGGTTCGACGAGCCGATGACGAAGGAGTCGAAGGTGTACTTGGCGCTGAAGCCGCCGCTCTCCGGCCGCAGCGGCAGCGGTTGGACCGCGGGAACGACGGGCGTCACCCGCGCGCGTCCCTCCACCGGCGCGTCTCCGACCCGAAGCTCGATTGCGCGCTCGGCGCCGACGACGTCGCGAACCGCGGCGCCGATCAGCCCGCGGAAGTTGCGGTCGATCCAGTCGCGGGTGAACTCGTTCGGGACGGTGAGGACGAGCGTGTCGCCGTCGACCTCGACCCGCTCCGTCTCGCCGAACCACTTGCCGTACGTTCCGCCGTCGAGAGCTGCCCTGAGCCGCCCGGAGATCTCGCTCCAGAGCGCCTCCGCAGACAGCTCGATTTGATGCTCCACCGATGCTCCGCCCCTCCTTCGATCCGACCCGGACGGCCAGCATAACAGCGGTCTCCCGGAGGGCAAAACCGCGCCGTTTGCAGCGAGTCTTGCCACGGCCGGCATTCCTCCACAGCTGTGGAAAGCCGCGGGGGAAACTGTCCTGAGCAGCGTGTCCGTGGGGTGGCGGGCTGTGGACAAGACGGTGGACGGACCTCGTCTATACTGCGCTCCCCTTCCCCGCCCGAACGGGGGATTTTTCTGCCAGAGAGCAGTCTTTCGCACTCGTGAAGCGCACCTATCAGCCGAACGTTCGCCGCCGCAAGCGCAAGCACGGCTTCCGCGCCCGGATGGCGACCCGCGCCGGCCGCGCGATCCTCAAGCGCCGCCGCGCCAAGGGACGCGCCCGCCTCTCGGCGTAGCTGCGGACGGCACTAGAGTGCCCTCTGTGAAGCGCGCCAACCGCCTGTCCCGTTCCCGGGACTTCGACGCGGTGTACCGCAAGGGCCGCTCCGTCTCGTCGCGCTACCTCGTCCTCTACTGGTTTCCCCAGGAGGAGCCGGGAGAGCCGCGCTTCGGCTTCTCGGTCCCGCGCGCGGTCGGCGGCGCCGTCGAGCGGAACCGGATCAAGCGGCGGCTGCGGGAGCTCTGGCGCGAGCGGCTCGAGAGCATCCAGCCGGGCCACGACTACGTCCTGATCGTGCGGCCCGGCCTCGCGGAGGCGGCCGAGGCGAACGGCTTCGGCTGGCTCCGGGAGCGCGTCGACGAGGTGCTCGCTCAGGCCGGAGTGGCGGCGTGAGGCGCATCGTCCGCGCGCCGGCGCTCGCCGGTATCGGCCTCGTCTGGCTCTACCGGCTGACGTTCGGAGCGCTCTTCCCGACGACCTGCAAGTACCACCCCTCGTGCTCGGAGTACGCGGTGCAGGCGCTGCGGGCGCACGGCCTCGCCCGCGGCAGCCTGCTCGCGGGCTGGCGGCTGCTGCGCTGCAACCCCTGGAGCCGCGGAGGCTTCGACCCGGTGCGATGATCGTCTACGCCGTTCCCATCCTCAGCCAGCTCGAGGCGATCATGCGCCACGTCCTCAACTGGTTCCACTCGAACCTGGGGCTGTCGTGGGCGTGGTCGATCGTCGCGACGACGGTGGTCGTCCGGATGCTGCTCGTGCCGCTCACGATCCGGCAGATCCACTCGATGCAGAACCTGCAGCGCTTCGCGCCGCAGATGAAGGAGATCCAGAAGAAGTACAAGGGCGACAAGCAGAAGCAGAACGAGGAGTTGATGAAGTTCTACCGGGAGAACAACATCAACCCGGCCGCCTCGTGCCTGCCGATGCTCCTGCAGCTGCCGGTCTTCATCGCCCTCTACTACACGCTCAAGCACTTCGACTTCGGCCGCGGGAACCTCTCGTTCCTCCACTTCATCCCGTCGATCAAGGACGGGACGACGTCGCACTGGGGCGGCTACGTGCTCCTCGCGGTCTACGTGCTGAGCCAGATGGCGTCGACGCAGTTCATGGCGACCACCGCGGACAAGATGCAGCGGCGGCTGTTCATGATCATGCCGCTCATCTTCGTGACGTTCATCGCCCGCTTCCCGGCGGGGCTCGTCCTCTACTGGGTGACGACGAACCTCTGGACGGTCGGGCAGGGCCTGATCACGCGCCGGCTGATTCCGAAGACCCCGGCACCCGTGGTCGAGCGCCGCAGCTCGCGGACGTCGCCGAAGGACGACGGCGGGTCCGGCGGCAACGGCGCCGAGCCGGAGGGGACGCCGCAACAGCCGAAGCCGCGGGCGAGCGCTCCCCGCAAGGTCAAGCGGAAGAAGCGAGCGAGCCGGCGATGAGCGCCGGCCTGACGGTCGAGACGACGGGCGAGACCGTTGGGGAGGCGAAGTGGGCGGCGCTGCGCCAGCTCGAGCAGCGGTTTCCGGCGCTCGACAAGGCGGCCGTGCGCTTCGAGGTCGTGTCGGAGGGCAAGCGCGGCCTGCTCGGTGTCGGCTACGAGCCCGCACGCGTCGTGGCGCATCTGCCGGAGGACGCCGTCGAGGCGGCTGCGGCCGAGCAAGGCGGCGAGGCGGGCGACGCGCGGGCGCTCGTGGCGCAGGTCGTCGCCGCACTCGAGCTCGCCGCGACGGTGGACGTGCGCGAGGACGAGGAGCAGGTCGTCGTCACCTGCTCCGGGCCGGATGTCGGCCTCCTGATCGGCCGCCACGGCCGGACGATCGACTCGGTCCAGTACCTCCTGAACGCGATCGCGCACCGCGCCTACGGCGACGAGCGGAAGGAGGTCGTCGTCGACGCGGCCGGCTACCGCGAGCGGCGGCGGGCCACGCTCGAGGCGCTGGCCGTGCGCGTGGCCGAACGCGTGCGCGAGTCGGGGCGGGCGGAGGAGCTCGAGCCGATGACGGCGGTCGAGCGGAAGGTCGTTCACCTGCGCCTGAAGGACGCAGAGGGCGTGACGACGACCTCCGAGGGAACGGAGCCGAATCGCTACGTCGTCGTCCTGCCCGAGTGACCTCGGGGAATGGCTCGCGGCCGTCGCGGCCACTCCCGGCCTGACGTCGCTCCGCGAGCCGGTCCGGGCGCGGGAGATGCTGCTCGACGACGCGCTGCGCGCGCTGCCGCTGGTCGAGCGCTTCGGCGGCGCGATCGTCGACGTCGGCTCGGGCGGCGGCTCTCCCGGCATCCCCCTCGCGGCTGCGTTGCCGGCGCGGGAGGTGACCCTGCTCGAGGCGGCGCGGCGCAAGTGCGACTTCCTGCGCCGCTGGGCGCCGCCGAACGCGACCGTCGTCTGGGGCCGAGCCGAGGAGCAGCCGCTCGAGTCGTGGGGCGTGGCGCTCGCGAAGGCGCTCGCGCAGCCGCCGGTTGCGGCGGAGTGGTGCCTGCCGCTCGTCGCCACCGGCGGCGCTGCGCTCCTGTGGGTGGGCGACACGGCAGATCTCCGAGCACTGGGTCGCGTCTCCGCGCAGCTCGGCGGCGGCGAGCCCGAGCTCCACACGGGCCTCGCCGTCCTGCCGAAGATCGCGCCGACGCCGCCGGGCTTCCCGCGGCGCCCGGGCGTCGCGAAGAAGCGTCCGCTGGCATAGCGACAATGGCTTCGGCCATGGCCCGCATCTACGCGCTCGCGAACCAGAAGGGCGGCGTCGGCAAGACGACCACCGCCGTGAACCTCGCCGCCTGCCTGGCGGAGGCCGGGCAGCGGGCGCTCGTGATCGACCTCGACCCGCAGGCGAACGCGACGTCGGGGCTGGGAATGCGTGCGAACGGCACGTCGAGCTACGACCTGCTGGACGGTGCGCCGCTGGCCGAGCTGGTGAGGCCGACGGCGTTCGCGAACCTCGACATCGTCCCCGCGAAGCCCGACCTCGCCGGCGCCGTGGTCGAGCTGGCGCGCCGCGAAGACGGCGAGCACTACCTCGCCGACGCGCTCGGCTCCGGCAGCGAGCCGTACGACTTCGTCTTCCTCGACTGCCCGCCGTCGCTCGGCCCGCTCACGGTGAACGCGCTCGCCGCCGCCGACAGCGTCCTCGTCCCGGTGCAGGCGGAGTACTATGCGCTCGAGGGGCTTTCTCAGCTCGTGCAGTCGATCGAGCTGATCCGTCGCCGGCTCAATCCGCGTCTCGGGATCGGCGGCGTGCTGCTGACGATGGTGGACGGGCGGACGCGGCTTGCGCAGGAGGTCGCCGACGAGGTGCGCCGCCATTTCGGGCCGCTTGTCTTCCGCACGATCGTGCCGCGCTCGATCCGTCTCGCGGAGGCGCCGAGCCATGGTCTTCCCGCAATCGCCTACGACCGTCGCTCCGCCGGAGCCGACGCCTACTGGAAGGTGGCGATGGAGCTTGTCGAGCGCACCTGATCAAGGTCCTGGGCGTCGCGGCCTCGGCCGCGGCCTGGAGTTGCTCTTGGGCAACGTCGAGCCGGGAGGCAGCGAGCTGCTCGAGCTGCCGGTCGACGCCGTTCACCCGAACCCGCGGCAGCCGCGCCGCCGCTTCGAGCCCGAAGCCGCCTCCGGCCTGGCGGAGTCGGTTCGGCGCCAGGGGGTGATCCAGCCGCTGCTCGTCCGCCCGCGCGTCGCGGGCGGGTACGAGATCGTCGCGGGCGAGCGCCGCTGGCGCGCGGCGCGCGAAGCGGGGCGCGAGACCGTTCCGGCGGTCATTCGCGAGGCGGACGAGCGGGAGACGCTTCTGCTCGGCCTCGTCGAGAACGTCGCGCGCGAGCAGCTGACGGCGGTCGAGGAGGCGCGGGCGTATGCGGTGCTGGTCGACGAGTTCGGGCTCGCGCTCGGCGAGGTCGCCGAGCGGGTCGGCCGCTCCAAGCCGTCGGTCTCGAACCGGATCCGCCTGCTCGAGCTCCCGGACGACGTGCTCGGGATGGTCGAGCGGTGCCAGCTGAGCGAAGGGCATGCTCGCGCGGTGCTCGCGGTGCCGGACCACGACGGCCGCCGCCGGCTCGCCCGGGAGATCGTCCGTAAGGGGCTGTCGGTACGAGCTGCCGAGCAGCGGGCACGCTGGGCCGGAGCGCGGCAGCGGCCGCGCACGAAGGCAGTGCCCGTCGATCCGGCGCTTGCGGAGCGCGTGACGGTCGCGTTGCGCGAGCTGGCCGGCGCCGACGCGCGCGTCGCCGGCGCACGCGTGGAGCTTCCGTTCGCGGACGAGACGGAGCTCGCGGAGCTCGCCGAGACGCTCGAGAGTGCGGCGGAGCGGGCCCGGCGCTAGCCGGGCC
Source organism: Gaiellaceae bacterium (assembly GCA_039583515.1). Lineage (GTDB taxonomy): Bacteria > Actinomycetota > Thermoleophilia > Gaiellales > Gaiellaceae > Palsa-739. Next base: position 8,713 of record JAVKST010000072.1, read on the forward strand.
CGCTCGGTGCCGGGAAGGACTGGGAACTAGCTCGCGAAGCTGGCCTCGTGCTCCTCGGGGACGGCGTCTCCGGCCGGCGCGTCGCCCTTCGCGTACGGCCGCAGCAGGAGTCCGTAGATCGCGCCCACGCCGGCGACCACGAGCGCGGAGACGAGGACGATGTAGTTGTCGTACCAGGGCGTCCCCGGCGTGCGGGGCCACATGAGGTTCACGATCGCGCCGACGCCGTAGGCCAGCGCGACGATGTTGACCGGTAGGCCCCAGTCGCCGAGGCTGAACGCACCTTGCGGCCTCCAGCCGCGCAGCCGTGCGATCAGCGCGGCGAGCACGACGAGCTGGAAGCCGATGTAGATCCCCACTGTCGCGAAGTCGATGATCTTCGTCAGGGCGCTGGGAGAGTTGTAGGTCGCGAGGATGATCGCCGACGGGATCACGAACGCGACCGCCACCGCCCACGGGGACATGTGGAAGCGCGGGGAGACGCGCGAGAGCAACGAGCTTCCCGGCAGCACGCCGTCCCGGCCCTGCGAGAAGAGCAGCCTCGCCGATGCCGCCTGGATCGCGAGCGTGCAGCTCACGAAGGCCAGCACGATCACCAGGAACGCGAGGTGCGCGGTCACCGAGCCGAACGACGCGTTGAAGACGGTCCCCACCGGGTCCGCGTCCTTGCCGCTCACCACGTCGGTGAGGCTCGGCACCGAGAGGGTGAGCGCGATCACGAGCAGTGCGGACACGGCGCCGCCGACGCCGAGCGTCATCCTCATCGCCCGCGGGATCCGGCGCGACGGGTCCTTGACCTCCTCGGCCACGTCGCCGCACGCCTCGAAGCCGTAGAAGATCCAGATCGCCATCAGCCCCGCCGCGAGGAAGGCGCCGACATAGGAGCCGCCGCCCGCGCCCTGGTGGTGGAGGAGCGCGCTCCACGGCTGGCGGTGCTGGCCGATCAGGAGGTAGAGCCCGATCACGACGGCGCCGACGATCTCGGCGGCGAGCCCGATCGTCGCGGCCTTCGAGAGCAGACGTGCGCCGAAGAGGTTGATCACCGAGGCGATCGCGATCAGCACGATCGCCGTCCCGATCACGAACCACTTCGAGGCGTTGGCGTTGAAGAGCGAGGCGACGTACGGCCCCGCGCCGTAGGCGACGGCGGCGACCGTGACGAGGAGCGCCCAGGTGTAGATCCACGCGGTGAACCAGCCGTAGCCGCGGCCGCTGAGCCGCCGCGCCCACTGGTAGATGCCGCCGGCGATCGGGAACTGCGAGACCACCTCGCCGAAGACGAGCACGACCATGAACTGGCCGGCCACCACGATCGGGATCGCCCAGAACGCCGCGCCGCCGCCCGTGGCGAGCGAGTAGGCGAAGAGCGTGTAGATCCCGACGACGGGCGAGAGGTAGGTGAAGCCGAGCGCGAAGTTCGGCCAGATGCCCATCACCCGGCTCAGCTGCTGCCGGTAGCCGAGCTGCTCGAGGTAACGGACATCGCCGTCGATCGCGACGCCGGGGCCGTCCTGCACGTCCATCCGATCCTCCTTGTCGATGAGGCGAAGCGTCGATCGTGCGCAGGCGCACGAGCGGCGGTCAAGGGAGTTCGGCGCTGCGCCGGCGGCTCCTGCACGGGCGGCGGGCCCGGCGGGAGTGGGCGATCCTGGATTCGAACCAGGGACCTCCGCCTTATCAGAGCGGCGCTCTAACCAGCTGAGCTAATCGCCCGCGGAGGGCGATTGTAGCGGCGTCGTCCCCGCCGCTCAGTGGACGCGGTGCGTGCGGACGAGGTACTCCTCGACCGCAAGCAGGAACGCCTCGTCCTGCGCGAGCTCGGCGAGGCGCACCTTCGTCGTCTCGTCGAGGTCGCGGTCGGACGCGATCTCGGCGAGGAAGCTGGACGTGCGCCCGCTCTGCGAGATAGCGGCCATGCGCAGGAAGATCTTCCGCGCCTCGGCGTTCTGCGAGATCGCCTCGAGCGACTCCAGGTCGTCCAGCCAGAGCGGGTGCATCTGCGGTGGAACGCGGCCCTGCTCCTGCCGGATACGCGGTTTTCGGCTGTGCGGCCTGAGCTATATTCGGAAGGAGGCCGAGGCGCGATGATTGAGATGCTCATCTACGGGGTCAGCTTCGATCTCGTCGGCAAGCAACCGATCGTCCTCCTCAAGACCGCGGACGGAAACAAGTTCCTGCCGATCTGGATCGGCCATCCGGAGGCGGCGGCGATCCTCATGAAGCTGCAGAGCCAGGCCTCGCCGCGTCCGATGACGCACGACCTCGTGAGCGACATGATCGAGCAGCTCGGCGCCTCGATCGCCCGGATCACGGTGACGGAGCTGCGCGAGAACACGTTCTACGCGCAGATCACGGTCGTCCAGGACGGGCAGGAGATCGAGGTCGACTCGCGCCCCTCCGACGCGATCGCGCTCGCGATTCGCGCGGAGGCGCCGATCTTCGCCGCCGACCGCGTGATCGAGGAGTCGGCGATCGAGTTCGAGGGCGAGGACGTCGACGAGGAGCAGCTCGAGGCCGAGGTGCTCCGCTTCCGCAGCTTTCTCGAGGACGTGACCCCGGATCAGTTCGTCGTCGAGGACGAAGAGGACTAACGGCTAGCGCCGCGCGCGCAGCTCCTTCTTCGTCAGCTCCAGTACGGCCGCGAACAGCTCGTCGAGCCCGGCGGCCGACAGCGGTCCTCGATTGGCGCGGCCGAGATAGCGGAGCATCCACTCCTCGCGCTCCGGGTCCAGCACCTCGAGCCCTCGCGACTCCTTGTAGCTCCACATCCGTTCGACGAGCTCGAGCCGCCGGTTCATCGCCTCGACGAGCGCGACGTCGTTGTCGGACACCTGCTGGCGCAGGCTGCGGATCAGCCGGTCGTCGCTAGCCACGCGAGGAAGCTAACTCAGCACGGCTGCGGCGAGCGCCACGCCGTTGAACAGCGCGTGCACGAGCATCCCGGGGACGACGCTGCTGGTGCGGTCGCGCAGCCAGGCGAGCGCGGCGCCGAACGGGACGAGCACGAGCAGCGCCTCGACGAGCCCGTGGGCGAGCCCGAAGGCGACGCCGACGAGGAGGATCGACGGCACGCGTCCGAGGAAGCGGAGCAGCGACTGGCCGGCCCCGCGGAAGGTCAGCTCCTCGACGAACGGGGCGACGACGACGAAGAGGACGAGGTTCGCCGCGAACGCGGCGGCGTGCGCCGGCTCCCAGTGCGTCGGCGTGAGCCCCTGCTCCTTTCCCGGGCTCTCGGGTAATGGCAGCGTGCTCACGACGCCTTCCCACGCGAAGATTCCGACCGCCACTGCGACCGCGCCGCCGAGCGCGGGTGGCCAGCGACGCGGCGGCCGGAACGCGAGCAGGTCGAAGCGGTCCACCACGATGAGGAGCACGATCCCGACCCAGACCCCGTAGAGGACGATTCCGCCGACGAACGTCCCGTAGGAGTACACCTCCTGGTGCGTGTTGCCGCCGCCGCCGCCGCCGAAGCGCGCCGCATAATTCAGCCCCGCGATCAGGCCGACGAAGACGATCCAGGGGACGAGCCGGCGGGGAAGGCGCGGCGCTGCGACGGCCTCTGCGTTCACGACCCCGCAGAATAGGGTTCGGGCGATGCGCCACTTCACGCCCGAGGAGGCGAACGCCGCGCTGGCCGACGTGCGGCCGCTCGTCGAGCAGCTCGTCGCGGCGCGGCGCGAGCACGTTGCCGCGCTCGGGCGGCAGGAGGAGCTGGAGCACAAGATTCGGGGCAACGGCGGCGGCATCCCTCCGGCGGAGCTGGCGGCGGCGAGCGCAGAGGTCGAGGCGGTCGCGCGGCGCCTCGCCCGGCTCGTCGACGAGATCGGACGCCACGGCGCACAGGTGAAGGACGTCGACACGGGGCTTCTCGACTTCCCCGCGCTGCTCGGCGAGGAGACGGTCCTGCTCTGCTGGCGGCTCGGCGAGGACGAGATCGGTTACTGGCATCGGGTCGAAGACGGCTTCGCGGGCCGCCGGCCGCTTCCCCTGGACGACTGAGGAAACGCCGCGCCGGCGGCGAATCCGGGGCGTGTATGGCTCCGCTCTGGAGGCACGTGGTGGTCGCCGCCGCAGTCTTCGCTGTGGTGTCGCTGCTCGCCCGGAGCGCCGACTGGTGGCTCGCCCGGCGGCCGCTGCCGCCCGAGTCGGAGACGCGCTATCGCGTCGTGCGGCGGGGCGTCACGGTCGTCATCCTCGTCGTCGGGCTCTTCTCGTCTCTGCTCGTCATCCCGGAGGTGCGGGCGATCGCCGGCGGTCTCCTCGCGTCCTCGGCGGTTCTCGGTGTGATCGTCGGCTTCGCGTCGCAGCAGACACTCGGCAACTTCGTGGCCGGGCTGCTGATCGCGATCACGCAGCCGGTGCGGATCGGCGACCGCGTCAGTTACGCCGGGACGGACGGCGTGATCGAGGAGATCGGGCTGACGTACACCTTCATTCGCATGCTCGACCGGCGGCGCCTCGTGGTCCCGAACAGCAAGCTCTCCTCGGACACGATCGTCAACGCGTCGATCCGGAGCCGCGAGACCTTCGCGGAGGTCACGGTGCCGGTGCCGCTGACGGCCGACGTCTCGGCGGCGGTCGACGCGCTGCGCGAGGATCTGGCGAACGAGCGTGAGGCGGACGTCTACGTCAGCAACCTGGACGGCACGGCGACGGTGACCGTCCGGGCCGCGGCGGCCGACGAGCTTGCAGCCGAGCGCCTCGAGCAGTCGCTGCGGCTGCGTGCCCACGGCCGGCTCCGTACGCTCGGCGTCTGGGCCTGAGCGGGTCAGGCGCTCAAGGCGTCGCGGCCGCCGTCGTCGGAGGCGTTGTGACGGTGGCCGTTGTCGCGGCGGTTGTCGCGGTCGTGGGCGCCGTCGTGGCCGTCGTCGTCGCCCCTTCGGTGGTCTGCTCCGTGGTCGTCCGCGTGCTGGTCGCCGGTGGCGGTTGCGTTGTCGCCGCCGGTGGAGCCGTGGTGCCCGTGCGGGACGCCGTCCGCGCCACCGTGGTCGGTGGGTGCTGCTTCGCAGGATGCGTCGCCGCCGCGGGCTGCTGCGGTTGCACCGCCGGTAGCGTCGTCGCGCCTGTCGCGGCGCGACTGCGGCTCTTGCGGGTAGCCAGGACGGCTGCGGTCGATGTGCGGCGTGGCGCGCTCGCCGACGCGCCCGGGCGGGCCACGGCCCAGGCGACCGCGGCTCCGGCGAGGGCCAGCAGGAGTAGCAG
>JAVKST010000073.1:0-13799 GCA_039583515.1 Gaiellaceae bacterium
GTCGACACCCGGCTGCGGATCCGCCATCAGGTCAGGCTAAACAGCACCAAGGACAGCAAAGCGGATAGCCCACTTGCAGAGAGCTGAGCGCCCCGGCGGCGCGACTGTTCCGTCGCCGACAACCGACCAGATCACCGCTGTACGCCGACCGTCGCGTGGGCGGCTGAAGGCCGCCTCGAACGCGCCCGCGTGTGGGTTCGACGGCGTTGGCGCCGTGGTCCTGGCTTCGCACCGGCCGCGTGTGCCTATCGCGGCCGGCGACGCGCCTTACTTCTTTGAGGAGGAGCAGACATGTCTCGCATAACTCACCCCACCCCTGCCGCCCTGGCTGAGGCGGCAACGCGACACCGGCATCACCGGCACGTCATCGACCTCGCCAACGAGCTGAAACGGCTCGGCACGTGGTTGACGCATCCGCGGCTCAGCGGCCTTCCGTCGCTCGTTCACTACCTCGAGGTCGCGGTGGCTGTCGGTGCTCTTGCGCTGATGCTCGTCGCCGCCGGGCGGCTCATCCGGGTCGCCTTGCGACGTCGGGCCGCCACCGCCGCAGCCTGCTTCCGCGTCGTCCTGCCGGAGAGCTTCGAGCGGCAGGCGCTCGTTGGGTTCTTCCGCACCTTGACGTCTCTGCTGCGCCCGCACCTGATCGGGGTGCCGGCGTGGGTGTCGTTCACGTTCGCGACTGAGGGACAGCAACTCGAGATCGAGCTGCGGTGCGCGCATGGGATTGCACCGCAGGTGCGGAGCGCGCTCGGCGCCGCCGTCGAAGGCGTCTCGCTCGAGCCGTCCGGCCGCATCGAACGTTGCGAGCTGCGTCAACCGCGGCCGATCTGGTGCGTGTTGCGACCGCTCGTCTCGCGCTGGCTCCCGCTCGAGACAAAGCACGACCCTGATCCGGCGCGGGCCGTGCTCGCCGCTCTCAGGGGATTGTCCGAGAACGAGGGAAGCGCGGTCCAGCTCGTCTTCTCGCCGGCGGCTCGCCGCTCCCGACGATTGGCGCGACGGCAGGCCTACGTTCTGCGAACGGGTCGCCGGAGTGGCGTCTGGCGTTCGCTTGGCCGCTTCTCGCTCGAGCTTGCCAATGAGGGCCTCGACCTCTTCACCCCGGGTCCCTCGAGCAGTTCCGGCTCCTCGCATGCGTACGCACCGGCCGCCGGTGACGGCTGGGCGCAGGAGCAGGCGAAGGCGATCGAGCAGAAGACAGTGGAGCCGCTGCTCTTCTGCACCATCCGGCTCGTCGCCTGGGCGGATCAGCGGCGTTGGGCACGCGCTCGCCTGTCCGGGCTGGTGGCGAGCTTCGCCCAGTTCCACAAGCTCGCCGGCCTCGAGAGGGGCCACGAGCTGTTCACGGCCTGGCGGTTTGCACGACGGCTGCCCTCGCCGCGGCCGCCGTTGACGGTGACGGCCGCAGAAGCGGCGGCGCTGCTGCCTCTTCCTGTCGACGCCGCGAGCGCACCGGTCGTGTTGCCGGAGCCGTCGGCGCGCAAGCTCGCACCGGTCGCCGAGGCCTCTCGGGAAGGCGTGCTGGTCGGGCACAGCGACCGAGACGGCTTCGCGAGTGATGTCCGGATCGAGACGGAGGCGCTCGCCTCGCATCTGCACGTGCTCGGACCGACCGGACGCGGCAAGACCACTCTGCTCTGCAACCTCTATCTCGAGGCCGCCGAGCTCGGGCTGGGTGCGGCCTATGTGGAACCCAAGGGCGACGCCATCGCGGCGATCGTGGAGCGCGTCTCGGCCGAACGGGCCGAGGATGTGGTGTTGCTCGACTTCGGCAACGAGCTGTATCCGCCGGCGCTCAACCTCCTCGCCTGTTCGCCGGGGGACGAGGACGTGCATGTCGAGGCATTGGTTGGGATCTTCCGGCGGCTGTTCGGACGCTTCTGGGGGCCGCGCTCGGAGGACATCCTCCGCTCGGCGCTTGCGACGCTCCTTTCGAACCGGGACCCGGAGCGACAGGCCCCGACGCTCGCCGACGTGCAGGCGCTGCTGACCGACCCGGCGGAGAAGGCGCGGTATCCAGTCACCTCCGATCCTGTCGCGCTCGCTCACTTCTGGCGGCACTGGCGGGCGCTGTCGGACAGTCAGCGCGAACAGGCGCTTGCTCCGTTGTCGAACAAACTGCGCGCGTTCCTCGGCCGGCGTGCGCTGCGAAACGTCCTCTGTCAGGAGGACGCTCCCGACTTCGAGGAGATCGTCGCTCGAGGCAAGCTGCTGCTGGTTTCCTTGCCGTCGAGGACGCTCGGGGATGCTGCCGACCTGATCGGGTCGGTGATCGTCTACCGGCTCTGGCAGGCGGCACAGCGGCTCGGTCCGGATCCTGACCGACGGCCGTTCCTTTGTCTGGTCGATGAAGCGCATCGCTTCTGCCGGCTGCCGCAAGGGCTGGCGCAGGCGTTGGCGGAGGCTCGCGGGTACCGGCTCGGCTTCTGCCTTGCGCACCAGCACCTAGCGCAGCTCGCGGACGCTGACCTCGCCGATGCGGTGGAGGCGAACTGCCAGAGCAAGCTCTGCTTCGCGCTGCCGCCGCACGATGCGCACCGGATGGCCGGCCAGTTCGCTCCCCGTCTCGACGAGAGCGATCTGCGTCACCTCGGCCGCTACCGGATCGCCTGCCGGATCAGCCAGGACGGTCGCCAGCTCCCGGCGGCGACCGCCATCACCCCGCCCCTTCCTGAGCCCGAGTCCGGCGAGGCCGCGGAGTTGATCGCGGCGCTGGCGCGTGGTCGGGCGATCCGGCGCGAGCTTGTCGAGCGGTTGATCGCGGCCCGCTACGGCCGTCCCGATCCGGACGAGGGTGGCGCTGGCAGCCCGGCGCCAGATGTGCGTCCTCCCTCCGGTCCTCCGTCCAGTCCTCCACCCAACGGAGGACCGCTCAACGCCGCGGACGCGCATGACAGCGGCGAATCCGGGGTTGAAGGAAACCCCGACAAGGATGAGGATGATCGGAACGATGGGAATGAGCGTGGCTGGCGTGCGGCCTGACCGGCTGCGGCCGGTCACGCCGCTCACCGCTCGCGACCGGGCGCTGCTCGAGCAGCTCGCCGAGCACGAGCCGCTCGCTACGAGCGAGCTGCTCCTGCTGTTCTTCACGGGCGCCAGAACCTGCCGTCAGCGGCTTGTCCAGCTCGAACGCGCTGAGCTGCTGCTGCGCGTCTATCCCGCCGCCGGTCGGCGAGGGACAGGAGAGGCCCTCTGGTTCCTCACCCCGAAGGCACGGCTCCTGCTCGCGGCCCCGGTCCGGCGCAGACCATCGCTATCCCTACCTGACCTCGAGCACCGACGCGCCGTCGCCCGCTTCTTCTGCGCGCTCGTCGAGCGCAGCCTTACCCTTCCGGGCGAGGGACTCTGGTGCTGGCACGGAGAGGCCCGTGCCGAACGGGGAATCGGCGGCCGCATCCGTCCTGACGGATACGGCCGCTACCTCATGCCAGACGGAGAGGTCAGCTTCTACCTCGAGCTCGACCGCTCGACGGAGCCGGGGAAACGGGTCGGCGAGAAGCTCGCCGGCTACACGCGCGCGCTCGCGGCCGTGGAGGGCCGCGAGCGCGCCAATGTCCTCCTCGTCTGCCACAGCCGGCGACGGCTGCGAAACCTCGCCGCCCACGCCCCTGCGGGACCGCCCTGGATCTGGGGCACAACCGATGGCCAGCGCTTCCGACTCCTCCCAGCCCTCACCGAGGAGCGCCAGCTTGACCAGCTGCCACCGTGGTCCCGTGACCCCGCCCATCCGGTCGGCGGCTGCCTCGGCCACCGCTGGCAGGCCTGGGGGCGAGAACAGTGGCACGAGCCTCGGAGCCAGAGCACCGGCGGGATGAAAGCGTGACGGAGCTTCGGCCTGCCGATCGCGCGGCGATCGCCGCCGTCGAGACGGCGCTGGCGGAGGCACGGCGCGCGGGCGACGAACAGGCGCCGTTCGCGATCATCGCCGGCTCGCTCGCCGAGCTGGGTGTGGTGATCCCTCCGCCGTCACGCCCGTCTGCGCTACTCGTCGAGCACGGCCGCGATGAGTGGCTGCGACGCCTGCGGAGCGGCGGGCGAAGCGAGAGCGCGCTGCGCGCCTACCGCACCGCGATCGACGATCTGCTCGCCTGGGCCGAGCGCTGCCGCCGCGGCACGGAACTATTCGAGGAACGCGCCATCGTCGACTACCTCGACGACTATCAGCGGCGACTCTCGCCCGCACCGGCGACCTATCACCGCCGCTTCCTCGTCCTCCGCCGGTTCATGCGCTGGGTCAGCCGCCGAGATGGCGTACCCGACCCGTTCCTCGACCTCGACGCACCGCCGAAGCCGCGGCAGGAGAGCGACTGGCTGACGCCCGACGAGTTCCGGCGGATGCTCGTCGCTGCGGCGCAGCCGCGGCGACGGCACACCGGCATCGTCGAGCGCGATCAGCTCGTTCTGCTCACGCTCGTCACAACCGGCCTTCGCCGTTCCGAACTGATTGCGCTCGACTGGCGCGACGTCGATCTCGACAGCACGCGAGCATCGCTGCTCGTCCGACGCGGCAAGGGCGGGAAGCCGCGCCGTCAACCGCTCGCTCCGCAGGTCAGAGATGAACTACGTCGGCTCCGAGACGAAAAGAGCCCCCAGCTGACGGATCCCATCTTCTGCGGCCTCGCGGGCGGACGGCTGCAACCGAAGGTCCTCGCGGCAATCATCAGACGCGCCGTCGAGCGCGCCGGGATCGAGAAGAAGGTAACCGCTCACACCCTGCGCCACACCGCGGCAAGCTGGCTCCGCCAGGCGACCGGCGACGCACGCCTTGTCGCCGAGTACCTCGGCCACGCAGACCTCACCACCGTGAGCCGGTACGCCCATGTCGCCGAGGACGAGCTCCACCAAGCGACGGCCAAACTCGGACAGCTCGCGTTCGCCGAGATCGAGACATCAACAAGCGAACACGAAGCTGCCTAGATGATTGCTTGCATCGGAGAACTGTTTCCTCTCTCGGCGTGTTTGCCGCTCGAGCAAATTCGGCCGCGGAGGAAACGGCTCCGACCTTGGTCACTCGCCGCTCAACGCCGAGACGAGGTCGGCGGCGAGCGCGAAGACTGCGGCGCTCACGACGGCGGGGTCGCCGACGAGCTCCTCGGCGCGGCCGGCCATTGTCGAGCCGAGCGCGTCCGGCCCAGATGCGAAGAGCTGACCCAGGTAGTGAATCGCTTCCGTCGTCGTCGCACCTGCAAGATCGTCTTCGCGCAGGTCGGCGAGCGTTCTGCTCAGGGAGTCGGTATCGGTCGCTGCGAGCAGTCGGTAGACGTCATGCGCGTCCTTGTCGAGCAGGCGCTCGGGTCGGTCCCGGCGCTCGCCGAGCTTGTGCAGCTTTGCCACCAGCAGGCCCGCGGGTCCGGCGACCTCGATCTCGGCCGAGCGCGCGTCGGCAGGATCGAGGGCCGTGATGGTCATGGGCGCGTGGTCGACGACCGCGGCTTCGAGACCGGGCGTACGTCGGGTTGCGTGACGGCTGTGCGGTGGAATGCGAGCGCCGCGGCGTCCGCCCGATCCGGCGAGCGCTGCGGGAACCATGAGGTCGACAGGAATGCCGCTGGGCGATAGCCAACTCCCGGGCTGCGGCTCGGTGAGGTTGCGATGGAAGCCGGCTCGTTGCATCGCGTCGTCGATCAGCGGGCTGTCGCTCAGTGCTCGCGGGTCGACGGCGAGGTCGCTGTCCTTCGTCGCCTCGCCGAGCGCCACCGCTGCAGCACCGGTGTGGAGGTAGATGGCCTGCGCGCCGATCAGGACGAGTGCGTCCCGTTGGTCGTGCAAGGCTTCAAGCGCGTCGAGCAGTGCCGACCGCGCGGCGACAAGGATGTCAGCGTCGCCAGGCGGGCTCATCGGATGCCATCCAGTCGAGAAGCGCGGTTGCCTCGCTCGGATTGCGTCCCGGGCCGGTCAGGAGATCGACGACGACCTGACTCAGGGCGGCGAATCGCAAGCCGGCGACGGTCTGGGCGCGCTCGAACGGGACGTCGTAGTCGCCGGCAGCGAGCGCGACGTTGGCGCCGCTCTCTGTCGGTCGCAGTTCAAGTAGCTCGGCCGCGGCGGCGATGTCGCGAACGTAGAGCATCGCAAGCCGAGCGGGCGCGTAGGCGGCGACACGCTCGGCCGCGAGCGATCCGGTGATGACGTAATCCAACTCTGGACGCTCCGTGAGTCGATTGGTCAGAGCGGATAGTCCGCGAGGTTCGAGGAAGGTCGCGACGATGTTCGATTGCGCGAAGCCGTAGTCGCGACTCCAGCGCTCAAGCAGTTCGCGCCAGCGAACATCGGTGATCGGGCCGCGAGGCTGGCGGTCTAGGAGTTCCTGCTCCTCGAGGAATTCGACCACGCGGTAGGTCGCCCCTGTCGACGCCCCTGCACGCTCGGCGAACTCGGGCACGGTGTATGGGGGTGCGAAGTCGGCGAGGGCTCGGACAACACGGGCGGCCGGTGGTCCTTTGAGCGTGCCACGCGGTCGCCCTGGCCCGCGCCATGGGTCGCGATCGGCGCCGCGGTCTCGGATCAGCAGCGCCGGCCGGTTGGCAGCTAGCTGGAGGTTGCCAGTGAGGTCAACGTAGCCCGCACCCGACGCCTCAATCCGCTCACGAGTCGCGGGTGCTAGATAGCGCGCCGCGAGCAGAAGCAGAGGATCCTCTTCCGTGCCGCGGCGAACGGCTGCGCTCCTCAGCGCTTCGAGCGCGACCGGCACGTCACGCGTGTTCAGCAGACGCTTTGCCTCAACGAGGACCGTGACTTCACCACCGTCGGGGGCTCGCAGGCGCAGCTCGGCATCGACCCTCGGATCCTGGCCCCCGGGTTCGCTGCTGATGTCGAGCGTCCAGGTTGGGGGCAAGCGCTCCCGGAGCTGGTCAACCGCTCCGCGGAGCACGTCACGCTCCCGGACCGGTGGGCCGGTATCACGAAATTGGCTTGTTTTGCTGTCAGCGGAAGATGGCATTTTCGTACTATCATCCTAGCTGGAAGTCCCGCAATTGGCAAGTTCCGCTGCAAGCGGAACATGGGTATTACTGGAGAACGAGATGAGAGACGTCCCGATTCAGGATGTAAGACATCCCGCCGAGCGCCTGCTGCCTTCGGATGACGTCAGCCGGTCACGCGCGCGCACAGGGCGGTGACGAGTCCCCACTCTGTCATCGTCCGTCCTCGTGCGACGCTTGCGCGCTCCCACGCAATCGCTTGGGCGACTCCACCTGATTCGACTATCGCCTCAGGGTCCAACGCGGAAGCGCGAGCGTAGAACCGGAGAGGGACGGGGACCAGGAGCGTCTCGGCCACGACCCGAGGGACGCTCGTCGGCCTCGAGAAACTTCGCAGGTATGTGCTCGATGGTCCGTCGAGAGCGAGCTCGGCCCGGACGTTGCGCGCCGCGTCATCGAGCACAGCCGCGATCCCAGGCTCGCCGGCGCCCAGGTCGTCGAGGAGCAGGCGACGCTCGATGAGCAAGGCGTAGGCGCGTTCGGGCGCGACTCCCTCCACGCGGCATTCACGGACGAATACCGCGTGTCGCTCCGGGGCGAGCGTGACGAGCAGCGGCTCGCGCCGCTCGCCTGGGCGCAGGCGTGGACTTTCGGACTGGTCGAGGGCCGCCATCTGATTCATTATTGAATGGATGTCGGACGACCCAGCTAGAACCAGCGAGATGACCATTCGCTCATGAATGAGCCAGGACATGACCTCCTGCGTGACCTCGCGGCGCGGCTCAGCGAACTCCGGCGCGAGCGCGACCTCACCCAGGAGGAGGTCGCCGCGTACGTCGGCGTCTCGCAACCAACCTGGTCGCGGATCGAGAGAACCGGGGAGCTGTCGGTCGGTGCGCTCCTGCGGCTGCAGGAGCTGTTCGACTACGAGACGGTGGAGTCGTTCTTCGGCGAGCTGCCGAGTCGGCGCCTCAGCCGCGAGGCCGGCGAGGGCTCCTCCGGTTGAGGCGGCTAGCTCGCTGCTTCGAGCGGCTCGGCGCGTAGCCGGCGGGCGACCGCGATAACGGTGCGGTAGGAGTCAGCCGGGAACGGCCGTCGTGGAGAGTGGGCGTTCGAGAGCGCTTCGGCGAGCTCGAGCCGCCGCAGCATCTCCTCCTCGGAGTCGAAGATGTCTGGGCTGGTGAGCTCGTACGCGTCCTGGATCCGGCAGGAAGCGCTGTGGTAGCGGCGTGGCCAGCCGTTGGCAGGTGGGACATGGCCAGGATGGTGCGGGCAGTCGCAGGGGGCGACGTCGAAGAGGACGTGTGCCAGGTCGCCGGGGCCCGTCGGGACGACGTTGCGCAGACCTTCGCGGTGGAAAGTTGCGAAGCGGAAGCTGCGCTCGGGCTGGTCGCGCCGAGTGCGTGGACCGCGGTAGTACTCGCTCGCGCCAAAGCCCAGCGCGGCCGAGAGACCGCTGGCCATGAATGGATAGGAGAGCGTTCCGAGGCCGACGGCGGCGAGATCGCGGCCGGCAGCCGCGCGCAGCCGGAGAAGAAACTCCGCCGCTGCTGCGATGTGACCCACGGGCGTCGCATCGTTCAGTTGCGCGATGCGGATCCAGAGGAAATCGCCGGGGAGGTCGGCGTAGAGCCTTATCAGGCGCGTCCGCTCAGCGATGTCGCTGAGGGTCAGGAGGTCGAAGGTGGCCGCCACCGCGAAGCGGCGCGGTACGCCCGGGACGAGCGAGGGCTGAGGCTGGATCTCCAGTTCGAAATGCTCGTAAGCCAGCCGCTGCAAGAGCAGATCACGGCGACGGCCCCGGCTGCCGGCACCCCCAACGAGGTGGTGCGGAGGAACGAACGCGCTCGCTCCCAGCTCGCGCTCGGCCTCCATCGTGTCGACGGCGTACGTCTCGAAGAACCGCGCCGTGCGCGCCCTCCCTTCAGGCTCGTAGGCCCTGCGGCGAGCGATGGCGCTCGCGGCGAACCGCCGGGGCCGAACTGGTAGCTCGAGCACGTTGATGTCGGCTTCCGGTTCGAGCACGACCTCGGCTCGATGTTCGATCGCGGCGACGACGACGTCGCTCCCCTTCGCCTCGGCGACCGACATGACGGCTGCGGACTGAAGCGCACCGCCGAGGTCGCGGAAGAAGTCAGCGTCGCCGCGCAACCACCACGGGATCAGCCGGCGTCCAGGCCATGGCCGCTCGGGGTTGGTGACAGACGCTGCGAGGCGCATGTGTGAGACGATGCAGCAGCCGTCGGACGTTGCCGTCCTCCCGGGCGAAGACAGAGGGACGCTAGCTGGGCCGGCGGACGGTCAGTGCCGTGCGCTCCTCGAGGACTCAAGCTCCTCGACGAGTCCGGTCGCCTCGGACTTGCGGATCAGCCCGGCCTGCACCGCTTCGACCACAGCGTCGACGAGACGCTCGGGCATCAGCAGGCCGCGGCAGTCGCGGATTGCCTCCGCGACGGTCATCGCGGGGATCCCCTCGTACGTCGTTCGCTTCGCCGGTGGCACGTCGCGCTGCTCGACCTTGATGAACGGAGGAAGCCGTCGCCGGACGCGACGCGGCGTCGCGACACGGACACGCCGCGGGTGCGCAAAGCCGAGCTCGCGTAGCGCGAGCACCGCGTCACCGGCGAGGAGCGCGCCCTCGCCGACGTGTAGCACCGCCTCCATGAACCCGTCCCTGGCAGTGGGGGGAATGTCCTCGAAGCGGTAGAGGCCCCGGCCGACATGCTCGAGGCCGCCGCGCTGGTGGAGCTTGCGCAACTCCACTGCGGGCACGCCAAGATCGTCCGCGTCCCGCGTGGTGACGTAGCCGTACTGATCGAGCGCCCGCTCGCGGAGTCGACGGCGATATGTCGCTTTCAGTGCCATGGCAAGACCGTACCGATAACAGTACTGTTTTGCCGACGCGGATGACGGACGCTTGATTGGTTCCGCGACCGTTGGTACGGTGCTTCCGCGGTTTGCAGCGTTGCCGGTACAGCCGGAAGGCGCAGGCCGGGCGCCCGGGCCGAGCGGTTCCAACGAGACCGCCGCGTGCTACCCGTAGGGAGCGAAAGCGTGTCGAGTCCTCCGGCGAACTGGCCCCAATAGGAAAAGCCCCGTTTCCAGGGCTTTTCCCGTAGCAGGCCATATAAGCCGGATCCTGTCGAGGGTGACCATCCATCTGGGCGGCTACCCGGCTCCTCGGCGGGCCGCGTCGGCGGAGCCTGTTCGCCTTGCACCGGACGGGGTTTGGCGAGCCGGCCCCGTCGCCGGGGCCGCTGGTGGGCTCTTACCCCACCGTTTCACCCTTACCGGCTGCGACTCCGGAGATCCGCAACCGGCGGTCTGTTTTCTGTTCCACTTTCCGTCGGCTTTCGCCGCCTCCCTCGCGGGAGCGTCCTGCCCTGCGGTGTCCGGACTTTCCTCGACGGCCGGAAAGCCGCCGCGGTCACCCGGCCTGCAACCCCGACTCTAGCGGCGATTCCGCGTCCTCGATCCTCCCGTGCAGGCGCAGGCCGCAATCGGGACAGCGGACGAGGGCGCCCTCGTGGAGGACGAACTCGCCGCACGCCGGGCACTCCAGCGACGCGCCGCGGAGCACCGCGAGCAGCTCCTGCTCGAGCGTCCGCTGGAAGGGCGCGACGCCGCTCACGTCAACCGAGCTCCCGGAAGACGCCGACCACCTTGCCGAGGATCTGGACGTTGCGCGCGTAGATCGGCTCCAGTGCGCTGTTCTCGGGCTGGAGCCGGATCCGCCGGTCCTCACGGTAGAAGGTCTTGACCGTCGCCTCGTCAACGGCCTCGTCGTCGCCCGCGAGCGCGACGACGATCTCGCCGTCGCGGGCGTCCTGCGCGCGGCGAACGACGACGATGTCCCCGTCGAGGATCCCGGCCTCGATCATCGAGTCGCCCTTGACGCGCAGGAGGAAGTCGCCGCGCAGCCGTTCCGGGACGGCGATCTCGTCCTCGACGTTCTGGTCGGCGAGCAGCGGCCCGCCGGCTGCGATCTGGCCGAGCAGCGGGAGCTTCGGGAGCTCCGCCTCGGCAACCGGGTCCTGCTTGCCGCGGCCGAGGAGCTCGAGCGCCCTCGGCTTCGTCGGGTCGCGCCGGAGCAGCCCTGCCCGCTCGAGGTTGGCGAGGTGCGCATGGACGGTCGAGGGCGAGGCGAGGCCGACGGCCTGGCCGATCTCGCGGACCGTCGGCGGGTAGCCGTGCCGGTCGACGTAGTCGACGAGGAAGCTCCAGATCTCACGCTGGCGGCCGGTCAGTTCCGCGCTGGTCTCCATCTCACGCTCCGAGGTCGGGGACGGGTTCCGAACGTGTGTTCGGCGGAAGGGTACGGACTCCTCCGGACGGCGTCAACAGAAAGGCCGCCCCTGAGGCGGCCTGACACAAGGAGGTGCGCTGGAGAGGACTTGAACCTCCACGGCCTATGCGGCCACTAGGCCCTCAACCTAGCGCGTCTACCAATTCCGCCACCAGCGCGAGAGCCCGCGCAGTGTAGCGGTCGCGCAATCTACGACAGGTAGTGGAACAGCGCGATGCTGTTGGCGAAGAAGAGCACCGCGAGCCCGATCGTGACGCGCGTGAGGTTGCGCTCGACGATATGCGTGCCGCCCTGCGAGGCAGGCGTGAAACCCATGCCGCCCATGCCGGCGTCGCGTCCCGAGTGCATGAGGATCAGCGACGTCAGGGCGACCACGATCAGCACCTGGGTGACTGCGAAGAACTGGACCACGCATCCAGGGTAGCCGGTGCTCGCACCGTGCGGCCGGCTATCGCCGGGCGACTTCGAGGATCGCCTCCACCAGCTCTGCCGCGATCCTGTCCTTGGTCACGTAGCCGGACGCCCCCGCCTCGCGTGCGCGGTCGACGTCGGCGCGGGAGTTCGACCCGGTCAGCATGAGGACCGAGATGCCGGCGTCCGCCGCGCGGATCTCGCGGGTCGCATCGATCCCGTCGAGCAGCGGCATGCTCACGTCCATCAGCACGATGTCCGGCCGCAGCTCGCGTGCCAGCTCGACCGCCTCCCGCCCGTCGCCCGCGCGTCCGACGACGGCGACCCGACGATCGCCCGCGAAGATCGCCTCGAGCGCCTCGGCGAACAGTCGGTGGTCGTCGGCGATCACGATGCGGACGGCGGCTCGGCGGGGCATCTTCTCCATCCTGCCCTGTTAGGGTCGACACGTGGTAGAGGAGGCGCGCGAGCGGATCCAGAAGCTGCTCGTGACCGGCGACAACCGGCTCAAGCAAGGGGTCGACCCCGCGAAGGCGCGCGAGAGCTGGGAGCAGGCGCTCGCCGTCGCGCGCGAGACGGGTCTCGAGGAGCAGGTGCGGCCCCTCGTCGAGGTCAGGCTCGCCGATCTGCCGCCCGCATGAGAATCGCCTCGATCCGCTCCGCCTGACGCCGCACGTCGTGCGGCTCGGTGGCGGCCCGGGCGGCCTCGTTCGGGCGCGGCAGCGCGGCGGCTGCGGCGAGCGCTCGGGCCAGCTCGTCCACGTCGAGCGGGTCGACGAGGACGCCCGCGTCCGGCGCGACGAACTCCGGCGGGCCGCCAATGCGCGTGGCGACGACCGAGCGGCCGCAGGCCATCGCCTCGAGCAGCGCCTGCCCGAGCGGCTCGACGAGGCTCGGCTGGGCGAGCACGTGGGCGCCCGCGAGCAGGCGGGGGATCTCGTCGTGCGGCACGCGGCCGAGGAGCTCCACGCTGTCGCGCCCCTGCAGCGCGGAACGCAGCGGCCCGTCGCCGGCGAAGGTCAACGCGCCCTCCGGGAGCCGCGCGAATGCGTCGGCCAGACGGACGACGTTCTTCCGCTCGTCGAGCGATCCGACGCAGAGGAAGCGCGGCGGCCCGTCGGGCGCCGGGGTCGGCGCGAAGCGCTCGCGGTCGACGCCGCTCGAGACGACCTCCGTCTTGCCGCGCGTCTCGGGGAGCTTGGTCTCGAGCTCGATCCGCAGGTACTCGGAGACGCAGACGACCGTCGCCGCCCGCCGGACCACGAGCCGCGTGACGGCGGCGACGCCGGGAATCGCGCCGATGTTGCGGACATCCCGGCCGTGAGCCGTCACGACGAGCGGCACACGCCCGGCGAGGGCCGCGAGAAGGCCCGACGGGACGAGGAAGTGCGCGTAGACGACGTCGGGCTGCGGGGCCGCGAGCGTGCGGCGCGCGAGCGTCAGGTAGCGGAGCTTCCCGCCGGCGCGGGTGTCGAGGACGGCGCGGTCGAGGTCGTGACCTCGCCCGGCGAGCTCCCGCTCGAGCTGGGCGATGAACGTCCCGAGGTCGGGCGCGTCCGTCCCCGGGTACATCTGCGAGACGAGCAGGATGCGCACGGGGGCCAGCGTACGCCGGCCCCCGTCGCGGATGCCCGCGCCTACGCCGCCGCAGCAGCGCGGACGGCGTCGACGACGAAATCGGCGCGTCCCTCGAACAGCCGGTTCGCGCCGAGAAGACTGCAAGGCCGGGTAGAGCCACTCCTCGCGTTCGCGGACGGCGAAGAGCTCGCCCCGCTCGCGCAGCCGGTCGATCTCGCGCGGGTTGACGCCGAGCCGGCTCGTGAGCCACCAGCGGGGAGCGGAGTGGTGAGCGCGTCGTGCATGGAGGTACCTCCTTGTTCTCGTTCAGGTCGCACCCGCCCCGCGCCCCGCCCTCAGCACGAGGCCGAGGGGGGCGAGCGCGAGCAGGGCGACGATCAGCGCGGTCAGGAAGAGGCGCCGACGCATCAGACCGAAGCGGCGACCGGGGCCGGAGCGGGCTGGACGGGCGGGGCGGGCACGTAGGTGGCGCCGTAGCCGAGGACGTTGGACGTGCTCGGCGCCGCGCGCGTGCGCGAGCTCCAGGCAGAGGGCGCGGCGCTGACGCTCGACGAGCTCTCGACGGCGTCGCCGCCGCGAGCTGA
>JAVKST010000074.1:0-13689 GCA_039583515.1 Gaiellaceae bacterium
GCGTAGGGTCGAGCTCGCCGCCGAGCAGCCGTTCGAGGGCGATCAATGCGCGGCCTCGGACGAGCGGATGCGGATCGATCAACGCTTGCACGAGAGGCAACCCTGTGCTTGGTTCAGCGCAACCGCCGAGCGCGTCGGCGGCGGCGCGGCGGACATGCCAGCTCTCATCTTTCAGTGCTTCGATCAGGAGCGGCGTCAATTGCGGTCGTGGGTGTTGTGCGAGTGCATCGAGTGCGGAGACGCGTACCTCGGGCTCGCGATCGCCGAGCAGGGCGGCTAGCGAGTCGAGATCGAGAGCGCCCGCTGCTGCCGCGACAGCGCGCCGAACGCTTGGCTGGGAGTCTCCGGCGACCCCACGAAGCGTGGTGGCCGAGACTGGGTCGAGCTGCGCCACCGCTGCAACCGCGGCGACACGTACAGACGGATCGTCGTCTCTGAGACTCTCACGGCAGGCGCGTATCGTCTCGGGCTCGCTCGGCAGCCGCGAGAGCGCCTCGAGGGCGATTCGGCGCACCGGCCCTGCTGGATCGGCGAGCGCGTCCAGGAGCGCATCCCGCGCGGCCGGGTCTTGGAGCTCCCGCAACGCCAGGGTCGCCTTCTGCCGCGCGGACCCCGACTGTTCAGCCAGATGGGCGATTGCCGCAGCGGTGGCGCGATCGTCGTCGAGGTGGCGCAGCGCGGCCGCGACGTCGGCCACGATCCCGATATCGAGCTCGAAGATCTGCTCGCGCAACCTCGCGATCTCTCCCGGCCCCGCAAGTGGGACCAGCTGTCGCAAGGCCTGCCGCGCGACGTCGAGCGAGACATCGCCGACGGCCTCGAGCAACGCCTCTCGCCCCGATTCGTCGGCGGGAACGGAGAGCACCCGCCGCAGCCGCTCGCTCGGATCAGGCTCGCCGTGCCCGACGACCCGCACTCGCGCCACGCCTAGCAGTGCCGCCGCTGCTTCTTGGTCGGGTGATCCACGATCTGCCTCCTGGATCGAGCGGACCGCGAGGCTGAGGCGCTGCTACCTCACCGTGGCGTGCCTCTCGCAGCTCGAAGTCTAGGACAAGCGATCGCTCTCGCCGTCGTGGCGGCGACGTCGCCGACTTGACTCGTATCGACGCTGTTCGATACATTGAGCTGTGTCGATACGGGAGTTGATTGATGGCTGGGGCGTTGGAAGTGATCGAGTGCTGCCGCCCTCTGGGTGCGGCGGCCTTGTCGGATGAGGAGGCGGTGGCGACGGCGGCGCTGTTTCGGGCCGTTGCGGATCCAGCGCGGGTGAAGATCGTGAACCTGCTGGCACGGAGCGGTGGCGAACCGGTGTGCGCGTGTGAGTTCGAGCCTGCGCTTGGTCTCTCGCAACCGACGGTGAGCCATCACTTGAAGAGGCTGACGGAGACGGGCCTGCTCGAACGGGAGCAGCGGGGCAAGTGGGCGTACTTCTCGCTCGTACCGGAGGCGATCGACCGGCTCGCGTCTCTCGTCGAGATCCCGAAGGCGGTTCGATGAGCGCAGCGGATGACCTGCGCGAGCAGGTGCGGCAGCGCTACGCGGAGGCGGCGAAGATGGCCGCGGCCGGCGGCTGCGGTTGTAACCGGGACGGGTCGTGCTGCGGGAACGTCACCTGCGACGGGGACGACGGGTCGTTCGGCGAGTTGCTGTACAACGCAGAGCAGCGAGCGGAGCTGCCGGAGGCGGTGGCGCTGGCGTCGCTGGGCTGCGGCAACCCGACGGCTGTCGCGGAGCTGCGGGAGGGTGAGGTCGTGCTCGACCTCGGCTCCGGTGGCGGCATCGACGTGATCCTGTCCGCCAAGCGCGTCGGCCGGACCGGCGTGGCGTACGGGTTGGACATGACGGATGAGATGCTGGCGCTCGCGCGCGCGAACGCAGCTGAGGCCGGTGTGACGAACGTGCACCTCTTGAAGGGAGTGATCGAGCAGATCCCGTTGCCCGTCGACTCGGTCGACGTCGTGATCTCGAACTGCGTGATCAACCTCTCGACCGACAAGGCGGCGGTGCTGACCGAGATCGCGCGCGTATTGAAGCCGGGTGGCCGGGTGGGGGTGAGCGACGTCGTCGCCGAGGATCACCTGACACCGGAGCAGCGGGCCGAGCGCGGTAGCTATGTCGGCTGCATCGCCGGCGCACTCTCGAAGAGCGAGTACCTCGCGGGCTTGGAGGCGGCGGGGTTCGAACAGGTGTCGGTGGGCTTTACACACGAGGTCGCGGACGGCATGCATGGCGCGATCGTCGAGGCGGTCAAGACGAACGAGCCGAAGGCGAAGGGGCTGCCGCTGATCCAGCCGGCGGCGAACGCCGCGTGTTGCTGATCCGATGAACGTGCTCTTCGTCTGCGTCGCCAACAGCGGACGCTCGGTTATGGCGGAGCGGCTCTTCCTCCGGGCTACCAGCCGCCATACAGCCCGCTCCGCGGGATCGGCTCCCGGCTCAGCCGCACACCCGCTGGTGCTGGAGGCGCTCCGCGAGCTCGGGATCGATCCCTCTGACCATGTGCCCCGCAAGCTCGACGACGAGCTGGTCGGCTGGGCGGACGTGGTCGTCGCGACCTGCGACGACGCGTGCCCGGTCGTGCCGGGCAAGCAGTACGTGTCCTGGCAGCTGCCCGACCCAAAAGGCGAGCCGCTCGAGCGGGTTCGCGAGATCCGCGACGAGATCGGACGGCGCGTCGCTGAACTCGTCCAGTCGCTCGACCGTCAGGCCGGGGAGCGGGTCGCCTGATGGTCGTCGCCGAGCAGGCCCGCGTCTCGCCTGCCGCCGCCGACGCCGCCGTCCTGAAGAAGCTCTCGACGCTCGACCGCTTCCTTCCGTTGTGGATCGGTCTGGCGATGGCGGCCGGTCTCGGCCTCGGTCGGCTGATCCCATCGTTGAACAACGGTCTCGACAAGCTTCAGGTCGGCACCGTCTCGCTCCCGATCGCGCTCGGCCTGCTGCTGATGATGTACCCCGTCCTCGCAAAGGTGCGCTACGAGGAGATCGGCCGGCGCAGGCACGACGGCGTCTCCAATCCGCTGTTCTTCGGCGTCTCGCTCGTCTTGTCGTGGATGGTCGGGCCGGCGCTGATGTTCGCGCTCGCCTGGCTACTGCTCCGCCACGAACCCGCCTACCGGACGGGGGTGATCATCGTCGGGCTCGCCCGCTGCATCGCGATGGTGCTGATCTGGAACGACATCGCCAAGGGCGACCGCGACCGCACCGCGCTGCTCGTCGTCTTCAATGCGCTCTTCCAGGTCGCCGCCTACTCGATCCTCGGCTGGTTCTACCTCACCAAGCTTCCGGGCTGGCTCGGCCTCGACGCGCAAGGCTTCCAGGCTGGGATCTGGGAAGTCGCGAAGACGGTGCTGATCTTCCTTGGCATCCCACTCGCGGCCGGGTTCGTCACCCGCCGCATCGGCCTCAGGCGCAAGGGCCGCGATTGGTACGAGACGCGCTTCCTGCCGCGGATCGGCCCGATCACTCTCTACGGCCTCTTGTTCACGATCGTTCTCCTGTTCGCGATCCAGGGCGACACGATCACCTCCCAACCGGGCAGCGTCGCGCGGATCGCGCTGCCGCTGCTCGCTTATTTCGCGATCATGTGGCTCGCCGGCTTCGCGATCGGCAAGGTGATCGGCCTGCCGTACGCGCAGACTGCGAGCATGGGCTTCACCGTCGCCTCCAACGACTTCGAGCTCGCGATCGCGGTCGCCGTCGGCGTCTTCGGCGCCACCTCCGGCCAAGCGCTCGCCGGCGTCGTCGGCCCCCTGATCGAGGTGCCGGTGCTCGTCTCGCTCGTCTACGTCGCCCTCTGGGCGCGCCGCTTCTGGCCCTCCGCAGCCATACCGGCCACTCCTGACCGGGGAGGAACAGCGTGAAGTTCCGTGGTCTTCGTTTGCAGGCGTCGGGGTGTCGTAAGTCCGCCCTCGAGAGCCTGCAGGACGGCGAGCTCGATCTGCTCGTGCTGCGAGCCGACTCCGAGTGAGTCGACGATCGTGCGCAAGCTCGAGCGCGTTCTCGTGTGAGACGACAGCCGGGGCCCCATGGAGCGGCCTCATAACCCGGAGGTCGCAGGTTCAAATCCTGCCCCCGCTATTTCGTGAGGATCCGCACATGTGGATCCTCGGTTTGGCTCACTCGAGCAGGCCGCGGACGTCGTTGGCGGTGATGCTGCTCGCGAAAAGATCGCCGTCGTCCATGACGCCGCGGAACAGGTCGGCCTTGCGGCGCGCGAGCGCGGCGACCTTCTCCTCGATCGTGTCGCGGGCGATCATCCGGTAGACCATCACGGGGCGGGTCTGGCCGATCCGGTGGGTGCGGTCGATCGCCTGGTTCTCGGTGGCAGGGTTCCACCACGGGTCGAGCAGGAAGCAGTAGTCGGCTTCGGTGAGATTCAACCCGAAGCCACCGGCCTTGAGGCTGATCAGGAAGACCGGATCGTCGCCGCTTCGGAAGCGCTCGAGCACCCGATCGCGCCGGCGCGTTCGGCCGTCGAGGTAGCAGTATCCGATCCGCTCTCGCTCGAGGCGGTCGCGGGCCTCGGCGAGGAAGCGCGTGAACTGGCTGAACACGAGCGCCCTGTGGCCGCCGCCGAGCACGTCGCCCAGTTGCTCGACGAGCGCGTCGAGCTTCGCGCAGGGGACGGCGGCATTGCCGCCGTGGTCGACGAGGCTCGCGTGCAGGCTGAGCTGCCGCAGCAGCGTGATCGAGCGCAGGATCGTGAAGCGGTTGCGATCGAAGTCGCCGAGCAGCCCGAGGATCTTCTGGCGCTCTCGCTGGAGATGGGTGTCGTAGAGCTTTCGATGGCGCGGGTGCAGGTCGAGGAGGACGGTCTGCTCCTGCTTGGCCGGCAGGTCGGCGGCGACCAGCTCCTTGGTGCGGCGCTTGACGAGCGGCTTGATCCGGCGCCGCAGGCGGGCGAGCCGCTCGGCGTCGCCGGCGCGCTCGATCGGTCGCGCGTACTGCTCGGCGAACCGCTTCGGGTCGGGGAAGAGCCCGGGCGCGGTGATCGACAGCAGCGACCACAGCTCCATCAGGTTGTTCTCCATCGGCGTTCCGGTCAGCGCCAGCTTGAACCGCGCGGGCAGCCCGCGAACGCAGCGGTACGTCTTGGCCTGGTGATTCTTGACGAACTGCGCCTCGTCGAGGATCACGCCGGCCCACTCGACGGTTTGATAGGCGTCGGCGTCGAGCCGAAGAATCGTGTAGGTCGTGACGACGACGTCGGCGGCCGCGACCTCTCCGACCGTGCGACCGGACTTCGCCAGCGTGTCCGTGACAGCCTCGACGCGGAGTGCGGGGGCGAAGCGCCCCGCCTCGTCCACCCAGCTCGAGACGACGCTCGTCGGCGCGACCACGAGAAACGGAGCGACGTCGGGGTCGCGGACGCGGGCGTGGCAGACGAGCGCGAGCGTCTGCAGCGTCTTGCCCAGACCCATGTCGTCGGCGAGGATCCCGCCGAGCTCCAGGTCCCAGAGCGAGGCGAGCCACCCGAAGCCGTCGCGCTGGTAGGGGCGCAGCTCTGCGGTGAGCGCCGCAGGCGGCGTGTGCTCGGCGAGCGCGTCGAGCTCGAGCAGCGCTCCGACCTGACGCTGCCACGCCTGCGCCTGCTCGGTCACGACGCCGAGCGCGGCGAGCTCGGACCAGAGCCCTGCCTGGTAGCAACTGATCCGCAGCGGAGCGGACGGGGCGTCCGCGAGCGCGCGCGCCTCCTCGATCAGCTGGCGCAGCGACTGCAGGCGCGGATCCAGCAGCGAGAAGTGAGCGCCGTCATCGAGCAGCATGTGCGACTGGCCGCTCGCGAGCGCCACGAAGACCTCGGCGAACGGGAGCTCGCGACCCTCGACGCCGATCGTCACTCCGAGATCGAACCAGTCGCGCTCTCCGGCGATCTCCGCGGTGGAGATGCCGATCGCCAGCGACTCGCCGACGTCGCGGTAGTTCGGAGGTTGACCCTCGATCTCGACGGCCACGCGTGCCAGCTCGCGCAGCCGCGGCAGCTCATCGGTCGCGAGGCGCATGCTGTCGATTCCCGTCAGCGTGACTGCGTGGCCGCCGTCGGGGTGCCCGGCGTCGTCGACCAGCCCGTAGGGCTCCAAGCCCGTGACGACGGTATCCGCGAGGATCGCGCGCTCGGCGTCGAGGTCGCGCAAGCCCCCGCCACCTGCGGGTGCCCCGAGCGGCGTGCGGTGAACGCGCTCGCCGACCCGGTAGGCCCATTCCCACCCGACTTCGACGGCGTGTCCGGCGCCGAAGCGGGCGCGCAGCACGAGCGACGGAGCCGAGACTTCCGGCGGGGTGAACGACCCGTCGGACGAGACCACCGTTGCGACCCTGCGCAAGGCCGGACAGATCTCGTCGGCGAAGCGGTCGAGCTCGCCCGCCGGGATCGCCACCGGCTGGGCCTCGAGGACCAGCCGCTGCAGCCGCGGCGGCGCCGGCCGGGCGAGGCGCACCAGGCGAAGGCTGCCGGGCTCGCGACCGGCGGCGTTGTCGGCACAGACGACGCCGTGGCCGTTCGAGCCGAGGAACAACACTGGCTGGAGGCCGTCCGTGTCGTCGCCGTCGACGCGCAGCAGCGATCGCACCAGCGAATGCGTGTCCGCCGGGCGGATGACGTCGACCACGATCTCACCCCGCGGGTAGCGCGGCAGCTCGCCCGACCCGCTGTGCGCGTGGATGAAGGTGAGCCCGATCCGCGCAGCTTCGTCCAGCATCGGCCAGAGATACGGGCCGCAGTCGGTGAGGTCGAGCATCTTGTCCGCGCCGGACGCGTACCAGTAGGACGAGTAGGACTCCCGCGAAGCGCTTGCGCGGTGGACGGCGTACAGCTCGCGGACGAGCGCCAGGTGATCGGCGCGATACTCCCCGCTCCGGAGATGCCACGAATCCGTGCGGCTCCACGTCAGCGAGCCGTGGATCCAGCCGCCGCGCGCCCCCGGCCGCATCAGGCGCGCCATCAGCCGCGGCGCCCCGCGCCCCGCAAGGCCGTTTGCGTGCAGCGCCAACTCGATCGCGAGCGGGTTCCCGGCCGCCTGCTCGGCCGGGGCATCGATCAGCGCGCGGAGCGGCTCCTCCCATGACGATCGTTGCGTTTCCGTCGTAGGCTGGCGTACCAGGCGCAGGCCCTGCGCCGGTCGACCGGCAGAGCGGCTCTCTGCGGCGGCGATCGCCAGGGCCGCGACGTGCTTGCAGTTGTATCCAACCGGACAGCTGCACTCGCCGTCTTCGAACGCCAGTGCCCCGTCCCGGTTGCCGGCGAAGAAGGCCGTAGTGTCGTAGAGCGCCCCTTGGCCGACGACCGAGCCCGTCAGCGTCTCGCCGGACGGGTCCCACTCGCCGCTGAGCACCCGGCCGCGTCGGGCGTAAGCGCGACCTCGGTCGAACGCCTGCGACCCCACGGCGGCCTCGACCTCGGACAGCTCGACATCGCGTAGCTCGCGGATAGCGCTCACTTCGACCCGGAACCTAACCGTCGCCCCGGACGCAACAACCCGTGCGGGCGAGCGGCTGCGCGAGGAGGTCGCGCGCTATGACGCTGGCGAGATCGACGCGCGGACCCGGGGACCGGGCAGCACCGCTCAGGCCCTCGTGCTGCCGGCTGCGTCGGGTGAGATGGCGAAGCCGGGATCGACGAGGTCGCGGAGGTCGCCGCTCACGAGCGTCCAGCGCCGGCGACGTGCAGCGGCGACGTAGGCGCCGTCGTACACCGTCAGCTGGTGGCGCACCGCGATCTCCGTCGCCGTACGAAAGAGCTCCTCGTCGGCGCGAGCAAGCGTGGACGGGCAGGCCAACGTGACCAGCGTGACGAGCCTGACAGCGTCCGCCTTCGAGCGCCAGCGGACGGCGGCGACGTTCGCCACCTCGTACAGCGTGAGGTCGAGTGCAGCGAGCGTCGCCGTCCCTGCGGCCGCCGCCTCGATGAGTTGTTGCGCCGAAATGTGGTAGGCGTCGTCGCGGTCGAGCGCGGCGAGCCAGACGCTTGCATCCAGCAGCAGCGCGCCTTCAGCGCGTGCGCCGCTGCTCACGAACCGCTGCAGCGCTCTGGCCGCCGTGGGAGGCCGCGCGGGCGAGCGCGCGAGCGATGCCGCGCCGCCGGTCGGCGCTGTCGGCCAGGAGCTCTCGCTCGGCGAGCTCGCGCAGGAAACCGCTGCGCGACGTCCCGCGCCTTCTCGCCTGATCGTCGAGGCGAGCGAGGAGCTCGTCGGGGAAGCTGATCATCACCTTCGCCACATTCGGAGTATATACCGGTACTGCTGAATGAATCGGGGTGGCGTCTCCCGGCTCTCCCTGCCATCAAAGGCGTCGGACTTCGACGAAGTGGTAGCCGAGCCGGGTCGTAGATGTCTGTCTACATCCTGCCCCCGCTATGGCCCCATTGGCGACCAGGCTCTCAAGGTCGCGGGTCTTCGTGAAGGCGCTCGAGATGAGCGCCTTCACGTGTAC
The DNA here is from genome assembly GCA_039583515.1 of Gaiellaceae bacterium. Lineage (GTDB taxonomy): Bacteria > Actinomycetota > Thermoleophilia > Gaiellales > Gaiellaceae > Palsa-739. Next base: position 8,428 of record JAVKST010000074.1, read on the forward strand.
TTGGCCCGCGTTTACCGAGGAGGCTGCGCAGCCCCCCGGTCTGGTCGCCGACGCTGGCGCCTCAGCGCGGCAGGTAGGTGCCGCGATGGGTCTTGTCGCTCCCCTTGAACGTACCGCTGCCGTGCCATGAGGCGAGCGCACCCGTCCCCTGGCCGAGCGTGTAGGTGCCCGTGTAGGTCTTGCCGTTGTCGAGCCCCTCGATCGGCATCGTGATCGTCCCCTTAGCACCGCTCGTGTTCGTGCACGAGCACACGTCCACACCGGCGAACCGCGCCAAGCCAGTCGGCGCGATCGTCACCCACAGGTACTCCTGCGCCGTCCCGCCGATCGATCCCGTCCACTTGACGACGTTGTGCAGGACGAGGATTTGCACCTTGCCGACCTTCGACGATGCAATCGTCTTCGAGCTCGTCTCGACGAACGAGCCGCCACCGCGGGGGGAAGCGCTTGCGGGTGCCGCGAGCAGCAGCACGGCGAACGCGAGCAGAGCAATTCGCTTCATCTCGAGCCTCCTGACTCGGTTGGACGGAAGGTCACGACTCGACCGCCGCCGGAACGATGCGGTCGAACTCGAGCCCGCCCGCCAGGGCGAGATGCGCGACGTCCTCGGCCGAACGGGCGCGGAACACGACGAGGAACAGTTCGTCGTCAGGCACGAAGATCGACCTGACATAGCTGGCCGCGTCGGTCCCGCCCTCCCTGAAGAGGCGGATCAGCTCGTGCCGGCGCTCCCCGTCCCCGACGGGGGAGAACACCTCGGCGAAGAAGTCGTGCACGCGCCTGACCGTACGGAGCGCCGGCGCCAGGCGGTATTGCGGATCACCACAATCTTTCAGACATCTGGCCAGCGGGCGGCGAGGGCCGCCCGAGACGAGATCCCGAGCTTCGCGTACGCGTGTGTGAGGTGGGCCTCGACGGTTCGGACGGTGATCACGAGCCGCGCGGCGATCTCCTTGTTCGCAAGCCCTCCCGCCGCCAGCTCCGCGACTCGGCGTTCCGACTCGGTCAGCACATGCCCGGCCGGCGCCCGCCCTGCGACGCCGCGCAACTCGTCGTCCACGCGGGCAACCCAGAGTGGAGCCGACATCCCCTCGAACAGCGCGCGGGCCTCGGAGAGCGTCTCGCGCGCTTCCGACCGTCGTCGCGCCTGCCGCAGCCAACGGCCGAGCATGAGCAAATCGCGGCCGCGCCCGAATCGCGCAGGACTGCGGCTCGAGCGCTGGGCAAGCGCAATCGCCGCCTCCAGATCTCCGCGTGCCGCCGCCAGGCAGCCGTCGCCGATCGCGCGCTCCGGCAGGGACTCCGCCATCGCTCCGAGAACGGTCTCCGCGCGCGGCAGGTCGCCCATACGCGCGAAGGCCTCGATCGCGTCGAGCGAGGCCCGCCGCCCGGCAAGCGGCAACCACCACGACCAGGCAGGCTCCGGGACACGGGCGTAGCGAGCCGCAGCCGCGGCGACGTCGCCCACCGAGAGCTCTGTAAGGCCGAGGACGACGAGCGCTTCGACGGATGCGCGACCCGCATGGACGCGCTCGGACAGCTCGAGCGACCGCTCGCCGGCTGTCCGCGCCTCTTCGACGCGCCCGAGCAGCGACTGCGCCTCGGCGATTGCGGACAGGCCCGCGCAGATGAGGGTAGGGCGCTTCGATTTGCTCGCCGACCGCGAGCTGCTCCTGTGCATAGGCCTCGGCGGCGGCGAGACTCCCCGCGGCGAGCTCGAGAGCGAGCAGCTCCCAGAGCATCGATCCTTCGTCGTAGACGCTCCGTTCGAGCCGCCGCCGCTCGACGCCCGCCCACGCCTCGTCGAAGCGTCCTTCGCGGTAGAGCGCCTGCATTCGCACGGCACCTGGCTGCCACCGCACGCCCGAGGCCGCCGGCGCCAGCGACTCCGCCCGCTCGATCAGCGGCCACACACCGCGGTCGAGCGCGAGCTCGTGCCCTGCCAGCAGCAATAACGCCTCGCGCAGGAGGGCCGGATCGTCTCGTTCCGCCCGCTCGACTTCGGCCCGGCTGACGGCCACCGCCTGCTCCAGGTCGCCGACCAGTTGGTGGAACGCGGCGAGCAGGTGAACGACCTCGTACCGTGCCGGTCCGTCCGCCGTCTCGCGCAGCGCGGCCTCGAGCCGGGCGACGACTACGCGCGAGTCGGTGCGGGCCGAGAAGAGCGCGAGGTGGACGAGCGCTCGCGTCCGCGTCTCTCCCGCCGGAAGGGCGTCGAGCAGTTCCCGGAGAAGCTCGGCTGCCTCGTCGGGACTGCCGGCGAGCAGGAGCGCGAGCGCGCCTTCCGCGCGCCGCACGACTCGCGCCTCGCCCTCTTCATCCGGCGTCAGTTGCGCAGCACGCTCCCACATGCCTGCTGCGTTCGCGTACGCGCCTCGCGCCGTTGCGCTCGCAGCTGCCACGGCGAGGGCCGCAGCGACCTCTCGGTCGGGCCGCTCGGCGGCGAGCGCGCGATGGAATGCCCGCTGTTCGCCGTCGGAACGATCGGCGATCGCGCCGTGAAGAGCCCGGCGGCCCTCATCGGAGAGCAGAGAGGCCGCAACCTCGCCGAACAGCGGATGATCGAGCACTCCCGCCGCCGCCGCTTCGGTCAGATCGACGTCGGGAGGGAGGTGACCCGCGAGCGCCTGGTACGCGAGCGCGCGGCGCGTCGACGCGGAGAGACGGCTCAGCCGCGCAGCGATCGCGCTCGTGAGCGACGGTGGCAACGTCGGCTCTCCGCCGACTCGGGCCGTGCGTGCGAGCTCGAGCGCATAGAGCGGGTTTCCGCCCGAGACCTCGTGCACCCGCCGCAGGGTCGGCCGGGGCAGTCGGACGTCCAATCGGTCGGCGAGCAGGTGGTGGATGGCGCCGAGGCTGAGGGGGCCGACATCGATTCGCTCAAGCTCATCCCAGGGCTCGAGCTCGGGACGGGCTGTCGCAAGCAGCCGTACCCCGCGAGCACGACGAAGCCCAAAGCGCAACGCTCCGGCGCTTGCCACGTCGACCCACTGCAGATCGTCTATCGCAAGCACGGCGGGCTCGAGCGTCTCGAGCAGGGACTGAAGGGCAACGCCGACGAGCCGCGGCTCGACCGACGGCCCGTCGTCCGCCAGTAGCAGGACGCGTTCGAGCGCCCGGCGTTGCGCCTCGGGCAAGCCGTCACGCGGGACCGCGCCGATCAGGTCGGAAAGCAGCGCATACGGGAAAGCCTCCTCGGCAGCAGCGGCCGCCGCCTCCAAAACGGTTACGTCCCACGCGACCCCGGCGATCGCGGCACGCCACAGCGTCGTCTTGCCGATCCCCGAGGGCCCGACGAGGACAACCGACCCTTCAGCCAGGCGCTTAGCGGCGAGCGCGAGCTCGGACTGGCGTCCGATCACCTCCACACGCGGATTGTCCTCCAGTGTCAGGCTTCGCGGAAGGAGCGGTACGGGCTGCCTCTGGGAGCGAGGCGGCGGTTACCCGCCGTTGCGGTCGATAGCCGTCCGGATCCGTGCCTGCTCCGTCCCTCAGAGCCTGGGAAGCGAAGGAACGGCAGCGACGCGACCCTCGGCGGGCGAGCGCGACCTCCACCTGCTCGTTGCTTCCGGCGATCAAGACTGCGGTGAGCAGCGCCTGCGCGAACCAGTGTCGGGCCTGGTTGGTCGGCGCCGTCGGCTTCGGCTGTCCCGCACTTGCTCACACGCGCGTGAACCTGCTCGGGCGCAAGCGAGGAGCCGTCCCGCTTGCGGTAGCGCCCGCTCGCCTCGACTGCGCGCGCGAGCCCCGACCCACTCGTCGGCCCGCCGCCGTTCAGCCGCAGCACGCGCTCGATCTCGTCGTGAAGCGTCGTCATGAACGGGTATATAGTCGTCGCCGATCCCGAGGGCAACGCGTTCCAGGGGGCAGCGCAGTAGGAGCGTGCTCAGGGCCCCCGGCACCATCAACGTAGGGCTCGCCGGAGGCGCTCCGACCGATCTTCGACGCGCCTTTTCATTGCCCCGTCAGAGGTTCAAGGACGGTGGCGGTGAAGGCCTCAGCAGCGGAGTGAATCGAGGCGCGCGTCACTCTGCTATCGTGTGGTCACTGAGGTGATCACATGCGCATCGTGACCGTACGGGACTTCCGCGACCGGGCGAGCGAGATGTTCCGCTCCGAGGACGTGATCCTCGTAACGCGCGAGGGCCGGCCGGCGGGTTTCTTCCTGCCGTGGGAGGCGCCGGAGTTGCCCGCAGACGTTCGCCGTGAGGTGTTTCTCCGCCTGACCGAGCAGATCGCCGCCCAGCGTCAGGCGCGGGGGGTGAGCGAAGAGGATGTCCTCGCAGACTTCGCCGCCGCGCGCGGTCGTCGCTGACGCGAACGTCGTCCTGTCGGCGCTGATCGGTGGCCGGGCGCGCGAGGTCTTCGCCTCGCCGGCCGGACCCCAATGTTTCGCGGCGCAGGCGGTCGCAGCCGAGGTCGCCGAGCATCTGCCAGGCCTCGCCGCGCACCGCGGCCTCGATGCTCCCCTGCTCCTCGCCGCATTGAGCGTGATACCGGTCGACTGGCAGCTATCGGGGATCTACGAGCCAGGACGTGCGGAGGCCGAGCGCCGAATCGGTCAGCGCGATCCCGACGACTGGCCGACGGTTGCGCTCGCCCTCGTCCTTGACCTGCCGATTTGGTCGCAGGACAAGGACATGCGAGACGCAGGCATCACGGTCTACACCACGGGCGAACTACTCGATGCAATTCGAGAAGCGGGCACGTCACCGCAATGAACCTCTGCGCATTCGTGGTGCGCTGGCGTTGATCTCGAGCCAAGGTCACGTCGGTTCGAGCGGCCGAACCTCGGTGAATCGATAGAACAGCAAGGTCGTAGATGTCTGTTCAAATCCTGCCCCCGCTACTCGAAAACCCCGGAACGGGGCCTTTCTGTTTGCTTCAGCGGAACGGTTCACGGGGACTTTTGCCGAACTTTTGCCAGCTGGCAGGGCGGATGGCGGTCAGGCGTGAGGACTGTTGAGTCTCGCGCAGCCGACCGTCGCTTCCCTAGAGAACCGAGTGCCAGGCCTCGGTGGTCTCCGGCTCGTCGCCCCCATCCACACGACGGCTGGGTCTTCCCGAGGGATTACCCACGTTGCCCATTCGCGCAGAGTCACGTCGTACTCCTCGCGAGGCACACGATCGCCGGGCCGCCCGACCCACGTCCCGCGGTACAGGGTCAAAATGCCCGTCGTTGACTAGCTAGTGCACTGTCTCAAGAACAGCTTTACAGCGGCTGACCTTGGCGAGGATCGCGTCGGCTGAGGCTGTCCAGAC
>JAVKST010000075.1:0-13574 GCA_039583515.1 Gaiellaceae bacterium
CGCCGGCGACGAGCACCTCGTCGGCGCCGAAGACGCGCAGGGCGTCCTGCACCGCGAGCGCCGGCTCGTCCGCACCGACCTCGACGCGCGCGTCCGGCAGCTGAGCGGCCAGCGTCGCGACCGTCTGCTCGGCGTCGCCCCGACGGTCGTCCACCGCTCCCGTCCAGGCTTCGACCGGCGACGCGAGCGCCGGGACGACGACGACCACCTCGGCGCCTTCGGGCACCGTGATCCGCTCCGTGCCCGGCGGCGCGACGACGAGGACGCGGCGGCGGCCCGGCGGCGTCCCCGAGTCGAGCGGCGGCGACGGCTCGCCGATTCCCGGCACCGGGTCGTGCATCAGCCACCACCCGAGCGCGCCGAACGCGAGCACCGCGACGGCCACGCCGGCCCACACGTTCGCGTACGCGGCGGCGACGATGACCGCCGCGCCGACGACGACGAGGACGAGAAAACGGAACGCCTCCGCCTCGCTGCGGAGCGGGTTGCGCATGCCTCCCGCCTACCCGCCCGTCAGAGGATGTAGACCGTCGTGAAGACGACGACCCACATCGCGTCGACGAAATGCCAGTAGATCCCGCCGATCTCGACCCCGTGGTGGTGGTCGGCCGAGAAATGCCCGCGGAAGGCACGGATCGTCATGAAGAGGAGGATCGTGAGCCCGACGAAGACGTGACAGCCGTGGAGGCCGGTCAGGCAGAAGAAGATCGTCGGGAAGGCGCCGTCGCTCGTGTTGAAGCCGGCGCGCATGTACTCGTAGACCTGGGAGGTCAGGAAGGCGAGGCCCATCAGGAACGTGAGCAGCAGGCCGGCGCGCATCCCCCAGACGTTGCCGCGCTTGATCGCCTGCGTCGCCCAGTGCATCGTCGCGCTCGACGTGAGCAGGATGAACGTGTTGATCGTGGCGACGAAGACGGGCAGGTGGAACGGCGGGGTCGGCCACGCCACCCCGTTCACGACCCGCACGAAGAAGTAGGCCGTGAAGAACGCGCCGAAGAGCATGATCTCGGACCCGATGAAGAGGTACATGCCGAGCGTCGCCGGCATGATCCGCGAGCTGTAGTGCGGCGCCGGCGGCCCGTGATGCTCGTCGTCGTGCGGGAACGTCTCGACGTGCGAGTACGCGGTCATGCGTTTACCTCCCGTCGCGCCGCACCGAAGGCGCGGCACGATGCAAGGGGGAACCTCTCGGTACCCCCGAGCCCCCCTCCCCGCGTGAGCGCATGCGCGCTCACGCCGGCACCTCCGCGGCCTTCTCGACGACGACGTGCTCGACCGGGAGCCGGGTCTCCTTGCGCAGCCGCTCGACGAGGTCCTTGCGCAGCCAGCCCGAGGCGAGCGGCTCGAAGGTCGACACGACGATCTCGTCGACCCGCTCGTCGTGGACGGCCTCGAGCGCGGCGCTGAACGGGTCGGGGTGCGCGACCTGCCCGTGGACGTCGATGCCTTCGCCGCGCAGCGTCGCGAGCGCGCGCTTCAGCCGCCGCTCGGCCTCGGGGTGGGCGCCGGCGCTCGGGTCGCTCTGCGGCGAGACGATGAGGAAGCTGGCGGGCCCGGCCGCGGCGCGCTCGCGGATCTTCGCGAGCAGCGGCTCGCCGAGGACCGTCTCGTTCGCGACGACCAGGACGTTGGCCCCCTGCGGCGCGCTCCCCCCGGGGACGAGGTGCTCGACCGGGATCTCGCCTGCGGCCCCGCGGATCCGGTCGACGACGTTCCGGCGTAGCCACCCCGAGTTCTCCTCCGGGTGCGTGGAGACGAAGACCTCGTCCACGGGCGGCTCGAGCGTCGCGAGCGCGTCGCGGACGGCGGACACCGGGTCGGCCTCGACCACGTAGCCGTCGGCGGAGATGCCCGCCTCGTGCAGGTACTCGAGCGCGCGCTCGAGGCGGCGGTGCGCCGACGCGCGGCGCGTGTCGGAGTAGACGACGTAGCCGCGGCGCGGCTGGTTCCCCGGGCAGACGACGGTGACGTGCAGGTCGTCGCCGCGCGCGCGCACCGCGTCGAGCAGCGCCGTCGCGTCGACCGTCTCGTTCGCGACCAGCAGGAGATGGCTCATACGGGCACGGCCTCCTCCTCGACCTCGCGCGCGCGCGACGGCGCGAGCACCGCATGCTGCGCCCCCGGAACCCCGTACTCGTACGGCGCGCCGACGACCTGCGGGATCTCGTCGAAGTTGAAGATCGGCGGCGGCGAAGAGACCTGCCACTCGAGCGTCATCGCGCGCCACGGGTTCGCCGGCGCGATCGCGCCGCTGCGCCAGCTCGTGATCATGTTGTAGAGGAAGACGAGCACCGAGGCGCCGAGCCCGAACGACGCGAGCGAGATGAACATGTTCAGGTCGGCGAAGCGCGGCAGGTAGTCGGCGACGCGGCGCGGCATCCCTTCCGTCCCGAGGATGTGCATCGGGAAGAAGGTGAGGTTGAAGCCGACGAAGGTCAGCCAGAAGTGGAGCTTGCCGAGCCGCTCGTCGTACATGCGGCCGGTCATCTTCGGGAACCAGTAGTACATTCCGGCGAAGATCGTGAAGACGGAGCCGCCGAAGAGCACGTAGTGGATGTGCGCCACGACGAAGTACGTCTGGCTCACGTGGATGTCGATCGGGACGGCGCCGAGCATCACGCCCGAGAGGCCGCCGATCACGAACATCGAGAGGAAGCCGAGCGCGAACAGCATCGGCGTCTCGAAGTGGAGCTTCCCCTCCCACATCGTGGCGAGCCAGCTGAAGATCTTGATCCCGGTCGGCACGGCGATCAGCAGCGTCGTGATCATCATCGGCACGCGCAGCCACGACGACATGCCGCTCACGAACATGTGGTGCGCCCAGACCGAGAAGCCGAGGACGACGATCGCCATCAACGAGAGCGCCATCAGCCGGTAGCCGAAGATCGGCTTGCGGCTGAAGACGGCGATGACCTCGCTCATGATCCCGAAGCCGGGCAGCATCATGATGTAGACGGCCGGGTGCGAGTAGAACCAGAAGATGTGCTGGTAGCCGAGCGGGAAGCCGCCGCCGACGGGGTTGAAGAACGACGTGTGCATCACGTGGTCGAACATCGAGAAGAACTGCGACCCGGCGATGAACGGCGTCGCGATCACCACGAGCAGCGACGTCGTGAAGTTGGCCCAGACGAGCAGCGGCATCCGCCAGAAGGTCATCCCCGGCGCGCGCATCGTGATGATCGTGACGAGGAAGTTGAGGGCGGTCATGATCGAGGACGCGCCGGCCCACTGGACTCCCTGGTTGAAGAAGATCGCGCCGATCGGCTGGTGGCTGGAGCAGAGCGTCGCGTAGCCCGTCCAGCCGCAGGCGAACGCCCCGCCGGGCATCGCGAACGACGAGAGCATCATGATCCCGGCGATCGGCAGCAGCCAGAACGAGAGCGCGTTCAGGCGCGGGAAGGCCATGTCCGCCGCGCCGAGCATCAGCGGCACGACGAAGTTCGCGAGCCCCGCGAACGCCGGGATGACGAAGAGGAAGATCATCAGCGCGGCGTGGACGGAGAAGAGCCCGTTGTAGGTCTGCGGGTCGAAGTACTGGATGCCCGGCTTCGCGAGCTCGGCGCGGACGAGCAGCGCGAGCAGCCCGCCGGCGAGGAAGAAGAAGACGGTCGTGACGAGGTACTGGACGCCGATCACCTTGTGGTCGGTGTTGACGCGGAAGTAGTCGCGCCAGCTCCGCGCGCCGTGCCCCGTGTGATCCTCGGCGCGGGTCGGGTAGCCGAGCGCGTAGTAGGCCCAGTAGTCGAAGGCGCCGATGCCGCCGAGGAAGCCGAGGGGCGCTGCGACGAGCGCGGCGACGAGGACGAGCGGCTCCGTCGCGAGGATCGGGTGCCAGCTCCCGGCCCAGCGCGCGAGCACGACGAGGCCGAAGCCGATCCCGCCGAACAGCGGCGTCATCCAGACGGCCCGGAGCAGGCCGCCGCGGTAGAGCCGCCGCCAGCCGCCGCCTCCTCCGAGCGGCGTGGGTGCGTGATGGACGTCGTGCGTCGTCGTCGTGGTCGTCACAGGTGGATCATCCCTTCGTCTTGCTCGCCTTCTGGGCCGACTTCACGAGGAAGGACACGAGTGCGTTCAGCTGCGTCTTCGGGATCGTCTTCCCGAACGTCTGGGGCATCACGTTCCGCTGGTAGCCCGGCTGGATGTAGGCGTTCGGGCTGACGATCGACTGGCGCACGAAGGCCGCGAGCGGCTTGTGCGGCCGTTTCGCGTATGCCACGAGCTTGTCGAGGTCGGGCCCCACCTTCCCGTGGGCGTGCGCGGCCGCGAGCGTATGGCAGCTCGCGCACTTGTTCTGCTTGAAGACCTTCGCGCCGCTGACGGAGAGCGTGTGGGTGGCGGCGGCCGTCGCGGAGGCCGGCTGCTGCTTGCGCAGCCAGGCGTCGAACGCCTTCGCGGGCATCACGACCGCCTGCGTGCGCATGAGCGCGTGCCCCAGGCCGCAGAGCTCCGTGCACTCGAGCGGGAAGGTGCCGAGCTTGTCGGGCGTGATGTGGAGCTGCGTGACGAGCCCCGGCACGAGATCCTCCTTCTGCCCGAACTGCGGCACGAAGACCGAGTGGATGACGTCGAGCGAGCGCATGTAGAGCTCGACCGAACGGCCCTCGGGCAGGCGGAGGACGGGGCTCTTCACGTTGCCCGCGTCGGGGTAGCTGAACGTGAACGCGAACTGCTGCGCCGTGACGTCGACGCGCAGCGTGTCGCGCGCCTGAGCGTCGTTCCGCGACAGGACGATGCCGCTCGTCACGGCGATCGCGCTGACGAGCACGAACGGGATGAGCGTCCACGTGATCTCGAGGCCGGTGTGGCCGTGCACGGGCGGCCCGTCCTCGTGGTCGTCGGGCTGCGCCCGGAAATGGAGGACGCAGTAGATCATCACGGCGGCCACGGCGGCGAAGATCCCGATGCAGATCGCGATCACGAACCAGAACAGGAAGTCGGTGCGGCCCGCCTCGCGCGAGGCGTCCTGGGGCAGCCACGGGAGGAGAAGCGCGACGGCAGCGGCGATCCCGCCCGCGATCACGCCGATCCCCGAGAGCGTGACGATGGAGCCCCTGCGCATCCGACGGGCAGCCTACCCGAGCCGCGGGCGGCGGAGTTCCGTTGCTCCGTATCCGCCGCGGCTGCTCATCCGTTTGGTCGGAGACCACCCCTGAGAGCAAACGGAAGGAGAAGCCATGGGTCTCGGAGTCGGGATCTTCCTAGCCGCCGTCGGTGCCGTGCTTGCCTTCGCGGTGAATTCGAACGTGTCCGGAATCAACATCCACACCGTCGGCTGGATCCTCCTCATCGTCGGGATCGTGGGCATCATCCTCTCGATGATCTTCTGGTCGTCGTGGGCGGGCCCCGGCTACTGGAGCCGCCGCCGCACGACGTACTACGACGAGGGCCCTGCCGGCCCGGGCGCGCCGTACTAGACCGGCACGACAGGACTGAACTGGACACGGCCGGTACCTGATACCGGCCGTGTCCGACCGGACTGCGCGCGCCGGACGGTCACGCCACAGGGAGCTCGAGGAAGAACGACGAGCCGGAGCAGCCGTCGGAGACCACCCACAGGCGGCCGTTCATGCGCACCGCGAGCTCGCGGGAGATGTAGAGGCCGAGCCCCGTGCCGCCGACCCCTCGAGTCAGGTTCGGGTCGAGGCGGAAGAACTTCTCGAAGATGCGATCCTGCTCGGCCGGCGGGATCCCCAGGCCGTGGTCGGCGACGCGAAAGCGGATCCGTCCGCCGCTGCGCGCGACCTCGAGCTCGACGCGGCCGCCGTCCGGCGAGTACTTGACCGCGTTGTCGAGCAGGTTGGTGAGGATCTGGCGGAGCTTGTCCGGATCTGCCGCCACCGGCGGCAACCCGGCGGGAGCGTCGACGGCCAGCTCGACGCCTTCGGGGAGCCGCGCCCGCAGCGCGTCGGCGACCTCGACGGCGGTCGGAGAGGCGTCGCAGCGCTCGATCGCGATGCTCATCCGGCCCGACTCGAGGCGGCTGGCCCAGAGGATGTCGTTGACGATGCGCGCCAGCCGGTCGGCCTCGTTCGAGATCACCTCGAGCAGCCGCATCTGCTGCAGCTCGTCGACCGTCACGTCGCTGCGGCGCAGGGTCATCGCCGCGCCGTAGATCGCGGCGAGCGGCGTCCGCAGCTCGTGCGAGACGGTGGAGACGAAGTCGCTCTTCATCTGCTCGACGGCACGCTCGTCGGTGACGTCGCGGAAGGCGTAGACGGTGCCGCCGGGGAAGCGGACGGCCGAGATCGCGAGCCACCGCTCCTCCCCCTGCACCTCGACCGGCAGGGCCTGCGCGCGTGAAGTCCCCGGCTCGGACGACGCCGGGATCCGCGACTCCAGCGACGTCCAGTCCCGAAGCAGCTCTCCGATCGGCCGGCCGACGGCGTCGGAGGCCGGACGGCGCAGGCTGAGCGCGGCCGTCGGGTTCCACAGCCGCACGATCCCCGCCTCGTCGACGAGGAAGACGCCGTCGTTGACGTATTCCAGCGCCTCCGCCGCGTGCGCGCGCTCCTGCGCCTCCCCGAACAGGCGCGCGTTGTCGAGGGCGAGCGAGACCCGGCGCGCGAGCTCCATGGCCGCGTCGAGGTCGCTCTCGTCGAACCTCGGCTGCGTGCCGACCGTGCCGAGGCTGATCACTCCGAGGGTCCGGCCGCGGGCGGCGAGGGGCGCGACCATGCCGGACGTGTTCGCGATCTCGCGGATCGAGCGGGCGTGGCGCCGGTCGTGCGCCATCGAGTCGACCTCCGCCTGCAGATCCGGCAGGAGCCGCGCCTCGCCCGTGCGGAGTGCGACCTGCACCGGGTGCGTCGGCACCGTCGGCGGGTAGCGCCGCCGCATCTCCCGGACGAGCTCCACCTTGTCCGGGTCGGCGTGCGCGGCGACGACGCAACGGAGCTCGCCCTCGTCGTCGAGCAGGTCGATCACGAGGTAACCGGCGAGAGCGGGCACCGCGAGCTCCGCGATCGCCGCCAGCGTCGTCTCCCAGTCGAGGGACGCAACGAGCAGCTCGCTCGCCCGTGCGAGGAAGCGCAGCTGCTCCTCCGAGCGCCAGCGGCGCGTCACGTCCGAGACGACCGCGACGGCCGAGACGAGCGCTCCGCTCTCGTCCCGGACGGGCGACGCGCTGATCTCGACCGCGCGGGTTCCGTCTGCCCGCTCGTGCTCGTGCAACTCGCCGACGACGACCTCCCCGCGGTCGAGCGCGCGCGAGAGCGGCCAGTCGCCGCTGCCGGCAGGCGTCGTGCGCACGTCGAGTCCCGCCGGGAGCGGCATCCCCCAGATGCGCTCGAGCTCGTCGTTGCGCGTCAGGAGCCGGCCGGCGGGGTCGGCGATGGCGACCCCGAGGGGCAGCTGCTCGAGCACCGCGCGGAGCTGGGCGAGCGAGTCCTGCGCCCGGCGGTGCAGCTCGACCGCGTGGAGCGCCAGCGAGACACGGCGGGCGAGCTCGACGACGAGCTCCAGATCCTCGTGGCCGTGCCGCCCGGCCTCCTGCGACATCACGGTCAGAACCCCGAGCCGCCGCCCCGCCGTCTCGAGCGGCACCGCAACGAGCGACCACGAAACCACCTCGGAGACGTCCTGCTCGGCCGGCCGCTGGAAGGCCTCGAAGGGCTCCTCGATCGCCGGCTGGTGAATCACCCGGCCGCTGCGGAACGCCTCTACGACCGGCATGTGACGGTGCTGCTCGAGGTCGTACAGGGCGTCGCCCCGATCGAGCAGCTCGACGAGGCGCGGCTCTGCGTACGCGTGCGCGACCCGCTCGAGTGCGCCTCGTTCTTCGCGTGCGACGTAGACGTGGCAGCCGTCGGCGATCCGCGGCACGACGAGGGCGGGAACACGGCGCAGCAGCTCCTCGTAGTCCAGCGTCTCGCTCAGGCGCTCGCTCGCCTCGAGCAGCAGCGCGAGCCGTGCCTGCGACGCCTCGAGCTCCCGCCGGGCGACCGTCTCCTCCGTGATGTCGTGGGTGACGTTCACGACGAGCTCGACTCGGCCGTCGGGCCCGGCGACCGGCCCCGAGCGCATCGCGAGCCAGCGCTCGGTTCCGCCCCCGCGCGGGCGGATCCGGACCACCGCCGTGCTCTCCGAGCCCGCGAGGGCCCGCGCCGAGGGCAGGTCGGCGGGATCCACCGGCGTCCCATCCGGCCAGGTCGCGTCGACGAGGGCGCTGCGCTCCTCCCGGGGGAGAGCCAGGAGCTCGTCCGGCGAAGAGACGCCGGTGAGGCGCGCCGCAGCCTCGTTCGCGAACAGGAACCTCCCGTCGGCGGTCGTCGCCGTGATCCCCTCCTCCACGCTGCGGAGGATCGAGGCGAGCTGCTCGCGAGAGGCGCGCAGCGCCTCCTGCGCCTGCGTGCGCTCGGTCACCGACGCGATGTGGTTCGCGATCGTCCGGACGAGAAGCACCTCGCGCTCGCTCCACGCATGCGGCTCGTCGTGGTAGAGCATGAACTTCCCGAGCAGCCGGCCGCCGCGAAGCAGCGGGACGAAGGCGAGCGCGGCGATCCCCTCCTCCCGCACCACGCGCTCGAGCTGCGGCTCGAAGCCGGCTGCGCCGACGTCCTCGACGAGGACCGGCTGCGGATCCGCCTCATCCGGAGCCCAGGGCGAATGGCCCTCGGTGAACGTGCGATAGCGATCGGAGAGCCCTCGCCAGGCGCGGAAGCGGAAGACGCCCTCGCCGTCCGCGAGCAGCACCGACGCGCGGGCGGCGCCGGTCGCGGCGAGCAGCGCGTCGAGCGCCGCCTCGAGCACGTCGCCGAGCACGCTGGCCCCGGCGACGGCGTCCGCGAAGCGGTAGACGGCGTCGAGGTCGCGCAAGCTCGAGCGCAGCTCCTCGCGCTCGCTCACGTCGCGCGCGGTGCCGAGCACGAAGCGAAGCCCGCCGTCGTCTCCGTAGACGGGGGAGCCGGACGTGTCGAAGTACGACCAGCTGCCGTTCGCACGACGGACGCGGACCGTCACCGCGATCTCGCGTCCCTCGCCGACGCTCTCGAGCGAGGAATACGCCAGCGCGAGATCGTCGGGATGGATGAGACCGAGGCCGGCGGTTCCGACCAGCTGCGCGGGATCCCAGCCGAGCGACCTCCACGACGGCGACGCGTAGACGATCGTCCCGCTCGGGTCGGCGAGCGTGATCAGGTCGTGCGTGCGCTCGACGACGAGCCGCCCGAGCGCGTCTCCTCCGACCCCCTCGGCACCGAACTCGAGGTGCCCGGTTCCGCTGCTCACGTCTTCCCCCCGCCGCTGGACGATCCTCTGGGAAGAGTTTGACGTATCGTGCTCCGCGCGGCCAGACACCGGCGCAGGCGTTCCGGGGTGGTGTATATCGTTGGACGATGAAGATGGGGGGCGCCGAGGCGAGGTGACCACCGTCGCGCAGGAGAAAGCCCAGGCGGCTGCCGCCGAGGTGCCGGCCGCGCCGATGCCCGACGTCAAGCTCGTCGAGGTGGTCAAGCGCTTCCGCGAAACCGTCGCCGTCGACGGGATCGACCTCGAGATCGCCCGCGGGGAGTTCTTCAGCCTCCTCGGCCCGTCGGGCTGCGGCAAGTCGACGACGCTGGCCCTGATCGGCGGCTTCGAGGAGCCGACCGAGGGGGAGATCTACCTCGGCGCCCGAGAGATGAGCCGCGTTCCGCCGTACCGCCGCGACGTCAACACCGTCTTCCAGTCGTACGCGCTCTTCCCCCACCTCGACGTCGCGTCGAACGTTGCCTTCGGGCTCCGCCGGCGCAAGCTGCCGCGCCCGCAGATCACCCGGCAGGTCGGCGACGCGCTCGAGCTCGTCGGGCTCGCCGGTCTCGGCAAGCGGAGGCCGGCGCAGCTCTCGGGCGGGCAGCAGCAGCGGGTCGCACTCGCCCGCGCGCTCGTGAACGAGCCGCGCGTGCTCCTGCTCGACGAGCCGCTCGGCGCGCTCGACCTGAAGCTCCGCAAGCAGATGCAGCTCGAGTTGAAGCGGATCCAGCAGGAGGTCGGCGTCACGTTCCTCTACGTGACGCACGACCAGGAGGAGGCGCTGGCCATGAGCGACCGCCTCGCGGTGATGAACCTCGGCCGGATCGAGCAGATCGGCGCGCCGGAGGAGGTCTACGAGCGGCCGGCGACGGAGTTCGTGGCCGACTTCCTCGGCGCCTCGAATCTCCTCGCCGGCGACGTCGTCGGCTCCGACGGCACGTTCACGCAGGTCGCACTGGACGAGGCCGGCGTGGTGCGTGTCCCTGCCGCGCTCGTACCGCGAGGCGCGGGGCGGATCAAGGTCGGCGTGCGGCCCGAGAAGCTCCATCCGCTGCGGTCCGGCGAGGCGGGGACCGGGGAGCTGAACGCCGTCGCCGGCCGTGTGCGGACGAGCACCTTCCTCGGGCTCGGGCACCAGCTCCAGGTCGAGGGACCTGCGTCCACCAGGCTGATCGTGTACGTCCAGAACGCGGGGGAAGAGGCGCCGGGAGCCGGCGCGCAGGTGCGCCTCTGCTGGCGCCCCGAGCACACCTTCGTCGTGCGGCCGGGAGGGTCGGCCCGAGAGGAGGAGGAGGAGGAATGACGGACCACCAGGGCTTCGAGCCACGCAACCTCGACCCCGCCCTGCTGCGCGGCCTTGCCGAGCCTCGCATCTCGCGACAGCAGCTCGTACGCCGCGCCGGGACCGGCGCGCTCGCCTTCGGCCTCGCCGGCTTCCTCGAGGCGTGCGGCGTCGGCGGCGCGAACAAGAAGGCGTCCACCGGCACGGGCGCGAACGCGGTCGGATCGGCCGAATGGTGGGCGAAGCAGAAGCCGACGGGGACGTTCCAGTTCGCCAACTGGCCGTACTACATCGACACGAGCCACGGCAAGCACCCCTCGCTGCAGCAGTTCACCAAGGCCACCGGGATCAAGGTCAACTACGAGGAGGTCATCCAGAACAACGACAGCTTCTACGCGAAGATCGCGCCGTCGCTGCAGGGCGGCCAGGGCACCGGCTACGACATGATCGTGATGACGAACGGCTGGTACCTGACGGAGCTGATCAACCACCAGTGGCTGATACCGCTCGACCACTCGAAGCTCCCGAACTTCTCCAAGCATGCGAGCCCGCTCGTCAAGGACCCGGCCTACGATCCTGCCAACAAGTACACGCTCGCCTGGCAGTCGGGCTTCACGGGCATCGGCTACAACCCCAAGCTCACCGGTCGCGAGATCACCTCGATCGGCGACCTCTGGGACCCCCGCTTCGCGGGCCACGTCGGGATGATGAGCGACAACACCGAGCTCGGCAGCGTGGCGCTGCTCAAGCTCGGCATCAAGCCGACGAGCTCGACGAAGGACGACTGGAACAAGGCGGCGAAGGTGCTGAAGCAGCAGCGGCACATGGTGCGCCAGTACTACGACCAGAGCTACATCCACGCGCTCGAGACCGGCGACGTCTGGATCACGCAGGCGTGGTCGGGCGACATCTTCCAGGCCAACGAGAACGGCTACAAGGACCTGAAGTTCGTCGTGCCCAAGGAAGGCGTCATGCACTGGACGGACAACATGGCGATCCCGCTCCACGCGCCCCATCCGGCCGACGCGCTCGCCTGGATGAACTTCTACTACCAGCCGAAGATCGCGGCCGAGGTGGCGGACTGGGTCGCCTACGTCTGCCCGGTGCCGTCCGCGCGCCCGTATATCGCCAAGCAGCTCGACGACCCGACGACGGCGAACAGCCCGCTCGTGTTCCCGACGAAGGCGATGACCGCCAAGGCGCACGACTACTACACGTTCAAGAACTTCGACGAGTTCAACACCTGGAACAACATCTTCAACCCGATCATCCAGTCGTAGGCCCGGAGCCGACGGGTTGAGCGTCGCCCTGCGCAGTCGTCTCGCTCCCTATCTGCTGGGGATGCCCGCGGGCGTCTACCTGACGATCTTCTTCGTCGTGCCGCTGTTCGCGGTGCTCTCGATCTCGCTCGAGACCGGCAACTACGACAGCGGCTTCGCCCTCACGTGGCACTGGCACGAATACGTGACGGCGATCCGGGAGTACCACACGCAGTTCGTGCGCTCGTTCGAGTACGCCGCCCTCTCCACCGGGTTCTCGCTCGCGCTCGGCTACCCGATCGCGTACTGGATCGCCTTCCACGGCGGCCGGAACAAGTCGACCTACCTGCTGCTGCTCCTCCTGCCGTTCTTCGTCTCGTTCCTGATCCGGACGCTCGCCTGGCAGTTCATCCTCTCTGACCAGGGCATCGTGCTCGGGACGCTCAAGAACTGGCACGTGCTCCCGCAGTCGCTGCGCGTGCTCTCCACGCCGAGCGCCGTGGTTGCGGGCCTCACGTACAACGCGCTGCCGTTCATGGCCCTGCCGCTCTACGTGGGCCTGGAGCGGATCGACCGGCGGCTCGTGCAGGCCGCCGGCGACCTCTACGCGCGTCCCACGTCGTCGTTCCTGCGCGTGATCGTGCCGCTCTCGGCGCCCGGCATCTTCGCCGGCTTCCTGCTCGTGTTCGTCACCAACGTCGGCGACTACGTGAACGCCACGATCCTCGGCGGCCCCGGCACGACGATGATCGGGAACATCATCCAGACGGAGTACCTGACCAACTTCGACTACCCGATGGCCGCGGCCCTCTCGTCGCTGCTCATCGCCGGGACGCTGATCGTGATCTTCCTCTACGCGCGCGCCTTCGGGGCGTCGCAGATCCAGGAGTACGCATGACGGCCGCCGCCGAGCCGCTGCGGCGCAGGGCGCTCGAGGCGAAGGCGTCGCGCGTGCGCCCGGCGCGCTTCCTGCTGCCGGCGTATGTCTGGCTCGTCATCGCGTACACGGTCGTGCCGATCGCGGTCATGGTCGCGTACAGCTTCAACCAGACGTCGTCGAGCAAGGTGACGTTCGCCTGGCAGGGCTTCACGACGACGTGGTACGCGCAGGTCTTCGACATCTCCGACCTGACGAACGCGCTGGAGCACTCCCTCGAGATCGCGACCGGGTCGACGCTGGTCTCGCTCGTCCTCGGCGTGCCGCTCGCGCTCGCGCTGGCCCGCTACCGCTTCCGCGGCACGAGCGTCGCCGACTCGGTGATCTTCGTCGACATCGCCGCGCCGTCCGTCGTCGTCGGCGCGGCGCTCCTCTCGTTCTTCATCACGCTGAACGTCGCCCGCGGGCTCGGGACGATCCTGATCGCGCACGTCGCCTTCAACGTCGCGTTCGTCACCGTGGTCGTGCGCGCGCGAGCGCTGGGGCTGGACGCGGCGATCGAGAAGGCCGCCGCCGACCTGGGCGCGAGCCCGTGGACCGCATTCCGGACGGTGACGCTTCCGCTGCTCCTGCCCGGGATCATCTCCGGAGCCCTGCTCGCGTTCGCGATGTCGATCGACGACTTCATCATCACCCAGTTCGTCGCAGGCTCGACGCAGACGTTCCCGCTCTGGATCTACGGCGCGGTGAAGACGGGCATCCCGCCGCAGGTGTTCGTGATGGGGACGCTGATCTTCGCCGCCGGGGTGCTGATCGCGATCGCGAACACGATCCTGCAGCGCCGGACGCAGATCTAGCGGCCCCTGGCCAGGGCTACAATGCCCCGCCGAGGGGCCGTTAGCTCAGCTGGTAGAGCAGGGGACTCTTA
>JAVKST010000076.1:0-7315 GCA_039583515.1 Gaiellaceae bacterium
GGGACCCTGCTCGACGAAGAGGAGCTGCTCCTCGCCGGCAACTGGGGCGGCTACCCCGCAGGCACGCGGATCGGCTACGCCTCGTACCTGGAACAGGCAGTCGTGAGCTCGAAGACGGCCCGGCCCTCGCGTTGACGCGAGGGCCGGGATGCCGGAGCCTACTTCTAGGTCGTGACGACGTCGGCGGCGGGCGCCGGAGCGGACGCCTCACCTCCCTCGGCGAGCACCGAGCCGAACTGGGCAACTCGCTGAGGCGCCGTGATCCTCAGCCAGGCGAGCCAGAGAACCCCGAGCCCGAGCCAGCCGAGCGCAACCCACGGCGCGTAGGTCACCGGCGCGGCCTGGCCGACGACGCTCCAGTAGATCGTCAAGCCGCAGACGACGATGGCGACCGCCGGCAGGAGGAGGTCGAGCACGAGATTGAACGCGACCTCCGACGCCGCACGCGTCCGCCAGAAGAACGTGATCCCGGCGAGCGAGACGAGGATGTACGTCCCGAGGATCCCGAATGTCGCCGTGGTCGCCATGAAGCCGAAGTACGTGAAGGCGCTGTTCCAGGTGAAGCGGGCGAGCCCGGCGACGAGTCCCACGGTCAACACGAGCGAGCCGACGATCGAGACCCACGGCGTGTTGAAGCGCGGGTGCGTCCACGCGAACACGCGCGGCAGGCCGCCCTCGCGACCCATCGCGAACGCCGTGCGGGAGACGAGCGCGGTGCCGGCGAGCGCCGCGACGAAAGCGTCCACCACGACCGCGACGTCGACGAGCGTCGCGAACCAGCTGCCGACGTACTTCGTGGCGAGGAAGTCGAGCGCGCCAGGGTTGCTCGCCCACGACCCGGCGTGCGCGACGCCGAAGCCGACGGACATCGCCCAGGTGAGGAAGACGTAGAAGACGAGGGCGACGAGGACGGCCGAGAGGATCGCCTTCGGGATCATCCGCCGCGGCTCCGCCGACTCCTCGCCGAGCGCTGCCGCCGCCTCGAAGCCGATGAAGCCCGTGAAGGCGAACGTCATCGCCTGGAAGAAGTCGTGGAACGTCCCGGCACGGCTCGGGTTGAACGGCTGGAGCGTCACCCCCGCCGCGCCTCCCTTGCCGAGGATCACGCACGCGAGGATCACGAGCAGCAGCACGCCCGCGACCGCGAAGAGGAGCTGAGTGCGTGTCGAGAGCCGGATGTCGAGCAGCGCGAAGACGGTCAGCAGAGCGACGAGGATCCAGAAGCACTGGAACCAGCTCAGGTGCACGGACGTGTGCACCGTCAACACCGTCGAGAGGAAGAAGGACGAGATGATCAGGACGAACGAGATCCCGGCGGCGAATCCCCAGGCGTAGAGCCAGCCGCCGACGAAGCCTCCGCTCCGGTCGAGGCCGCGGGCGATGTACGTGTAGAGGCCGCCGGCGCTAGCCATCCGACCCGTGAAGCGGATGATCACCGAAGCGAGGCAGAGGCAGCCGACGCCGGCCGTCAGGTAGACGAGCGGCACGCCGGATCCGGCTTTCGCGGCGGCAAGGCTCGTGGCGAGCGAGCTCGCCATGACGAGGGCGAGCAGGGCGAGCGAGAGGCCGAACGTCTCCCGCAGGCCGAGGATGCCGCGACGGAGGGATCCGACGCGGCCGAGCGATTCGAGCATCTTCCGTCTCCTCTCCTAGCCGGGGACGAAAGCGAGGACCCGCGCGGGCGCCCCGTTCGCCGCGCGCACCTTCAGCGGCGCGACCACGACCTGGCTCCGCGCCGGCAGCGCCTCGAGGTTGGTGAGGTTCTCGAGGATCATTCGACCCGCCCCGAGCCACACCTGGTGCAGCTCGAAGGTCTCGGTGTCGACCGGATCCGCCGAGGGGCCGTCGAAGCCGATCCCGACGATCCCCCGGTCGATCAGCGCACGCGCGGCGTCGGCGTCGGGATACGACCAGCCGGTCCAGTAGGCCTCGCTGCCCCAGTTGCGGCCGTTCGCGGAGTAGACGAACAGCCAGTCGCCGGCGCGGAGGTCGCCGAGGAACGGCTCGAGCTCGTCGACGCCGACCGGGCCCGGGTCGCGCCGCGAGAGGTCGACGGTGACCGCGTCGGTGACGAGCCACTCGAGCGGGATCTCGTCGAGCGTCGCCCCGCCGGCCGCGTGGTGCGCCGGCGCGTCCACGTGCGTTCCGATGTGGTTGCGCAGGTGGTACTCCGACATCGCGTAGCCGTCCCGCTCGACGACCGCGATCTCGTCGAAGGACGGATCGGGGATCCCCGGGTAGAGCGGCATCCCGTTCTCGAGGTGGTGCGTGAGGTCGACGACGCGCATCGCCGCGAGTATGCATCGCCGGGCGCAGCTCTTCTAGCCGCGGAGCAAGCCGCCGGAATGGGCGACGACATACCGGAGCATTCGCCGCATGTTGGCCCGGTCGACGTGGTCGAAGTTGAGGAAGTCGGAGGCCCTCCCGCCCCAGGTGCGGATGTCCTCGCAATCGACGACGACGAAGCGATCGCGGCGGTGCAGCCACGCCAGGTATGCGTCGGACGCGCGCTGCTTCGGGAAGCCGTACCTGCGCAGCGCCGCGAGCACGGTCGGGTAGATCGGGTTGAGCACGATCACCGGCGTTGCGCCCTCCGCATTGATGAAGCCGAGCAGCCGCCGGAAGTACCGAGTCCGCGCCGGGTCGATGCGCATCGGCCGCTCCGGCGCGTGCGCGATGCTCTGCAGCGCCTGCGCGACGGTGGCGGCCGTCCTCGCCTCCCTCTCGGCCTTCGTGAGGCCGGGAGAGCCCGCGATGCCGCCGTCGCCGTCGTACACGTCGTTGACCCGGCACGTCGTCGCGCGCGCCGTCGCGTGGCGACCGAGGAAGGGGCGCGCGAGCGGCTCGTCGGCGAGCTCCGGATTGACGCCGTCGTCCGCGATCCCGACGTCGACGAAGACGAGATACGCCCGCTTCCGTTCCGGGAAGCGCTGCGCGAGCAGCCGCGCGAACACGTATTCGTCCGCTGCCGCGCCGCCGCGGACGCCTGCGTTGAAGGTGGTGAGCCCGGTCAGCTGCTCGACGAAGTCCGGCATCGCGACACGTGCGCGGGAGCTGCCGAGGACGAGCAGCTGCGGGCTGCGCGTGAGCCGCTCGACGAGCGTGAGCTTCGTCAGGCGGTCGCCGCCGTCGGTGCAGCTCGGAGGCTCCGGCGCGCCCACGGCCCAGGCCGAGCCGGCGGCCGCGAGGAGCACCAGCGCGAGGGCGGCCGTCCGCATCAGAACTGGAAGTAGATGAACGGGTGCGGGACGGCGATCGAGGCGACCGCGGCCGCCGCGGCCGCCCCCGTCACGACTCCGTAGAGCAGCCGCGGCTTGATGCGCAGCTCCCAGGTGTTCGGCGCGACCTGCGCGAAGACGAGCAGCGCGACCAGCAGCACGACGAACCGTCCGGGCAGGAGCGCCTGCAGCGTGCCCAGCGACTCGACCCCGCCGCTGCCGACCATCCGCCCGAGGATCGTGCCTGCGACGTGGAGCGTCGGCGCCCGGAAGATCACGAAGGCCGCGACGACGTACGCGAACGTGAGCACCCGGTTGACGAGCGTGCTCCTCGGCGTCATCCCCGCCCGTCGCAGCACGCCGTGGATCCCGAGCGCCGCGCCGTGCACGAGTCCCCACACGACGAACGTCACCGCCGCGCCGTGCCAGAGTCCGGCCAGGAACATCGTGATCATGAGGTTGACGACGGTTCGGCGCGGGCCGCGCCGCGAGCCGCCGAGCGGGATGAAGAGGTAGTCGCGGATCCAGGCGGAAAGGCTCATGTGCCAGCGCCGCCAGAAGTCCGACGGGTTCACCGCCTTGTACGGCGAGTTGAAGTTCTGCGGGAAGCGGAAGCCGATCAGCCAGGCGAGGCCGACGGCCATGTCCGAGTAGCCCGAGAAGTCGAAGTAGAGCTGCAGCGAGTAGCCGATTGCCGCGGCCCAGGCGCCGACGAAGCCGAGCTGCTGCGGGCTCGCGAACAGCGCGTTCACATGCGGCGACAGCTGGTCGGCGAGCAGCAGCTTCTTCACGAGCCCGCAGACGAGGAAATAGCAGCCGATCCCGGCCGCCTCGGACGTCAGCCGCAACCGCGGCGCGCGGAGCTGTGGCTGCAGGTCTGCGAAGCGGACGATCGGCCCCGCGATCAGGTGCGGGAAGAGCGCGACGAACGTCGTGTACTCGAGGACGTGCCGGGTCGGCGTCACGCGCCGGCGCCAGACGTCGATCGTGTACGACATCGAGTTGAACGTGTAGAAGCTGATCCCGATCGGCAGCAGGATGTGCAGCGCCGGCAGGTCCACCGGTGCCCCGAGCGCCCGGCCGATCCCGTCCAGCGAGCCGAAGAAGAAGCCGGCGTACTTGAAGTAGCCGAGCAGCCCGAGGTTGACCGTGAGCGACCCGATCAGCCACAGGTTGCGGCGGCGCTGCTCCTCGGTGCGGTGGATCGCGAGGGCGGCGACGTAGTCGACCGTCGTGGTCGAGAGCATCAGGGGCAGGAAGCGCCAGTCCCACCAGGCGTAGAAGGCCCACGAGGCGAGGGTCAGGAAGAGAAGGCGCAGGCTCTTGATCCGGAGCGCCCACGTGCCGACGAGCACGGGCGGCAGGAAGCCGAAGAGGAAGACGTAGCTGTTGAAGAGCACTAGCCGAGCGCTCCCCGCGAGCGCGCCACGACGTAGCGCAGCATCCGGCGCATGTTCTGCTGGTCGACGTGCGTGGCGTTGTTGAAGTCCTTGGCCTTGCCGCCCCAGCGGCTGATGTCCTCGCAGTCGACGACGACGAAGCGGTAGCGCCGCTGCAGCCGGCGGAGCGTCGCGAGCGCCTGCTTCGGCCGCGCCGCGCCGCGCCGCTGGATCAGCCGCCAGACGCTCGGGTAGATCGGGTTGAGCACGATCACCGGGGTCGCCCCGTGCGCGTTCATCCAGGCGAGGGCCCGCTCGAACCAGACGAGGCGCTTGGAGCCGAGGCGCGGCGCCTGGCGCGGCTGGTGCCTGATCTCCTCGACCTTCTGCCCGACCGTCCTGGCCAGCGACTTCGCCCGCTCGGGCAGGTAGCGCTGGCTTCCGGCGGTGAGGGAGCCGTCGGCGCGGTAGCGGATGCGGCCGTGGCAGGACCCCTCGATGCAGGCCCGGAGCACGCGGAACGACGCCTTGGTCGCGTCGAAGCCGATGTAGGTGCCGACGTCGGCGAGCGAGAACCCGACGCCCGTGCGGCCGAGATAGGGCGAGGCGCGGGGATCCTCCGCCAGCTGCGGGTTGATCCCGTTCGTGGCGATGCCGTAGTCGACGAACCAGATGTAGGTGCGCCGCGCATGCGGGAAGCGGGCGGCGATGGTGCGCACCATCACCCACGAGTCAGCGGCCGAGCCGCCGGTGACGCCGGCGTTGAAGCCCGTCTTGCCGGTCAGCTGCTCGATGAATCGCGGCTCCGCCTGGCGCGAGCGCGAGCTGCCGAGGACGACGATCTGCGGGTTCGTCTCCAGCTTGTCGATCAGGTCGAGCTTCGTCGTGCGGTCGTTCTCGAGCGCGGGCGGCAGCAGCTTCGTGCCGGCGAGCGAGAAGGGGTCGACGAGCACGTTGAGTGCGAGCACGGCCGCGAGCAGGAGGAGCATGCTGGCGAGGGCGCCGAGCGCGTAGCGGCGGAAACGGACGCCGTCGCCGAGCTCGGCGATCGCGGGAGCGAGGTTCCGGTCGAGCCGCTCCTCGGCAGCCGCGTCAGCCGTGCCGGCGGGGAGCTGCTCGACGGCGGCGGAGGGTGCACTCGATTCCATCCGGCCCCCTGAGTCTTAACCGGGTGCCGGACGACTTTCAATCCCGGTAGGGTCTCAGAGGAAGCCGCCGAGCTCGACGAGCGCGACGATCGCCTCCCAGTCGAACGGCCGCCCGCCGTCGGCGAAGACGAGGCCGAACGGCCCGCGGCCGCGCAGCTCCTCGTAGACGTCGCCCTCCAGCAGCTCGACGTTCGCGATCCCGGCGAGCCGATCGCGTGCGACGGCGACGCGGTCGGGGTCGCGCTCGACCGTGACGACGGAGCGCGCAGCGTGGGCCAGCACGGCCGCCGTCTCGCCGAACGCGGCGCCGAGCTCCGCCACGTCGCGGCCCGCGGCGAGCACCCGCAGGAGCGCCCGCACTTCGGGGATCGCGGTCGCCCCGCCGGTCAGCGCAGACCCGGGCCGTGGACGATCACGGCGTCGACGCCCGCCCGCTCGAGCTCGTCGATCTCCTCGTTCGTCGGCGACGACAGCTCGGCGATCGCGAGCTTGCCCGCCGGAACCTCGGCCAGCAGCTCGAGCACGTGCTCGAGCGATCCCGCCAGCACGAGCAGCTCCGGGTCGAGGTCGTCGAGCGTTCGCCCGAGCTCCTCCTCGTCTCGCACCCGAATCGCGAGCTCGACCTCCGGTGCGGCGGCGAGCCGGCTCGCCTCAGCGGGGTCCACGACGCGGGCCACCGCAGCCGGGTCGTCGCTGACCGCCACCGTCTTCGCTCCACCGCCTTCTGCGACGACGAGCAGCGAGATGCCCTCACCGTCGGCGATCGCGTTGCTCAGCCGGCGGTCGGTCACTGCCCCATCGGATGCCAGACCGTCTTCAGCTCGAGGAACGACGAGATCTCCCACGGGCTCTGCGTATCGGGGCGGCCGCGGACGACGCGCTTGACGTTTTCCGCCGCGAGCCGCTCGAGCTCGGGTGCGTCGCCGTCGGCGCCGCAGAGGTCGAGCGCGTTGACGTCCATGTGCGCCGCGAGCACCGGGCCCAGCTCGAGCGCCGAGCCGGTGAGGAGGTTGACGACGCCGCCGGGAAGGTCGCTCGTGGCGATCGCCTCGGCGAGCTCGATCGCTGCGAGCGGCCGGGTCTCGGATGCGACGGCGACGACGGCGTTGCCGCCGACGAGCGGCGGAAGCAGCCGCGTCACGAGCCCGAGCAGCGGCGGTTCCTGCGGCGCGAGCACGGCGACCACTCCCGTCGGCTCCGGCACCGTGAAGTTGAAGTACGGGCCGGCGACGGGGTTCGAGCCGCCGAGCACCTGCGGCAGCTTGTCCGCCCACCCCGCGTACCAGACGACACGATCGACCGCGCGCTCGACCTCCTCGCTGCCCGTGCAGAGCTCGGCGAGCTCGGCGACGCGCGACTCGACCATCTCGGCGAGCCGGTAGAGCACCTGCCCTCGGTTGTACGCGGTCGCTCCGGCCCAGCCGGGCTGCGCCGCGCGGGCGGCGCGGACGGCGTCTCTCACGTCCTTGCGCGAGGCGCGCGCGACGTTCTGGCCCTCCGCCTCGTACGTCCGGCCCGACTCGCTGCGCGGGAAGGCGCCGCCGATGAAGAGCTTGTACGTCTTGCGGAC
>JAVKST010000076.1:7415-9300 GCA_039583515.1 Gaiellaceae bacterium
CCCTCCGCCTCGTACGTCCGGCCCGACTCGCTGCGCGGGAAGGCGCCGCCGATGAAGAGCTTGTACGTCTTGCGGACCGGGAGACGGCTCATCCTGCCCGACCTCCTCTGGCTCGCTTCTTCCGCCTTTTGCGCTTCGCTGCTGGGTGGTCGGGCGACACGAGGGCGTTCTTGATCTTGACGAGACGCGTCTCTGCCTTTTCGCGCGCTTGCTTCTGGCGAACATGAAGCGCCTCGTTCGCCGCCGTGAGTAGCTGCGTCTTCTTGTCATGTCTCGTACCGGGAGAGTCGCCGGGCCGAGCCTGCTGCTTCTTCGACTGCTTCTTCGGCAGGGCGTCGACGAGACGGTCGACCCGAAGCATCCCGCGGTCGTCGCGATTGAAGCCCTCGTCGTAACGGGTAGTCCGTCGCCAGCGCTCGACCTTGTCCCAGCTGAGTCGGGTCATATGTGCCGCCCGCGTTCGTCGAGGTCGAGGTACGGCTCGAGGCCGTGCCGCCCGCCCTCCCGGCCGAAGCCGGATTCCTTGTACCCGCCGAACGGCGAGCTCGGGTCGAAGCGGTTGAACGTGTTCGCCCAGACGACACCGGCCCGGAGCCGCTGGGCCATCCAGAGGATCCGCGAGCCCTTCTCCGTCCAGACGCCGGCGCTGAGGCCGTAGGGCGTGTTGTTCGCCTTCTCGACCGCCTCGTCCGGCGTGCGGAAGGTGAGGACGGAGAGGACTGGGCCGAAGATCTCCTCCTGCGCGATCCGGTAGCTCTGGGCGACGTTCGTGAACACCGTCGGCGCGAACCAGTAGCCCTTCTCGGGGAGGACGCACCGCGGCTGGTAGATCTCCGCGCCTTCGTCGACGCCCGAGGCGACGAGCTCCTCGATCCTCGCGAGCTGCGCGGCGGAGTTGATCGCGCCGACGTCGGTGTTCTTGTCGAGCGGGTCCCCGACGCGGAGCGTCGAGAGGCGGCGCTCCAGCTTCGCGACCAGCGGCTCGTAGACGGATTCCTGGACGAAGAGCCGCGAGCCGGCGCAGCAGACGTGGCCCTGGTTGAAGTAGATCCCGTTGACGATCCCCTCGACCGCCTGGTCGAGCGCCGCGTCGTCGAAGACGATGTTGGCCGCCTTGCCGCCGAGCTCGAGCGTGAGCCGCTTGCCGCTGCCTGCGAGGCGGCGCTGGATCTCCTTCCCCACCTCGGTCGAGCCCGTGAACGCGATCTTGTCGACGTCCTCGTGCTCGACGAGTGCGGCGCCGGTGCGGCCGTCGCCGGTGACGATGTTGACGACACCGGGCGGCAGCTCGGCCTGGCGGAGGACGTCGCAGAAGAGGAGCGCGGTCAGCGGGGTCGTCTCCGCGGGCTTGAGCACGACCGTGTTGCCGCACGCGAGCGCGGGCGCGACCTTCCACGCGAGCATGAGGAGCGGGAAGTTCCACGGGATGATCTGGCCCGCGACGCCGACGGCGCGCGGCCGGCGGTTCGGGAACGCGTACTCGAGCTTGTCGGCCCAGCCGGCGTAGTAGAAGAAGTGGGCGGCCGCGAGCGGGAGGTCGACGTCGCGCGACTCCCTGATCGGCTTGCCGCCGTTGAGCGACTCGAGCACGGCGAGCTCCCGCGAGCGCTCCTGGAGGAGGCGCGCGATCCGGAACAGGTACTTCGCCCGCTCCGAGCCGGGAAGCGACGACCAGCCGTCGGAGTAGGCGGCGCGCGCGGCTGCGACGGCGCGGTCGACGTCGCCGGGCGTGCCCTGGCCGACCGTGGCGAGCACCTCTTCGTCGCGGGGCGCGACGGTCTCGTAGGTCTCGCTCGCCTCCAGCCATTCGCCGGCGACGAAGTGGCCGTAGCGCTCGGCGATGCGGACGATCTCGCGCGACTCGGGCGCGCTCTCGTACGTCCAG
>JAVKST010000076.1:9400-13560 GCA_039583515.1 Gaiellaceae bacterium
GTGAAGTAGTCGGGGCTCTGGTACGCGCCCGTGCGCTCCTTGCGGAGCTGCATCAGGATGTCGTTCAGCAGCGACGACGCCCCGAGCCGGTACAGCTCCGGCGTGAGCCAGTCCGGACCGAGCGTCTCGTGCACGAGCACGAGGTGCTGCACCGCCTGCTTCGCCTGGCGGATCCCGCCGGCGGCCTTGAAGCCGACGCGCCGGCCGGTCTCCTCGAACACGTCCCGGAGCGCCTCGAGCATGCACAGCGCCACCGGCAGCGTCGCCGCGGGGGAGATCTTCCCTGTCGAGGTCTTGACGAAGTCGGCGCCCGCCGCGATCGCGAGCAGGGTCGCCCGCCGCACGTTGTCGTAGGTGCCGAGCTCGCCCGTCTCGAGGATCACCTTGAGCTGCGCGTCGCCGCACGCCTCCTTCACCTGGACGACCTCGTCGTAGACCTTCGCGTACCTGCCGGAGAGGAACGCGCCCCGGTCGACCGCCATGTCGATCTCGTCCGCCCCGAGCTCGACCGCCGCCCGCACGTCCGCGAGCTTGACCGCGGTGGGGTACTGACCGGACGGGAAGCCGGTGGCTACGGCAGCCACCCTGACGTCGCTCCCCTCGAGCCGCTCCCGCACCGTCGCCACCAGGTTCGGGTAGACGCAGACGGCCGCGACCGGCGGCACCGACGGATCCGAGGGGTCGGGACGCCGCGCCTTGGAGGCGACCGCCGCCGCCTTGCCGGGCGTGTCGGCGCCCTCGAGCGTCGTGAGGTCCGTCGTCCGGATCGCCAGGAGGAGCGCCCAGAGCTTCGCCTGCCGCTTGATCGAGCGCTTCGCAAGCGAGGCCGCGCGCTCCTCGAGCCCCACCGCGTCGACCGACCCGATCCGCGGCAGCCGCGCCTCCGGCGGCAGCTCGAACCCGGCGGGAAGGACAGGCGCCTGCGCCACACGCTGAGTGTAGAGCCAGCGCGTAGGCTCGAGCACGTGCCCGAGACGGTCGTCGCGCGCGAGCCGCACGAGATCCCGCCGCGAGAGCCGCTCTCGCTACGCGCGGGGGACGTCGTGACCGTGCACCGCCGCGACGACGAGTGGCCGGCGTTCGTCTTCGTCGAGTGCGAGCACGGCTCGGGGTGGGTGCCGAGCCGCCGTCTTTCCGCTGGCGCAGGGAGCGCGACGGTTCTCGTCCCGTACGACACGACCGAGCTGCCGACGCGGGCTGGCGACCGGCTCGAGGTGCTCGAGCGGGACGACGAGTCGGGCTGGCTCTGGTGCCGGAATGCCGCCGGGCGCGAGGGCTGGGTGCCCGTGCGGACGCTCGGCTAGCCGCGCCCCGCCCCCACGCGCTCCGCCGGCTCCTCCGCGACCTCCTGCGCCCCGGATGCCTCGCCGCCGGCGGCCGCGAGGTTCGGTTGGGGTTCGCGTCGACGATGCTTCGGCAGGAGCAGCGCGGGCGCGTACGCGACGGCGGTCAGGACGAGCGCGAGCCAGAACGTCCGCGCGAACCCGTGGGCGATCGCCGCCGCGAGGTGCGCGCGCACGGCCGGCGGGATCGCGCCGAGCGTCCCGAGGCCGTGCCCGTGCCCACCCACCGAGGAGACGATCTCCCGCTGCAGGACGACGGCGAGCAGCGCCGTCCCGACCGAGCCGCCGACCCGCTGGATGATGTTGATCGAGGTCGTGGCGCGCGGGATCTCGCGGGCCTGCAGCGAGGCGTACGCAGCCGCCATCGCCGGCATCATCGTCGAGCCGAGGCCGATCCCGCGCACGAAGAGGGAGCCGGCGAGCAGGGCGTACGACGTGTGCGCGCCCACCTGCGTATACGCGGCCGTCCCCAGCAGCGCGACCGTGAGGCCCACGGGCACCACCCAGCCGGCGCCAATCCGGTCGGTCAACCGCCCGGCCAGCGGCATCGCCAGCGCGGCCCCCACCCCCTGCGGCGCCATCAGCAGCCCTGCCCCGAGCGCGCCCTCGCCGCGCACCACCTGGTAGTAGAGCGGCAGGAGGATCATCACGCCGAAGATGGCGAGGCCGAAGAGGAAGCTCGTCGCCGCCGCGCCGGTGAACGCGCGCCGCCGGAACAGCCCCACGTCGAGCAGCGCCTCCTCGCCGCGGGCACGCGCGTGGAGGACGAACAGCCCGATCAGGACGACGCCGAGGCAGACCCCGACGACGGTACGGGTGCTCCCGAAGCCGCCGCTCGATCCAGCCTCCGACAGGCCGTAGACGAGGAGCGCGAGCCCCGGCGAGAGCACGGCGAACCCGCGCACGTCGAGCCGCTCCTCGCGGTCGACGTCCTGCCGCGGCAGCAGCCGGTACGCGAGCACGAGCGCGACGACGCCGATCGGGACGTTCACGAAGAAGATCCAGCGCCACGTCGTGTACTGGACGAGCAGCCCGCCGATCACGGGCCCGAGCACCGGCCCGAGCAGCATCGGGACGCCGACGATGCTCATCACCCGTCCCATCCGCTGCGGCCCGGCCGCGCGCGCGAGGATCGCCTGCCCGACCGGCATGATCATCCCGCCGCCGATCCCCTGCAGCACGCGGAAGCCGATCAGCACCGGCACCGACCAGGCGAGCCCGCAGAGGATCGAGCCGAGCAGGAACAGCGTCACCGAGGTCATCCAGATCGGCTTGGCGCCGAAGCGGCAGATCGCCCAGCCGGTGAGCGGGATCACGACCGAGAGCGCGAGCAGGTAGCCCGTCGTCACCCACTGGATCGAGGACAGCGACGCGTCGAAGTCGCGAGCGAGCGTGTCGAGCGCGACGTTGACGATCGTCGTGTCGAGGATCGACATGATCGCGCCGAGCACGACGACGGAGGCGAGGACGAGAATCTCGCGGTCGATCGAGCCGTTCGCGGGCACCTCGGTCGTATAGCCGGCTCGTGGCCGGCTAAGCGTCGGACGTGTCGTCCGCCGCGCGCCGCGCCTCGAGCTCGTACGGGTTCCCGTCGTAGCCGGCGACGAGGTACGAGAGCGGCATCCGCAGCGGCCGGTGCTGCATCTGCCAGACGTGACAGAGCTCGTGCGTGACGAGATCGCGGTCGGCGATCTGCGCGCGCGAGCGCACGAGGACCGCGACGTGCGTCGCGTAGCCGTCGAAGCGCCGGAACCACGGCAGCCGGAACAGCCACGGCGCGACGAGCAGACGGACGTGCCGGAGCGAGACGGGCCGCGGGTAGAGGTCGAGCCCGTCGAGCCGCGTCCTCGCGTCCTCGAGCGCCTGCCGCCGTTCGTCGTCCACCCGGGCGACGGTACCCGCGTTGCGGATCCTCGCGGAACGGAGACGAGCACCGCCATGGACGAGCACCGGGCAGGATCGTGGCTCGAGCTGCAGGAGCTCCTCTTCGCCGATACGTGGAACGACCCCCTCGGCCTCTTCCGCTCGAGCTACGCATACCGCGGCTCCCCGCACGCCGGCGACGACCTCGCCAGTGGACTGCTGCGGCTCGGAGGCGATGCCGACCTGGAGCGGCAGCTGATGCGGGCGTTCCGGAAGTACGCAGCGACCGACGCCGTCCCGCACGACACCGCCTGGGACTGGCTCGCGCTCGGCCAGCACCACGGGCTGCCGACGCGGCTGCTCGACTGGACCTACTCGCCGTACGTCGCGCTCCATTTCGCCACGCAGGAGGTCGGCGGCTTCGACCGCGACGGCGTCGTGTGGTCGCTCGACTACGTACGGGCGCACGAGCTGCTGCCCGAGCGGCTACGGCGCCTGCTCGGGGACGAGGGAGCGAACGTCTTCACCACGGAGCTGCTCGACGAGGCGGCGCCGGCGCTGGCCGAGCTCGATGCGCTCGCCGGCGAGCCGTTCGCGCTGTTCGTCGAGCCGCCGTCCTTCGACGCGCGCATCGTCAACCAGTACGCGCTCTTCTCCGTCGTCTCGCGGGCGGACGTGTCGCTGCACGCGTGGATGGAGGAGCATCCGGAGCTCGTCCGGCGCGTCGTCGTCCCGGCGGCCCTCAAGTGGGAGGTGCGGGACAAGCTCGACCAGGCGAACGTCACCGAGCGCGTACTGTTTCCCGGTCTCGACGGCGTTTCTCGGTGGCTCGCGCGCTACTACCGCCCGCGAGACCGGGGCTAGTGATGTGGCCGGCAACGTTGCCCGCTTTCCGGGTCGCGAGCACCAAGCGATGCAAGGACGCAGGCCGTCTCGATAGTTGCGCTATCGGGA
>JAVKST010000077.1:0-2476 GCA_039583515.1 Gaiellaceae bacterium
GCGTCGCGAGCCTGGCGGCGGGCGCGCTGGCACTGGTCGGACTCACGTTCGCCTTCCTCGGCCGGACCGGCGCGAACGAGCTGGCTGGCGGCGGCGCGGTCGGCGGCACGGTCGCGTTCCTGGCCGCCGCCTACGCGGCGACGCGGAGTCCGTCGGCGGCGAGCAGGATCTCGCCGTCGTAGCGCGCGCGGACGAGCGCGAGCGACGTCTCGAGCTCGTCCTCGTGCTCGGGCATCACGTGCGAGAGGAGCAGGCGGCGCGCCCCGGCCTCCGCGGCCAGCCGCCCGACCTCTGTCGGCTTGGCGTGCAGCGGCCGTGCGCCGCCGGCCATCACGGCGGCGAAGACGACGGCGCCGAGGCCGCCGCTGTGGTCGGCGTGCGTGTGCGTGAGCAGGACGGCGTCGATCGCGGCCGGGTCGATCCGCTCCTGACCGAGCCGCAGGAAGGTGCCGCCGCCTGCGTCGACGAGCAGACTCCGCCCGCCCGCGACCCGGACGAGATAGGCGGAGGAGGCGCGCAGCGGGTTCGCGAACGGGCCGCCGCTCCCCAGGACGAGCACCTCGAGCGTCATGCGCTCCAGGTATCGCTATGGCCGGCGGCTACTCCTCGCCGGTCAACGCGCGGCCGAGCGGGAACAGCTGCGCTGCCGCCTGCTGGACGGCCATGCTCATCGCCGGGTAGGCGTGGATCGTCTGGGTGAGCCGGCCGGCAAAGGCGCGCGTCCGGATCGCCAGCGCACACTCCTGGATCAGCTCACCCGCGCGCGGCCCCACGATCTCGGCGCCGACCACCTCGCCGCCGCCCGTCCAGCGCAGGAGCCGCCGCGGCGCGGTCACGAGCTTGACGAAGCCGAGCGGCCGCTCCTCGATCAGGGCCCGGTCGACGTGCGCCATCGGGTAGAGGGCGACGCGGACCTCGCTGTGCTGTTCGCGGGCCTGTTGCTCGGTGAGGCCGACGTGCGCGAGCTCGGGGTCGAGGTAGGTGACCCAGGGGACGACGCGCTCGTCGCGCTTGGCGCGTTTGCCGGCAGCGTTGCGGCCGGCGACCGACCCCTGGTGGGTGGCGACGTGGGTGAACTGCAGCCCGCCGGTGACGTCGCCGGCCGCGTAGACGTGCTCGGCGCTCGTCCGGCAGCGCTCGTCGATCTCGACGTAGCCGCGGTCGCAGGCGACCCCCGCCTTGTCGAGGTTGAGGTCGTCGGCGGCGCCGCGGCGGCCGACGGCAACCAGCAGCG
Source organism: Gaiellaceae bacterium (assembly GCA_039583515.1). GTDB lineage: Bacteria > Actinomycetota > Thermoleophilia > Gaiellales > Gaiellaceae > Palsa-739. The sequence goes on from JAVKST010000077.1 coordinate 1,235, forward strand.
CATCGCCGCGCAGCCCGCCGGCGCTCGTCTCGAGCACGACCTCCCCGTCGTCGGTGCGGACGCCGCTCGCCTGCGTCTCCAGCTGGAGGTCGACGCCCTCGCCGCGCAGCAGGTCAGCGGCGAGCGTGCCTGCCTCGTCGTCGTCGTGGGGGAGCAGCCGGTCGGACTGCTCGACGACCGTGACCTCGCTGCCGAGGCGCTGGAAGGCCTGCGCGAGCTCGAGCCCGGTCGGGCCGCCGCCGAGCACAAGCAGCCGCGCCGGCAGCTCGTGCAGGTCGAAGACGCTCTCGTTGGTCAGGTAAGGCACCGCGTCGAGGCCGGGCAGCCGCGGGATCGCAGGACGGCTGCCGGTTGCGATCACGAAGCGGTGGCCGCGGAGCGTCCGCCCGCCGACCTGCAGCTGGTGTTCGCCGGTGAAGGCGGCGGCGCCGTGGACGACCTCGATTCCGACGCGCGTGAAGCGCTCGTCCGCTTCGGCGCTCGCGACCCGGTCGACGACGGCGTCGCGGCGCGCGGCCGCGGCTGCGAAGCTCGGTGCGGGAACCTCGGCGAGGATCCCCTCGCCGCTCAGCCGGCGCGCCTCGAAGACGACGCGGGCGATCTCGATCAGCGCTTTCGAGGGCACGCAGCCGCGGAAGGTGCAGTCGCCGCCGATTCGCTCGTCCCGTTCGACGAGCGCGACCGTCGCGCCCTCGTGCCGGGCCGCGAGCGCCGCCGTCAGGCCGGCGGTCCCGCCGCCGACCACCACCACCTCGAATTCATCTGTCATCGTCCTCCCGTTCCCGTTCGCCGGGTTCGATGCGCCAGGTTCGCCTGGCGGTTCGGCCGGCTACTCGACCTCGAGGCCCTCGATCCGCTCGAGCCGGGCGCGGAGCGTCATGCGGGCGCGGTGGATGCGGCTCTTCGCGGCGGCCAGCCCGATCTCGAGCGCAGCTGCGACCTCCTCGTTCGAGAGCCCCTCGACGTCGCGGAGCACGAGCGCCGTCCGGTACTCGAGCGGAAGCGCCCGGACCTCCTCCACCAGCAGCGCCTGCAGCTCGTGCGCCTCGACGCCGGAGGCGTCGGCCGAGGCGTGCTCGTCGCCGAGCTCGACGGTCTCCGGGCGGTTGCGCCGGCGGCGTTGCAGCGCCTCGTTGGTGGCGATCCGGTACAGCCAGGTGAACGGGGCCGCGTCGCCGCGGAAGCGGTCGAGGTGCCGCCACGCCTGCAGGAAGGTGTCCTGGGTTGCCTCGTCGACGTCGC
>JAVKST010000077.1:2576-13540 GCA_039583515.1 Gaiellaceae bacterium
CCGGCGATCGTATGTCGGTGAATCGGTCCGGCGTGTGCCACCATCCAAGGTGTCGTGAGGGCAATGCAGAAGGCAATGGACGTGCTGGTCGGATCGTGCGCGGAGACGCGGGAGCAGCTGTCGGAGCGGATGGAGGGCGAGCTGCCCGGGCTGCGCCGGCTGCGTGTCGCCGCACACCTGGCCGGCTGCGAGGCGTGTCGGGCGCTGCTGCGGTCGCTGACGCGGACGGTCGAGCAGGTGCGGACGCTCGGGCAGGCCGACTTCGCGCCGCCGCCGGACGGCTCGGTCGCCGACGACGTCGTCGAGCGGATCCGGCACGAGCACGGCTGACGCGCTGCCGCGCTGCCGGCTGCCGGCGCCGATCCAGACCGGGCTGCTCTGGCGCGACCCGTACGGGTTCCTCGATCGCTGCCGCTCCGGGCTCGGCGACGACTTCGGCCTCGAGCTGTGGCCGGTCGGGCGTGTGGTCGTCGTCTCCTCGCCGGAGGCGGCGGAGACGGTGCTGGCCGCCGGCGAACATCTGCTGACCGGCGCCGCCAGCCGGCGGCTGCTCCCGATCCTCGGCAGGGGGTCGCTGCCCTGTCTCGACGGCGAGGCGCACACCGAGCGGAGGCGGACACTGCTTCCCGGCTTCAGCCATCTTTCGCGCCACGCCGGCTGGATCGAGGACGCGTTCGCGCGCGAGCTCGCGCAGTGGCCGCACGACCGACCCGTCCGCGCGCTGCCGCGGCTGCGCCGCGTCGCGCTCCACGTCGCCGCCAGGATCGTCCTCGGCGAGGAGCCGCCCGGTCTCGCGCGGCGGCTCGACGACTACGTCGCCGGTCGCGCCGCGATCGCCACCTGGCTGCCGCGGCTCGCGCCCGCGCGGCGGCTGCTCACGGAGCGCCGCGACGCGCTCGACCAGCTGCTGCTCGAGGCGATCCGCACCGGCGCGGACGGCGCCGCCGCGGCGCTCGTCGGAGCCGGTCTCGACACTGCCGTCGTGCTCGAGGAGCTGCGGACGCTGCTGCTCGTCGCGCACGAGTCGACCGCCTGCGCGCTCGCCTGGACGCTCGAGCGGCTCGCCCGTCACCCGCACGTCCTCGACCGGCTCCGAGACGGAGAGGACGAGTACCTGGAGGCGGTCGTTCGCGAGGTGCTGCGTGACCGGCCGCCTGTCCTCGACGCCGTCCGGCTCGCCGCCGCGCCGCTCGACCTACCCCGCGGTCCCTGCGTCGCCTCGGGGGTGATCGCGATGGTCGCGCCCTGGCTCGTCCACCACCGCTCGGACCTCTACCCGATCCCGCATCGCTTCGAGCCCGAGCGGTTCCTGGACGGAAAGCCGCGGCCCGACGGGTACGTGCCCTTCGGCGGCGGGCCGCGTCGCTGCCTCGGCGGCCAGCTCGCCACGATCGAGCTGAAAGCGCTGATCCGCACCGTCGCACGCGCAACCGTCCTCGCTCCGGCCGATCCGCGCCCGGAGCGCTCGAGACTGGTCGGCACGGCCGTCGCGCCCGCCCGCGGCGCCGCCGTCGTCCTCGCGCGTCGCTGAATCGCCGCGGCCGCCGCCTGCATCCGAACAGGCGACAGGCGGCGATCGTCGAGGGGCACCTGATCGGCGGCGAGTGCTCCTACTACGGCTGCATGCCCTCGAAGGCGCTGCTGCGACCGGACGAGGCGCTCGCCGAGGCCCGGCGGATACCCGGTGCGGCCGAGGCGGTCGGGCGCCTCGACGCGGGCGCGGTCTTGCGCCGCCGCGACGAGGTGATCCACGACCTCGACGACTCGGTGCAGCTTCCCTGGCTCGAGCAGCACCAGGTCGAGGCGATCCGCGGCTGGGGACGCCTCGCCGGCGAAGGCACGGTCGACGTCGACGGCACGCGCCTGACCGCGCGCCGCGCCGTCGTCGTCGCGACCGGCAGCCGCGCCGCGCTCCCGCCGATCCCCGGCCTCGCCGAGGCGAACGCCTGGACGAACCGGGAAGCGACTACGGCGAGCGACGTGCCGTCGCGGCTGCTCGTGCTGGGCGGCGGCGCCGTCGGCGTCGAGCTCGCGCAGGCGTGGTCGTCGCTCGGTTCCACCGTGACGCGCGTCGAGGCGCTGCCGCGGCTGCTGCCGCGCGAGGAGCCGTTCGCCGCCCCCCAGGTGAACGAGGCGCTCGAGGCGCGCGGCGTCCAGGTCCGCGTCGGCAGCCGCGCCACCCGCGTCAGCCGCAACGGCGAGATCGTCGTCGAGCTCGATTCGGGCGAGGAGTTGCAGGACGACGAGCTGCTCGCCGCCGTCGGTCGCACGCCCCGCCACGCGCGAGCTCGGCCTCGAGACGCTCGGGCTCGAGCCGGGACGGCCGCTCGAGGTCAACGAGACGCTCCGCGTCCGGGGCCACGACTGGCTGTACGCGGTCGGCGACGTGAACGGCCGCGCACTGCTCACCCACATGGGCAGTACCAGGCGCGGATCGCCACCGACGTCATCCTCGGCAAGCCTGCGCGGCTCGACCAGCCGGCGCACGGCCCGCTCGCGCCGCGGGTCGTCTTCACCGACCCGCAGGTCGCAGCCGTCGGGCACACGCTCGAATCGGCCGAGGCGGCGGGGATCGCCGCCCGTGCCGTCGACCAGGAGACCTCGGGAAATGCCGGCGGCAGCTTCTACGGCCGCGGCGCACCGGGAACGAGCCGCCTGCTCGTCGACGAGGAGCGGCGCCTGCTCGTCGGTGCCACCTTCACCGGCGCCGACGTGGCCGAGTTCCTGCACGCCGCGACGATCGCGATCGTCGGCGAGGTCACGCTCGACCGGCTCTGGCACGCAGTGCCCTCCTTCCCGACCCGCAGCGAGGTCTGGTTGCGCCTGCTCGAGCAATACGGCCTCTGAGCAAGAACCGATGCGCGTGGTTGCCGCATCGAACGGCGTGAGCAAAACGAGAAGGAGAAGAGACGATGCCGAAAGCCGTCTGGAACGGAGCCGTGATCGCCGAGAGCGACGACACCCTCGTCGTCGAGGGAAACCACTACTTCCCGGCGGAGTCCGTCGAGCGCCGCTACCTCGTCGAGAGCAGCCACCACACCACCTGCCCCTGGAAGGGCACCGCCAGCTACTACACGCTCGAGGTCGACGGGGCCCGCAACGAGAACGCCGCCTGGTACTACCCCGAGCCGAAGCGCGCCGCGCGGAGAATCGAAGGGCGGATCGCCTTCTGGCACGGCGTCGAGGTCGTCAAAGAGGGGGCCGGGTCGCGTCGTCGCAGCCTGCTCGCGCGTCTCGTCGGCGCGGCGTGAGCACGAGGCTCTTCTGATCGTGAGGGTCGTGGCCGGTGTCGAGGCGCGCGCGCTGATCGCGAGCGAGGGTGGCCGCCTCTATGTCTCGCCGCGGCGAGCGGGCGGCCTGAGCGTTCAGCGTCCGTTGATCGCGGCGTACGCGGACGCGACGCCGACGCCGTAGGTGAGGTGGTAGCCGACGTCGTTGGCGACCGTCTTCGCCGGATAGCGCCACGGTGGCTCGTAGAGGCCCATCGGGACGAGCTCGACGTAGGAGCTCGCCCAGACGCCGGAGCCGAAGAGCGGCCCCATCACGAGCGGCTTCGCATGGACGGTCCCCTGCAGCAGCCCGTAGGCGGCGCCCCAGAGCGTGCCGTAGCCCCAGTGCATCGCATTGGTCAGCAGGCCGATCTTGTCCGGCGGCACCTGCTTTTGGAAGACGCCCTCGATCACCCGCTTTGCGACCTTGGCCGGCGCCGATGCGTTCTCCCACGGATCCTGCGGCTCATCGCCCGACGCGCCGTCGGAGGAGTCCGAGCCCTGCAGCTTCAGCACGAGCTCCTGGTGCGCCGTCATCGCCGCGGTGCCGATTGCGCCGGCTGCGAGTCCGCGTAGGAGCGCGCCGAGCGGCGTGTGCGCTGGTCTTGCCATGCGTCTCGGATGCCCCGTCGCGGACGCTGCAAACGTGAATCGCTGCCGGGCCGTGGCGTTCGCGTCGCGGACGGACTCCCCGCTCGTGCAGGGCGATTCCCTGTCGATCCTCGGCGAGGTGCTCGAGGCGGCCGGCCGCGACGAGGCGGTCGCCGCGTGGCGGGAGGCGCTCGGCTGCTACGAGCGCAAGGGAGTCGTCCCGCTCGCTCGTCGGGTGCGCGAGCGGCTGGCGGCGCTGCAGCCGGCCTAGCCGTTCGCTTCCCGCCCACGCGCGTCGGCGAGGATCCGCTCCGCCTCGGTGCGGTTCCCCCAGCCGCGCGTCTCCGTCCGCTTCGAGGGCTCGAGGTCCTTGTAGCGCTGGAAGAAGTGCTCGATCTCGTCGCGCAGCTCGCTCTGGACGTCGTGGACGTCGGCGACGCGCTCGAAGGCCGGGTCGCCGAGCGGCACGCAGAGGAGCTTCTCGTCCGGACCCTTCTCGTCGGACATGTGGAAGACGCCGATCGCGCGGACGCGGATGCGGCAGCCGGGGAAGGTCGGGTCCGAGACGAGCACGAGCGCGTCGAGCGGGTCGCCGTCCTCGGCGAGCGTCCCCTCGACGTAGCCGTAGTCCGCGGGGTACGTCATCGCGGTGAACAGGCGCCGGTCGAGCACGAGCCCGCCGAGCTCCTCGTCCCACTCGTACTTGTTCCGCGAGCCGGCGGGGATCTCGACGAAGACGACCGGACTGCTCATCTCGAGCGTGCGGCCGCCGGCACGAGCGCCTGCTCGAGGTCGTCCACCAGGTCGCCGGCGGACTCGATCCCGACCGAGAGCCGGACGAGGTGCGGCGGCGCCGCGAAGGGAGCGTCGGCCGTCGCCGCGTGCGTCATGCGCGCCGGCACCTCGATCAGGCTCTCGACGCCGCCGAGCGACTCGGCCAGCCGGAACAGCCGTGTCCGCGCCCCGAGCGCCTCCGCCTCCTCCGGCGACTCCGCGAGGAACGAGACCATGCCGCCGAAGTCGCGCATCTGCCGCGCGGCGATCGCGTGGCCGGGGTGGCGCGGCAGACCCGGATAGAGGACGCGCTCGACGCGCGGGTGCCGCTCGAGCATCGCGGCGATCGCGATCGCGTTCTCGCAGTGCTGGCGCATCCGCACCGCGAGCGTCTTGATCCCGCGCAGCACGAGCCAGCAGTCGAACGGCCCCGGCACGGCGCCGAGCGACTTCTGCAGGAAGCGCAGCCGTTCCGCGACCGTCGGGTCGTTCGTCGCCGCGAACCCGCCGACCACGTCGGAGTGACCGCCGAGGTACTTCGTCGTCGAGTGGACGACGACGTCGGCGCCGAGCTCGAGCGGCCGCTGCAGGTACGGGGTCGCGAACGTGTTGTCGACGACGAGGAGCGCGCCGGCGGCGTGCGCGGCCTCGGCCGCCGCGCGGATGTCGACGACGTTGAGCATCGGGTTCGAGGGCGTCTCGATCCAGACCATCCGCGTCGACTCGTCGAGGTGCTCGGCCAGGCTCGGGAAGTCCTCCGCCGGCAGGTAGGCGAAGCGGTAGCCCTTCGGCTCGTAGACCTGCGAGGTCATCCGGTAGACGCCGCCGTAGACGTCCGCGATCAGGACGACGCGGTCGCCCGGGTTCAGCAGGTGGAAGAGTGTCGTGACCGCGCCGAGGCCGGACGAGTAGGCGACGCCGTGCTCGGCCGACTCGAGCGACGCGAGCGCGACCTCGAGCGCGTGCCGCGTCGGGTTGGCGACGCGCGAATAGTCGTAGCCCTTGTGCTCGCCGACCGCGTCCTGCACGTAGGTCGAGGTCTGGTAGATCGGCGTGATGATCGCGCCGGTCGCAGGATCCGGCTCCTGGCCGTCGTGGATCGCCCGCGTCTCGAAGTCCACGAGCTGAGTCTAGGGGAGGCGCCTCGCCCTGAATTCGTCGAGCGCGGCCACGATCGAGGAACTCGGCCACGACGCGGCTCCGTCCAATAGAGGAGCCGCGGGGGTATCTCAAGGCAGCGGCTCACTCCTCGAGCTCGACCCGCTCGGCGCCGAGGAACGCGGCCAGGCTCGCGAGTGGCTCCTCGAGGTCGACCGGCCGCTCGCCGGGCTCCCACCACAGACCTCGGACGTGCAGCAGCGCTTCCTTCCGGTCGAAGACCGGCTCGATGCGGCCGACGATCCGGTCGCCGGCGAGGATCGGCAGAACGTAATAGCCGTACTCCCGCTTCGCCGCCGGGAGGTACATCTCGAGCCGGTAGCGGAAGCCCCAGAGCGCTTCGGCGCGGGCGCGGTCGTGGACGAGCTGGTCGAAGGGCGAGAGGAACGCGACGCGCTCCGGCACCGGCGCGTCTTCCGCCTCGGGGTGCGCGACGAGGTGCCCGCGCAGGAGCCGGACGCCGAGCGCGCGGAAGCGCTTCTCGTCGAGCAGCCGCTTCGCCATGGCGAGCGGCACCTTCTCGGTCTCCGGGTACCAGCGTTCCGCGAGGTCCCAGACCCGCTGCCGCCCGCGGCGGCCGACGACGGCGACCTCGCCGCGCGCGTTCAGGACGTTGAGCATCAGCCCCATCTTCCGCTCGCCCCACCAGCGGTGGCCCTCGCGGCGGTGGCCGGGTGCGTCCTCGATCTCGCGCGAGAGCAACGGCCCGCGCCGCTCGAGTTCGCGGAGGACGTGGCGTCGGAAGGCGGCGTGCTCCTTCAGCCACGTGATGATCCGCCGGTCGAACGGCCGGTCGTGGCGGCGCATCAGCGCCTCGAGCAGCGGCAGGTCCTCGGCCGGGTACACGAACGCGTCCCACTCGACGAGCTTCCGCTCCTCCCACAGCAGCCGGTCGAGCTCCGCCGTGTCCCATGGCCCGAGCCGGCTCCAGAGGACGAGGTGCTGGGGCCGCGCCACGATGGAGATCGGGTCGAGCTGGAGGAAGCCGAGGCGACGGACGGTCTCGAGGACGCCGCCGGCGCTCCCGTCGAGCCCCTGCGCGCGCACCGCGATCCGCCGCGCCTCCTCGACTCCGACCTCACGCATGCCGCACCTCCTCGAGCCCGAGCACGCGGGCGAGCCGCGCCGCCGCGCGCTCGAGCCTCGCCGCGACGTTCCCGCGCACGCCAGGCTCGGGGTGGAAGCGGCGGACGTGGAGGACGCCCTCGGCCCGGCTCGCCTTCAGGTCGGCGCGGCCCAGGATGCGGTCGTCTGCGACCAGCGGCAGGACGCAGTAGCCGAACTGCCGCTCGTGCTCGCGCTTGTAGACCTCGATCACGTGCCGAAAGCCGAAGAGCCGCTCGAGCAGCGGCCGGTCCCAGAGCAGGTTGTCGAACGGAGCGACCAGCGTCGGCGGCGCCGGGTCGCCGTCGACCTCGGCGTCGGCGGCGACGTAGAACGGCGGCCCGCCGTCGCCGGCGTGCACCTCGCGCAGGAGGCCTTCGCCGACGAGCGCGAGCACGTGGTGGTGGAGTCGCGCGCGGCCGCCCTTGAGCCGCCAGTGCTCGCGGATCGCCGGCTCGGTGAGCGCGCCCCGGGCCTGGACGGCGAGGACCGCGAAAGTCCGCAGCGTCTCGTCCTCGCCCGGGGCCGGCGCCTCGAGGACCGCGCGCGGGATCACCCGCTCGGCGAGGTCGTAGCGCCGCTGGAAGCCGTTGCGGCCGGCGATCGCCAGGACGCCGCGGTCCCACAGCGCCTCGAGCACCATCTTCGCCGGCTTCCAGTCCCACATGTCCGTCTTCCCGCCCGCGCCCGCGAAGTCGCGCGAGCCGAGCGGCCCCTCCGCCCGGATCCGCTCGAGGACGGGCTCGACGAGCGCCGCGTGGTCGCGGAGCGCGTGCTCGTGGAAGCGCCAATGCCCCTGGCCCTCCATCGTCCGGCGGAAGTGCGGCCAGAGCTCGACGGGGAGCAGGCACGCCTCGTGCGCCCAGTACTCGAAGATTCGTCCGCCCGCGACGAGGCTCTGCAGCTCGGACTCGGCGAAGGCGCCGATCCGGGCGGAGAGCGTGAGCCGGTGCGCGCGGTCGACGGCGGAGATCGAGTCCAGCTGAACCGCGGACAGCCGTCGGATGCCGGCTTCGATCTCTTCGGCGCGGGCGCGGCGGAAACGCGGGGCGAAGGCCTGGGCTGACACGACGAGGCTCCGGATCGCCCTGAGGCTGACGAGTTCCGTGGCCATCGCGTCTGTACCTAGCAGCTCGCTACGCCTGCGCGCCTCGGGACTCGATAGCCTCCCGGCCGTGCCGGGCCGCAGACGCCGCAATCCGTGGGTCTCGCCGAGCGAGATCATGATCTGGGTGCTGTTCGCCCTCTTGCTCTTCCCTGCGGGGTTCGCCGGCTGGGCCGTCGGCCACTACACCTCGCTCGGCAAGCCGAGCGCGACGGTGACGCGGACCGTGACCGCGGCGGCGTCGACGCCCGCGACCCCGACGACGACCGCCGCGAGCAGCACAGCGGCGACGACGACCTCCTCCGGCCCGAGCGGCGGGAACGTCGCCGCGGGCAGGGCGCTCTTCGCGTCGAACGGCTGCGCCTCGTGTCACACGTTCAAGCCGGCAGGCGCGACCGGGAAGGTCGGCCCCGACCTCGACACCGCGCCGGCCACGGACGCCAAGGCGGACCACAACATGGCCCTCGCGGCGTTCGTCAAGCAATCGATCACGGACCCGAACGCCTATATCGCGAAGGGCTTCAGCAGCGGGATCATGCCGGCCACGTTCGGCAAGCAGCTCTCGCCGTCGCAGGTGAACGACCTCGTCGCGTTCATCCTCTCGGGCACCTCGAAGTCGTAGCCGCCAGCCGGGACCAGCCCCGGAAAATCCTTACGGCTCCTCATGTGTAGCCCGAAATGCGCTGGCTATCCGGCCGGCCACCGAGCGGGAGCGTGCCCGCGAAGCCGTCCTGGGCGATCAACGGCAACCTGACCTTCCAGCCGCTCGCGCACGGGAAGGCGTACTTCAACGGCGACATGGCGCTCAAGCCGAGCGAGGTCGACCCCTTCATCAGCGCGATCTTGCGGGAGCACCTCGTCTTCCAGGCCGAGCACATGCACATGTACGACTTCAACCTCCTTTGCGAGCGTCGGCTCTGACGGCGTCCTCACGATCGACGTCGACCGCAGGAACCCGACCTACATCGACGGGATCAAGGTGAAGGGACGCCTTGAACCTGACGAACGCGGAGTGACCGTCGGGGGCGCCGCCGGGCGGTGCCCCGACACCCGACGTTTCCCGTTCGGCGGTTGGGCAACGTCGGTGGCGACGCGGCGGCGGATGGTCTCCAGCACCGACATACTCCCGGACAGGTACGCGCGGCCGCGGCTGATCGCCTCCGGCGGGATGGGCCGCGTCTTCCATGCGATCGATCGCGAGTTGCGGCGCGAGGTCGCGGTGAAGGTGCTCGCGGATCGCTACGCCGACGACCAGTCGGTGCATGCTCGCTTTCGTCGCGAGGCGCTGGCCGCCGCGCGGCTGTCGGGCAACCCGAACATCGTCACGATCTTCGACGTCGCCGAGTTTCATGGGCGGCCCATGATCGTGATGGAGTACCTCGCGGGCGGCTCTCTCGAGGCACGCGTGCACGGACAAGGCGGGTGTCCGCCGGCGCAGGTGCTCGAGTGGCTGGAGCACGCGGCTAGCGCCCTCGACGCCGCCCACGCCGCCGGCGTCGTCCACCGCGACGTCAAGCCCGCCAACCTCTTGCTCGACAGCCGCGACCACGTGCACGTGAGCGATTTCGGGATCGCGAGCGCCATCGGCCTCGACAGCCTCACCGAGGCGGGCACGATCCTGGGCACGGCAGGCTACCTCTCGCCGGAGCAGGCGCGCGGGGAGCGCGCGACGGCGGCGAGCGACCGCTATAGCCTTGCCGTCGTCGCGTTCGAGCTGCTCGCCGGCCGGCGCCCATTCGCCTCCGACTCGGCGACGGCCGAGGCCGCCCGCCACGCGACCGAGCCCGCGCCCTCGATCCACGCCGCGAAGGGGGAGCTTCCTCCAGCCCTCGATCCCGTGTTCGCGCGTGCGCTCGCGAAGGATCCCGCCGCCCGCTACCCGACTTCCGCGGGATTCGTCGGGGAGCTGCGAGCAGCGCTCAACGAAGACGCAGGCCCCACGGCCTGGATCGTGCCTGCGCCGGCGCCGCAGCGGACAGCCGTCACCCGGGTTGCGCGGCCGCCCGCCGCAGCCCCTGCGCGGGAGAATCGCACCCTTGCGCCGCGGCAGCGCTGGCTTCTGCCGCTGCTGCTCCTCTTGCTGATCGGCGGTGGCGTCGCAGCCGCGGTGGCCGCCACCCACGGAAGCCGGCATCCGACGGCAGCGCCGACGTCGAAGTCGGTGACGATCGTGCGAACCGTCACCGAGCCGGGCCAGACGATCGAGCACACGGTGACCGCACCTGCGCCGCCTCCCCCGGCAGCCCCGACCACCTCCGCCGCGCCACCGGCGACGCAGCCGGTGACAGGCGGATCGGGCGCGGCGCTGAACGGCGAAGGCTACGCGAAGATGCGCGCCGGAGACTACAACGGAGCGCTTCCGCTGCTCGAGCAGGCCGTGCAGCAACTGACCGGCACCGGGTCGGTCGACGAGGCTTACGCCGACTACAACCTCGCCTACACCCGCTACGAGCTCGGGCAGTGCGACGGCGTTCTGGCGCTCCTCGACCGTTCTCAGGCGATCCAGGGCCACCGCAGCGAGATCGACGCGCTCCGACGGGACGCGCAGAGAGGCTGCGGCTAGTCCTCGTCCCGAGTGCCTAAGCGCGCGTTCCCGAGAGCAGGTCGACGACGCGCTCCCCGGCGCCGTCGCCGTAGCCCGGGCCGAGCTTCTCCTCGAGGATCTTCCGCAGCTCGCCGGTCTCGGCGAGCTCCTGCGTGATGTCGGCGCCGCCGACGAGTTCGCCCCCGACGAACACCTGCGGGATCGTCGGCCAGCCCGAGAGCGCCGAGAGCTCCTGCCGGATCGACGGGTCGGGGAGGATGTCCACCGCCGTCACCGGCGCGCCCGCCGCCCGCAGCGCCTCGAGAGCGCGGCCCGAGTTGCCGCACATCACGAACTGCGGCGTGCCCTTCATGAACAGCGCCACCGGCTCGTTCTCGATCACGTCCTTGATCCGCTCGCCCAGACGCGACGCTTGCGT
>JAVKST010000078.1:0-6975 GCA_039583515.1 Gaiellaceae bacterium
ATCGTCCGCACCATCGTCGCGACGAACGACTGGGCGCTCTTGGGGACGCGCGTGAGCAGGTTGCGCATGAAGTGCGTGCGGCAGCGCTGCCAGCTGGCGCCGGGCAGCGTCGCCGCGATCGCTGATCGAGCGAGGCTGGCTCCGCGTGCCGATCTACGACTGGCAACGCCGGGTCGAGCCTTCCTAAGCAAGAACTGTCAGTCCGGGCCGCGACGTCGCCCATTCGCAATGGATAACTCGGGCTTGCACGGCGGCGGGCCTCAACCTCGCCGGTGCCCGGCCAAGACGATGGTTGATCACGATCACTTCGCTGTCGTCCGGATACTCCTCGATCACTCCGGCCGTCGTTCTCCTCCGAAGACTCGCTGGCGTAGTTCTTCGAACTCGACGCCGTCGACCATCCGCAGCTCCTTGACGTTCTCCTGGAGGCGCTGCTGCCGCCAGCGCGTCTCCTGCACCATCTTCTGAAGCTCCTTCCGCTGGGCCGAGGGCTTCGCCCGCCGGTGCGCGTCCTCCGGTAGCGCCGCCATGTCGGCCTTACAGCGGTCGATGAGGGCGTGCGCCGGCCGAACTCGCCGGGGCAATTCGCGCTGACGCGCAGCTCTCACGCGGAGCGAAGCGGCACCTGATCGGACTTGTCGAAGAGCTTCGATCGGGGGCAGATAGCACCAGGCCCGGCTGAAGATCGACGGGCGGTGGGTGTCTCGTTTGGGAAGCCCAGAGAGTCGTGGCAAGCCGACATGCTCTTAGGGCACTAGCGCTTTCAGGGCTTGCAGCTCCGAAAGGTCGCCCAGCGGCGTGTAGTCCTCGAAGTCGCTGCTGACCGCAGTGCGCGCGATCGAGCTCGCGAGGTCGACGACCATCACGCCCGCGTACAGGTCGTCCGCTTCTAGCTCCCATTCGGCCATCGCGGGATTGTCCGGGCCGTTCAGCCAGTCTCGGCTCATCTGGCGGAGCCGCGAAGGGGTCAGACGTGGGATCGCGCCGGCGCGCAACGTGCCTTTCACCTCGAGCGCAAGCACGCTCTCATCCGGCGTCAGGAAGAGCAGGTCGACGCCGTGAATCCCGTCCTCGACGATGTGCCAGAAGACCGGGAGGCCGACTTGGGCGAGCAAGACCTCGGCGACGCACTCGGCCACCTCGCCGGTCACGCGGGCGAGGCCGCGGCGCTCGTCTAGCGGGGTGGCTGCGAGACCCCGCCGGCGTGTTCGCGCGAAGAGCCTGTCAGCCGGGTTCTTCGGATCGAGGTAGTCGGCGATCATCCCTTCCGCGACGGGCATCGGCGTCGCCTGCCGTAGGGCCTGTCCGAGAGAAGCCACGCCTCGAGCGTCAGGGGAGCCGCACCCTCAGGCTGGACGCCGAGCGCATCACGCAAAAACCCGCTCGCGGCCGATCCGGTCGTCCTGCACGAGGTAGACGCAGACGTGCCGGCTCGTCTCGCCGCGGCCCGTGACCTCCTCGTACTGAACAACGAAAGCGCCTGTGTCGATGCGATGAAGGACCTGCCACCGCGCCCTCGGATACCGCTCGAGCATCGCGCCGTAGCGGCGTCGCAGCTCGTCGTGACCGCGCGCCAACACCTGGTCGTATCCGTCCTCGATCGCTGCCTCCTGCGTGTAGCAGGCGACGAACGCCTCGAGATCGTGAGCGTTCACGGCGTCGATGACACGTTCGACGACGTCCCGATCACGCTCGCTCGCGCCGGCCCCATCGTCCGCACTCTCCATCGCCGCGAGTCTAGAACCGACCACGCCCCATCCCTGCCCGAGCGAGGGCGGAAGGCCTTGAGGCGCACTGCCCCCTCGCGGGGAGACAGGCGCCGATTTCCGCGGCCCTCGCTTCAAGTCGGAGAGACCTGTCGGCCCGGAACTCTGACGCGCCCCGGTCGTGCTTTGCCGCGTGAGGAGTCCCGCGGGGGACGCCTTCTTGTTCCGTCTGCCTGCGCTTGCGCGCCACGCACGGGATATTCCAGCCAGGCTGGATCTGGAGTGGCGAGACCCTTACGCCGCTCGCCAGGCGGCTCGTTCTCTACCACGCGCGAACGCGCGCTCCGGGGGCATCTGGGCGAACGTCAAATAAGAACTCCGCTACGAGGTAGCGGGTAGAGATCTTCGACCCGGCCGTCGCGGGAGTAGACAGACGCTCTTGACAGACGCAACCAGACAGGACTAGAGTTAACTCGCACCTGAGACTCTTCTGCGGCGGCCCGTTCAACAGGAGGGAGTCGTGTTGTCACTCGAGGGTGATTCCGTGCCAGTCGCGCCGCCGAGGGAAGCGACGCCGATCAACAGTCCATCGGCCGCAAGTCGAATCAGCCGAAGAGCGCTTCTTCATAGCGCGGTTTTTGGTGCTGGCGCGCTTGCGATTGGACCGAGTCGGGCGTGGGCAATGGGCTCCCCGCATTCCAGTGCGACAGCGCCTCCTCTGGTTGACGCGTTCGAGGGTCAACTCCTCGGGAAGGGTCAAGATGTCCTAGTTGTTGAGCGCTGGTCTTCACCAGTCCAGGTTCCCGTTCCGTCGACGGCTGAACTCTGGAAAGGGGTTGACACATCCCTCGGATCCTTCCTCGAAGGAGACCAGGTACTGGTCAGAACTGTCGATGGCGTTCTCACAAACGCTTGGGCGAATCTGGTCAAGGTTCGCGGGCAGATAACCGGCCAAACGTCCAGCGGCTACGAAGTATGGGACGAGAAGAAAAGAACTAAGGCGGAACTAGTCGTAGACGGAGGCACGACGTTGAAGGATGCAATGACCGGGTCATCGGTTCTTATGCCCTCACTACCAGTCGACACCTGGGTGGACGCAGCCGGTTTGCTGACCGACGGTTACGTCGTAGCCTCGAACGCGAGTTACGCACTTCCGGAGCAGCAGAACAATGTTGACCTCGGGAGCATCGACGTCACATTTTCGAATGACGGAGCGCTCTTGACCTTCGAATACCGGCAGATGGCAAGCTGGTTCGACTGCCCAAATGGAGCTGGACGTTGTGGAACGTGTAATACGAGCAACTCAGGACAGCTGGCGTGGCCCGCGTTGGATACCTGTGGGTGCTGCTCGACCACTTGTTGTGACTGCGCTAAGAACTGCTTGACTCAGGCCTATCTCAGTTGCGGCTCAGGGGTGATAGTCACTGACCCCTGCAACCTGAACCTTCAATCGAGTTGTGTCGTGGTCGATTGCGGCCCGTGCAACAACACGGGCTGCCACGCCAGATGTACTACCACGACCTGCAGCCACACGTGTACCCAATGCGGCGTAACAAGGTCCACGCCAGTCGTCGATATGACGAAGCCTAGCTTCGCCGTATTCCGCAATCCAGCAAGTTATGGCTGCATGCTTGCGAACGTCAAAAATTGATCTCCCTCTCTTCCCGTGACGTTTCGCCTGCGAGCCTCTGCCGAGGATGACCATGTTCGCCGCTTTCCAGATCGTGATCCTGGCCGGCACGCTCGTTGTAACAGGCTTACTGAAACTAGTCTCATCGGATCCCCGCGCTCTCGCTGAGCACGCTTTTCTGACGAGGCACCTCAGCCTTCAGCGTGGCGTGGCCGTTTGGTACGGGATCGGATCGCTAGAAATCGGTTTGGCGGTGGCGCTACTGACGGTGCGGTCAACGTGGGTGCTTGAATTGGTTTTCGCATTCGCTGCGGCGGCTACGATCTACGGCTTTCTCGCCTTGCGATATGCAACAGAAGCGACATGCGGCTGCCTGGGCTCGACCGAGCCTGTCTCGTGGCGGGGGCCTTCTCGAGCTCTATTCCTAGCCGCAGCGGCTTTACTCGCCATCGAACACGATGCGAGGCTCTACGACCTCGTAAGGTTCGATTGGCGTGCGGCCTTGGGGCTTGCGTGCGAGGCGGCAGCCCTAGCCTTTCTTTTCAATCCTCTGAGGTCAGGCCGAGCCGCGTGGCTGGCTCTACGATTTCGGCAGCCTCGCTGCCTCACGAGCCGACACACAATCGAGTGGGCACTCAACCAGCTCCGGTATACACACATTTGGAAGCAGTTCAGTCCACTTTTGCTCTCGTCGACGCCGGTTGATCACTGGCGGGAAGGATGTTGGAGACTCGTTTCATACGATTCAGAGGCCTACACAGGCGGTTTGGCGACCGTAGTATTCGCCATTCGCCTTCCGCCAGGTGGAGGGCATTTCCGTGCAGCGATGATTGCGGATGGGGCTAAGGAACCTTCTACTACTACTACCGAGAGCTGGAGCCGATGGCGGACCTTGCGCCATCGCAGCCGCGAAGCCGGCTTGTGGCCCAACCTGCGTATGACGATCTTGAGGAAGGGCAGCCGGGCAGCGACGAATTTGACGGGAGCCAAGTGAAGCGGCCAGGCGTGCGATCGCTCGTAGCACTTTCTATACCGGCTCTTGTGGTGGTCACGGCCTTTCTCTTTGGCGGCGTACAGGCCCACGCCACTAGGGCTACGGGAGGCTGCCCCCGCGCGCTCCTCGCGTCGGACAGTGCCGTAACGAACCTCGTGCGAGTCGCACGACGTTCGCAGCCTACGGCCGAGGTGGTCGGAGTGCTTTCCCTGAGTCCGTTCTCCCTCGGAACTGACGATCTGTGGCGGAACATCGCGCGCGCGAAGTGCGGTCGTGCAGTAGCTAGCCGATCCTGGGTCGCTTTCTATTACCGGCCGCAGTGGGCGAAACGCAGCGCGTCGATCGCCGAGGGCGTCTCCTATTTCACCCTGACCCGATCCGGCTGGCGGCTCTGGTACCGCTATCGGTGACCGGTAGCCGTTCGCTGAGGGCATCAAGCCGACCCGGCCGGTCAAAATGTGCTCAAGTAGCGGCGATAGACCGGGGCCGATTCTCGCCACATTGACCCTACCTGACCGCCCATAGCGAACAGTCTCAAGCGTTTGCGAGCAGATCGCACCCAGGGAGACGAGCTAGAAGCAGACCTGCGGTCCTGCTGCGAGCGCTGCCCGGAGCTGGCGGGTGCCTACTGCGGCAGGTCGATCGCCGGTAGCGCCTGCCCTTGGGAGCGGGCGATCGCGTCAGGCCCTGCTCGCCAGACCATCTGGGAGGCGTGCCGGTGAGCAACGCTGCCGCCAACGCCCGCACGACCGGAAAGACGATTCCGCAAGGTCAGCTGGGCATCCCGGAGCGATCGACGACTTCGCGCCGCTCGCAGGGGTCGCAGCCGGAGGCGACGGAGCCGCGGCTCGAGATCAAGGTCGAGTGGCGGCGCATACCCTGCTCTCGCGACGTGCCGGTCCGCCGGGAAACGCGCCGCACTGTCAGCCACGCGCCGGCAGGTTCCCGCGGCCCGCGAGGCGGCAGTTAGGGCAGTTGGGGTTGCGCTCGATCTGGTGCGGGGCGAGCCATTGGGCGAGGTATCGGCCGTGAAGGGTGCGCAAACTCGGTTTCATGCGGCGAGGTTGTATTCGTGGATGAGGCCACCCAGTCGATCGCGCCGCTCGACTGTGGCGGTCGGTGATGGGCGCTCGGCATTGGCGTTCTGCTCAGACAGCTCGGGCGGTGCGAGATTCAGCGAGCGATGCGGCCTATGAGTGTTGTAGTGCTGGGCGAAGACGCGGAGCACGCGTTCGAGGTGGCAGCGGTTCATGATCAGTAGCCAGTCGAGGCACTCGGCGCGGGCGGTGCGGACGAAGCGCTCGGCGAACGCGTTCGCCTTCGGCGCTCGCATCGGCGTCTTGATGATCTCGATTCCTTCGCTGGCGAAGACGGCGTCGAAGTCGCGGGTGAACTTGCTGTCGCGGTCGCGGATCAGGAAGCGAGAGGGCAGTCGTTGCTCCTGGAGCTTCCATGCGAACTGTCGGGCCTGCTGGGTGACCCAGGCGCCGGTCGGGTTCGCAGTGCAGCCGGCCAGGTGGACGCGTCGGCTGCCGAGTTCGATGAAGAAGAGCACGTACAGCCGCTGCAGCGAGATCGTCTCGACCGTGAAGAAGTCGACCGCGAGCATGCTCGAGGCCTGCGCTCGCAGAAAGGCACGCCAGGACAGCCCGGAGCGCTTGCCGGCAGGGCCAAGTCCCGCCTGCCGCAGGATCTTCGCCACGGTCGACGCCGAGACGCTGATGCCAAGGGCGTTCAGTTCGCCCGTGATCCGCTGGTAGCCCCAGCGCAGATTCTCGCGCGCCAGCCGCAGCACGAGCGCGCGGGTCTCCTCGTCGATCGGCGGTCGCCCGCAGTGACCGCCGTAGGTCCAGCGGCGGGCGACGAGCCGCCGGTGCCAGCGCAGCAGTGTCGCTGGCGTAACCATGAACGACCGCCAGTTCGGGCGGGGCAGCAGCCGACTCGCCGCGGCGAGCAACACCCGGTCGGCCATCGTGAGCTGCGGTCGCTTTGCCTGGCGCCGTAGTACCGAGAGCTCGTGCCGGAGCACGACGATCTCCAGCTCCTTGAACGCCTCGGAGCGACGACGAAGCAACACGAGCTGGAGCAGGCAGCGGCACACCAGATAGGAGAACGACCACAACAAGAACCAGCTCCTCGGAATCAGCGGGACGGGCCGACGACTCTACGGCCGACACGCGCATCCCAGACCGCGAACCGAGTTAATGCACCCTTCACGGCAGGATCCGCGCAAGTAGTCGTAGGATGTCGGGCTCGGCGAGAGCCGCACCCCCAGCGTCGGCCACGAGGTCGCGGGCGAGCCGCCGTGGGGATATCACCGACATCGCCGCGCGGATCCGGTAAGCGCCGAGCTGAGCAAGCCTGCCTCGATTGCCGGTGCCGATCTCTTGAAGGACCTGCTCGACAGCAGCCGACAGCGCGTCCCCCTGAGTACCGACCTCTTCGGCTCGGTCCGCAACGAGGCCGACGATGAACGCTACGTCGAGAGCATCATCTACGTAGGGGAGGGCACTGGCAGCCCGTCCACCGCTGATGTGTTCAAGCTCGCGGAGAAGTTGCGTGAGAGGCGCCTCATCGAACCAGGCCGCGAACGTCGCTTCGCAGGCACCCCCAAGGTTCCGCGCGGCGTCGGAAAGCACCTCGGC
>JAVKST010000078.1:7075-13258 GCA_039583515.1 Gaiellaceae bacterium
GCCTCATCGAACCAGGCCGCGAACGTCGCTTCGCAGGCACCCCCAAGGTTCCGCGCGGCGTCGGAAAGCACCTCGGCGGCAGGTCCCGCAGACGCGAGTCCCTCTTGCGACCGCGCCATTTGCGCAAGTTCGGGAAGCAGGAAGCATGCGATCTCGACGGGAGCCGTCGTGACGTGGTCGACGGCGAGGTTGTACACCGCTGCTTCGGCGTGGTCGTCGCGCAACGCCTCAACAACCATAAGTAGGTTGCGACGGTCCAACGCGGAAAGCCCGATGCAGCCGCCGAAATACAGGGCGTCCAGCATCAGCCGACCAGCGCCACGGGTTCAAGAACCGTCCGCAATGCCCTCGCGTACTCACTAACAATCGGGACCGACATAGCCGGCTCCGGTTCGAACCCGAGGGCAATCCGCTCATGCCGCTGCGACAACTCGACGACGGCCGCGACCGGCGTGTAGTCACCGTCGCATGCGTACGACCACACGGCTTCGCGGACCGCTGTCGCGTAAACCGCGGGCGGCCGCGCACGCCGCTGGCTAACAACCGCGCCTGGCGCTAGCCGCGCGTCGTCGTCCCAAGCTTCCTTCAAAGTACGAGTCGGGATCGACGACGCGAGCGCCCAAAGCTCCGCCCTTTCCTGTGACAGCCGCGGTCGCCGGCGCCGGTCCAATGCGAGTGCGGTCCAGATGATCGCCCGGAGCCGGCCTCCATCGATCCCCGATAGCGTCAGCGGATCGAGCATCGGCTGCTCAGCAGCACTCGCTCCCGCCAGCCACCAGCTCACGAGAGCCGGGTCGTCGGCGCACGCCCCTAGTGCCGCAGTGGCGTCTCGTCCTCCCCGCGCACCGGCCCACGCGACAACTGGCGGCGCAAAGAGAATGTCCGTCGCCGCAAGTGAGCCAACGACGTCCCCCACAGACTCCACGTGCTCGATCCGCTCAGTTAAGCTGGCGAGGCGCCGCTGGGCGTCGACGTCAGCTGGGCCCGCGCGCGAGCCATACCGGAATCCGCCTACGGCAAGTCCGGCCAAGAGTCCGCTGGCGCTTTTCTCACGCGCAGCAGCCGCGAGGAGTCGCTCGTCCCCGCCGCCCGGAGGGCGCGCGAGGAACCTCGTCCCGGTGATCGCGCGGACGCCATTTCGCGCAAGCACCGCCTGCAACGCGCGGCACTCCTCCTCGGCCGCAGATTGGGATGTACCGCGCACCGCAGCAATCACTCGGGCCGTACTTACTTTCAGTGCAGACAACAACCCGTCGGGATCCTCGGCGGATGCCTCGACAACCCGCCCTCCGGCCCCAGACTCAACTGAGTTCGTCCAGACTGGCACCTCGACGAATGAACCCGACACCGATACTCTGACACGCTCGGCGAAATCGGCGACGTCCTGAAGGACATCGGCGCCCTTGGGCTCGGCGAGAACAAGAACCGACGGCGAACGGCCAACGGCCCATAGCGCATCAATCCGCACGGGCCACCGAAAGCCCCTAAGGCGGGCGCATTCGAGTGGCGTCGATGCCGACTCCACTGGAGTCTTTGCCACGACGACGTGTTCTTCGAGCGCCGGGCCACGCTGTCACCAGGTCGGCGACGCGCGCTGCGTAGAAAGTGCCAGCATGGACGTCCTGATGCGGATCGTGCGACGGTCGTCCGAGAACGACCATCCCGATGCAAACGTCATCTTCAATGAGGACGGGCGCGCCACTGTATCCGGTCAGGTTCTGTCCGTAGCCCACAGCATGGGACAACAGCTGCAGCGACAGCACGCCGTCGTTGATCGCGACATCCGACTCGACAATCTCAGCCGCAACGACAGCCGAGAACTCGAAATCCCGGTCGAGCGGAAAGCCACGGATCCGAACCCGCGTTCCGCCGAGGGCGGTCGTGAGCGGCGCGAGACCGAGGCAGCGAAGCGCAGGCACCAGCGGTGGCGAAAGATCGAGGAGTACCGCGTCGAGCTTCGGGCATCCATCGCCGCGTACGGTGGCCTCGACCTCGGACCCGTCAGGGAACCGGATTGGGAAGGTATGGAGCGTCACAGAGCCCGCTCCTCGGTTCCCGATACAGTGATACGCCGTGACCGCGAGTTGTGGCGCAACCGCGAACGCGGTCCCCCCACGTTCGGTTACGAGTTGTCCGATCGCAAGCTGCGTCACGTCGGATTGCGCCGCCACGTCAGAGTCGCGTGAAAGCCAGCACGCGTCGCGCCACGCGCGACGACGATTCCAGCCTCCGCCTCAAGATCAAGGCTGAACTCGAGCTCCACCTCGTCCAGACTCCACGGCCCCGAGGCGTCGTCATCAATCCGCCCCTCCAGGTCCTGTTTAAGGCTCGTAGCGATGCGCGCCAGGCCCTCGCCGAGTTCAGACACCCGGGTCTCGAAGCGCTCCAGAAGGTTCGGTCCAGCCAACTCACCGGCCGTACCGGGATGTGGGCGTACCTCGACGACAATGTCGGTCATGAACGGCTCTCCCTCATCCAGCTGTCGCATGTCAACCGAATCTTGTCATTCGCCTGACCCTGCATACAACACTTGGGAAGCCAAGACCGCTTTTGCCCCGCAGGCATCCGCACATGCTCCTCAATAAGTCTGGCCGGCTCTTTGAGCTCGTCTGAGCCCGCGAAGCTGCCTTCTACGCCTCTAAAAGAATCGCAGGGTGCTCCACTCTGCCGCGGCCAGCTCATCTTCTGGAACGCGGCGACGCAGAAGATCAGCGGCTCACCGAACGTCGGAAGTCCTGATTGCATCACCTGCTGAGGGCTAGCTCGGAGGGGCGCACGCTGGGATGGGTGTCGACACCATGGATCTGGCTCACAGCTGCCCGGCTCGCCGATTGATCAGCTTTACGATCTCATCGAGGATCGGCCGGTGCCATCCCTCGGCGGACAGCTCCTCGAGCAGGTGCTTTGAACGTGCGGGCACGAGTTGGGCCAGCTCCCCGCGCAGCCGCTCGAACGCGCGAGGGTTGAGGCGCAGGTCGTAGGCGAGATCGCTCCATTGCGCGGCGCCGATCTCAGCGGGGTCGAACGCGTCGCCGATGCTCAGCGCGAGGTCGGTGTTGAGATCGGGGTAGACGCCAGTGCTAAGAACGTCGTACATCGGCGCCAGGCGCACTCCGCCCTCCTCGTGCAGCAGCGAGATGTTCTTGGCATGCGCGTCTGCGTTTGCGATCAGGAAGTTGAAGATCGCTGCCTGCGCGACGGCGAGGCGGTCGGCGCCTGGCTGCAGTGAGTGTTCGTCGAGCAACTGGGCGAGCGCGGCGTAGGAGGGGATCGCCCAGCCGGGGTGCTGGTACTTGAAGTCGGGAGTGAGCCCGAAGGCCTGGCAGAGGTCCTCCTGGTGGCGCCGCCGGGTCGGTGTTGTGCTCAGGTCTCGGTCGAAGCGCTCGACGACGAGGCAGGGGCGCGTGTCCGCGGTGATCAGCTCTACGATCGCGACTGGCAATCCGCAGCGCTCGGCGAGGCGCATGCAGAAGTACTCGTTGATCGCGATGTCCGGGTATTCGTCGTCAGCGGGTTGGGGCTTGAGGATGTGGGTGCTGGGCGTCCCGTTGAGCGGCTCTCCGAAGCGCCCGTCGCGGTCGCGAACGAGCACAGCCTTGCGCTGGACGCCGGCGAGACTGAGGCGAAGTCGCGTGTCGCCTGCCGTGACACCGAGAGGCCGTTGCGGAAGATCGTGGATGAGTTGGTCGAGCTGTTCTGGTTCCACCCAGTGCACGTCGGGGACGTCGGAGAGGCGGCGTGTCTCCATGATCTGCAGCGCGCCGGCACAGTCGCGGCCGAGTTCGGTGAGTAGACCGTACGAGTCGCTGCTAGCGAGCTTGAGGGAGGCGGCGATCTGCTCGCGCACTGAGCCTTCGGGCAGAAGTGCCTCGAAGAACGGCCGCGACTGCGCCGGTGTGAACGGCTCGCTTTGAGTTGGCAGCGACAGCGAGATCGGCCGATCGGCTTTGAGGTAGCGAAACCGGTACTCACGTGTCCGCTCGCCGGTGAGCTCGAGCTCGCCGATCCGCACCTTGGCCCAGTAGACGCCGAGGCTCATGCTTGTCCGCGGCGGCGCACCGTCAGCTCGAGGCCGAGCGCTCCGAGTACCTTGAGCAGCGTGTCGAGTCGAACGGTCTGTTCGGCGTGCTCGATTCGGTGCACTGAGCGAACCGCGACGTTCGCCACCAGCGCCAGCGTTTGCTGGTCCATGCCCTGGCGGCGGCGTTCTTCGCGCACGAGACGCGCGATGGCATCAATAGAGGTGGGAGCGGGAATCTGCACGATCGTGCAGATTATACGATCAGGCCGGTCGAGCAATCAAGATATGCGCAATCGCGCAGATACCTTCCAAGGGGTCGGCGCTCTCGCGGTCTTGTGCGCGATCGTGCAGATCCCGGTCTGACGGCACCAGGTTCGACGGTGCCCACCAAGCGTCAGCCCGCCCTCGGCGGTGTCTACAGTCCCATGGGTTGATACCATTTCACCCTGCTCTCCTATTTGCCCCCATCTGCAAAATCCATTAGGATGGCTTGGGCCACTACGCAAACTACGTGGGCCCCTGAAGGAGAGCATATGAGCATCACGCAGGAGAAGGCGGTTCGGATGGTCGAGATCTTCCGGGATAAGGTCGACGACCTCGCGGGCGCCCTGATCGCCGAGTTGCGGCAGGAGTCCGAGACGGTCGAAGATGTTGACGCCAAGATCGCTGCTGACGACCGCGACCTCGTCGACCGGCCGTCCGGCTACGACCAGCCGTGGTCGTTCAACGGCATCCCCGTCATCCGCACGACCTGGATGAAGACCGGAGAGCAGCAGGGCGAGACCTACGGGTGGCCGGACGGCAGCTCTGACACCTACACCCCGTTCGTCACGTACGTCAGCAAGCCCGCCCCGGGCTGGCCCACGATCATGACGCTTGGCCTCGGCTACAAGGACAACGGCGAGGTGATCGGCTTCGTGCTCGGCGCCGGTGGCGGCTCGAAGCGCGGCATCACCGTCTTCTGGAACGCGGACGACATCGCCACCTCGAACGAGAAGCTCTCGATGATCCGCGGCGGCGGCAAGACTGGCCGCGCCGGGTTCGGCGAGGACGATCCCCTGCCGGACGCCTACGTCGGCTTCGAGGTCGAGATGCTCCGTGACCGTGTCGCCGGAAAGTGGAACGTCAAGGCGGTCGTCGCCGACGCACATGACCACGAGACGATGCTGAACCACACGGCACTGCAGGCGAAGCTTCGCGGCCTGGTCTAGACGCCAGACCCAGCGAACGGATCGATGACGAGGGGCGGCGCGAGCTGCCCCTCGTCGTTCAGGCCCGAAGGGCAGCTGCTACAGCGCACGGCGCAGCTCGATCCGCCTGACCTCTGAGTCGTTCTGCATCGCCCGGTTGATCGTCGGCAACGACCAGCTGTCGTGTGCGGGCGGTAGGTCGCGTAGTGCCGGACGCGCTCGACGAGGATCTCTCACGCCTCGGCGACTGTGAAGTCGCGGTTCAGGATGAGACCGATCAAGAAGTCGAACCGCGGCGGCTCCTCGTCTAGCTTGCGCACGCCAGAGAAGTGCGGCGGCTTCTTCCCCCGTACGTTCAGGCGACGCCCTTTCACCTGCACTTTCGTCCCATCGGGTCCGACGACGTCGTAACCGGCGTTCGAGTTCCCCTCGGGAGCGACGCCGAAGTGGGCGGCGACGAGGAACTCGCAGTAGTCACCGATCGGGTTGTTATCCGAACGCACCATCCCGCGCGCGTTCATCTCGGCCATTACGGCAGCCCACAGCTCAAGCAGCTCAGCGTTCGTCAGCCGGGCGAACAGGTCGCGGAACTCGTCGTCGGAGAACGGCATGCGGCGACGCTACCACTGCACCTCCTGACCGCCCCACGGCGGACGCGTCATATCTCACAACAATGGACAGCTGGCAGGAGCGCCGTCGAATGGAGAAGATGGCGCTCCTGGACTCTCGAGAGGAAGCCGTCCGATCTCCTGCAGGAGTCGAAATGTCCCGGCCTCCGGTAGAGCGCTTCGAGTGACTGTGACCTCGGAGGGTGTCAGCACAGTGATAACAAAGGGCTCCGAAACGGGCCGAACCCGAGCGCGGTCGAATCGCTAGAAACCTGCGATTTGCGGCCTAATCTCCAGCAATCCGAGATGTACCGAAACCGCGGGCCGGCGCTTTTAATCCCAAGGTCGCAGGTTCGATCCCTGC
>JAVKST010000079.1:0-13233 GCA_039583515.1 Gaiellaceae bacterium
TCCCGCCGACGTAGCTCAGCTGGTAGAGCACATCACTCGTAATGATGGGGTCCGGGGTTCGAGTCCCCGCGTCGGCTTCCCAGGAATGCGGGAAAGTGGCGCAGCTGCGGTTTTCCGGACCCTCGCTTGAGTGCCATGACTGGCCGCTGAGGGGCACGGGTGGACGCAGCGGGCGGATCAGAAGCGGAATCTGCTGCAAAACGGCGCATTGCGTGTCTGCATCCCGGGGCGCATGGAGGTGCGTCGAAGGGCGTTCACGGTGACAGGCGACGAGCAGATGACGAGCAGGGTTGGGCCGTTGGGTTGGGCGACTTCGATATGGCTTCCGTAGGGCTTCGCCTCCGTCCTCGAGCGCGTCTCGACGTGAATCGGCTCGCGTACACGAAAAAAGGGCAGCGTGGTTCTACAGGTGGACTTCGGGGGCGGCAGAAGCCGAGGCGTTGTCGCCGGTGTTGAGCGTACCGCGCGGTTCGATCAACAGAACGTGCGTCTCGATCTGTGCTCTCGGACGATGCTCGACTCCCTTGGGCACGACGAAGAGCTCACCCTCGTCCAGTTCGACCTCGCGGTCGCGAAGCTCGATCGTGAGGTGACCCTTGAGGACGAGGAAGAAGTCGTCCGTTCCGGGGTGCTTGTGCCAGACGAAGTCCCCGAGCACCTTCACGACCTGGATCTTGTAGTCGTTGAGATAGCCGACGATGCCGGGGCTGAACGGCTCGCTGAGCTTCGCCAGCTTCTCCTCCAAGTTGACCTTCCCGTCCATGCCCGGACCCTAGCGCTGAACGCCTGTGGGCCCTGCTGAGAGAATGACGCGGTGTCCCCGGCAGACGCTGAGGCCGTGAATGATCTCCGCGGCGACGAGCTCGTCGCGTTTCTCTATGCGGACGCCGCTGGCCTGAACCGCGGGCGAGCTGTCCCGCTCGCCGATCTCGAACAGCGGCTGGCGACGGGCGTCGGTTGGGTGCCTGCAGACCAGGCGATCACAGCGCTCGGACCTCTCGGCGAGCCGAACCCGTGGGGAGCGCTCGGCGACCTCCGGCTGGTTCCGGCTATCGAGACGCAGACACGGGTCGACCTCTGGCCGACCGTACCGCCGCTCCACTTCTACCTCTGCGACGCGCGGACGCTCGACGGAGAGACCTGGGACGCATGTCCCCGGGGGCTGCTGCGCTCGGCACTCGACCGGTTGCGCGACGAAGCGGGTCTCTCACTCTGGTCGGCGTTCGAGCACGAGTTCGTGCTAGGGGGGCACGTCCCCACGCCACCGCCGGCGTTCACGATGGAGGCATTTCGCCTTGCCGCTCCCTTCGGCGAGCAGCTCGCGGCGGCTCTTCGGCAGGCAGGGCACGAGCTTGACACATTCCTGCCGGAGTACGGCGCGAACCAATTCGAAGTCACGTGCGCTCCCCGAGAAGGTATCGCCGCCGCCGACGAGGCGTCAATCGTGCGTGAGCTCGTGCGCGAGGTTGCGCGAAGGCAGGGGTGGCGCGCAACGTTCGCTCCGATCCTGGACCCGGACGGATCGGGCAATGGGGTCCACATCCACTTCAGCTTCCGCGACGGCTCCGGTGCGCCCGTGACCTATGACGCAAAGCGGCCGGGACGGTTGTCGCTTGTCGCCGGACGCTTCGCGGCGGGGGTGCTCCGCCATCTCCCGGCGATTTGTGCCGTTGCCGCGCCGACTACCGTGTCGTACGTGCGGCTCGTCCCGCATCGCTGGAGCGCCGGCTGGTCTTGCCTCGGCGAGTGGAATCGCGAGACCGTCCTTCGGATTCCCGAAACGATCTCCTTCGGCGGAGTCGATCCTGCCGTACAGCTCAACCTCGAGTTTCGCGCCGCCGATGGTGCGTGCTCACCCCACTTCACACTCGCCCTCCTCGTCATCGCCGGCCTCGCAGGGATCGGTGAGGATCTGGAGCCGCCGCCGCTGATCACGGGCGATCCCGAGGCGCTCTCGGAGTCGGAGCGTGCCGGGCTTGGAGTCACGCGGCCGCCCGCGTCTCTGACCGAGGCGTTGGAGGCATTCGACGCAGACGAGCTTTTCGCTGCGGAGGTTCCGGCCGAGTTGCGGGAGGGCTACGGCGCGATGAAGCGGAGAGAGATGGAGATTCTCGAGAACGTCCCTTCGGACGAAGCCTGCAGGCGCTACGCGAGTGTCTACTGACGCCGCGGCCTTCCTGCGGCCGCTACTTGCGGCCCTTGAGGAGGAGCTTCCGGCTGCGGTCGCGCTGCGCGAGCGGCTGCACTCGACCCCTGAACTCGCGCATGCCGAGCATGAGACCTCGTCCGCGGTTGCCGAGGCGCTTGCGGCGCTCCCCGTTGAGCGCGTCGCAGGTACTGGCCTGCTCGTGCGTATGGTCGGCGTCGCGGGCAAAGCGGTCGCGCTGCGTGCGGAGCTCGACGCCGTCCCGGTTCGCGAGGAGACCGGGGCATCGTTTGCCGCCAGCGGCGACGCGATGCATGCCTGCGGACACGATGTCCACACGGCGGCGCTCGTGGCCGTCCTGCGCGCGATCGGAGGACTCGACCAGGCGCTTCCGCGACCATTCGTAGCGCTCTTCCAGCCGAGCGAGGAGGCCTACCCCTCAGGCGCGGTCGAGCTCCTCGAGGCCGGCGCACTCAACGACGTCGAAGCCGTCGCCACCGTCCACGTGCACCCGGAGGTGACGTGGGGCGCGGTCGCCGTCGACGAGGGGCCGGTGAACGCCTCCTCAGACACGTTCGCGATCGTCATGGTCGGGAGCAGTGGCCACGCCGCCTACCCACACCGTGCGAGCGACCCAGTCGTCGCCTTGGCGGCGGTGATCGTCGCGGCGCAGACGCTCGTGAGTCGGCGCCTCGACCCGCTACGGAGCGCCGTCGTCACCTTCGCCACGCTGACGGCGGGCTCGGCCGAGAACGTGATCCCGAGCGAGGCTCGCGCTCTCGGAACGCTGCGCGCCCTCGATCCCGACGATCGGCTGCTGCTCCGGCAGGAGCTCGAAGCGCTCATGGGGCATGTCGCTGCGGCGCACGGTTGCACGGCCCGAGTCGAGTGGACGGAGGGCGAACCCGCGATCGTGAACGATCCTGAGCTCGTCGCCTCCGTGCATCCCTTGCTCGAGTCGGCCGGGCTCGAGCGCGCACCTGCGCTCCGTTCTTGCGGTGCCGACGACTTCGGCTTCTTCTCGGCCTCGGCGCGGCTGCTCCTGCTCTTCGCGGGCATCCGTGGCGCACCCGGCGTAGCGGACGTTCCGCTCCACCATCCGCGCTTCCTGCCACCGAACGAGGCCGTTGCCGTGGTGGCCCGGACGCAGGCCTTGGCGCTCGCCGCCGCCTCGTTCGTTTGACACTACGCTGATGTCTGACATATAACCGCCGCCGTGACGGCCGCCCTCCGCTCGCTTTTGTTCGCGCCTGGATCAGACGAGCGGAAGCTTCGGAAGGCCTTCGAGTCAGATGCGGACGTGGTCGTGTGCGACCTCGAGGACGCGGTCGCGAGCGCCGACAGAGCCGCTGCTCGCGCAGTTGTGCTGCGTCTGCTCAGCGAGCTCGATGAGGACGGTCGCCGATTCGTGCGCTTGAACGCCGGCGGGACGGATTTGGAGGCCGAGCTCGCCGCTCTGGAGGGGGCGTCGGTGGATGCGCTCGTGCTTCCGAAGGCGACGCCGGAGTCGGTCGTGGCACTCGGCGAGCCGCGGTCTCCGATCGTCGCGCTCGTCGAGACGGCCGCCGGTGTTGCGGGCGCTGACGCAATCGCTGCGCTGCCGCGGGTCGAGGTGCTGATGCTCGGTGGGCTGAATCTTTCGGCCGAGCTCGGGCTCTCGCCGCTCGCCGGAGGCGAGGAGCTGCTCCCGGCTCGGTGGACGCTCGTGCTGGCGTCTGCGCCTGCGGGGCCTCCGCGCGCCGATCGACTCGCCGTATCCCCGGCTCGACGATGTCGAGGGCCTCGTCGCCGAGTGTCGGCGCGCGCGGGCGCTCGGCTTTCGCGCGAAGGCGTGCATCCACCCAGGGCAGGTCCCGGTCGTCCACTGCGAGTTGGCCCCCACTGCCGACGAGCTGACGTGGGCGAGGTCGATCCTGGACGGGATCAGGCAGGGGCGCGACGAGGCCGTGCGGATCGGGGGAGAGATGGTCGACGCGCCCGTGGTCGAGCGGGCGAGGCGCCTGCTCGCCGAGGCGGAAAGGAGCAGCTGATGGGCGACACTCGAGCTCCGAAGGAGTGGCGCGGCAGGTTCTTCGAGGACTTCGACGTCGGTGATGTATTCCGGAGCCGGCTGGGCCGAACGATCACGGAGACGGAGAACACCTGGTTCACGGCGCTGACGATGAACACGAACCAGGTGCACTTCAACACGGAATACGCCGCGCGGACCCGCTTCGGGCGCCCCCTTGTCAACAGCACGTTCACGCTTGCGCTGGTCACGGGGCTGACGGTCCCCGACACAAGCGAGAACGCGACGGCGAACCTCGGCTGGACCGACATCAAGCTGCCGCGACCGGTCTTCGTCGGTGACACGATCTGGGCGGAGAGCGAGATTCTCGAGGTGCGCGAGTCGGCCTCGAACTCGTCGGTCGGGATCGTCACGATGCGCTGCCGGGGCGTCAACCAGCGCGGCGAGGTCGTGATCGAGTTCCGCCGCACGTTCATGGCGTATCGACGGAACGCGCCCGAGGCGGCTGATTGCTTCCCCCCGGTGGAAGACGGCTGGACCGTCTACTAGGAGCGGCGGTGCCCGTCCGCGCCAGAACGAGCGAGCCGCCACGTACGCTCATACTCAGGCCGGAGGTGCTCGAGATGCTCCCGCATCTCGCGCTCGGCCGCGTCGCCGTCGCCAGCCTCAATCGAGGCCGTGATCCGGCGGTGGCTCTCGTCGATCTCGCGGTGGAACGCAGTCGAGAGGTTGGAGCGCTGAAGCGCCCGTTGCAGCACCGAGAAGATCGGCTGGGCCGACACGTAGAGCAGCTTGTTGCCGCAGGCCTCTAGCACAATGGAGTGGAAGTTGCGGTTGAAGGCGAACTGGTCCTGTGTCGTTAGTGAGAGCAGCTCCTCGGGAACCGCGCCGTGTAAGCGCTCGAGGCTCTCCTCCGAGCGCCGCTCCGCGGCGAGCCGTGCCGCAGGTACCTCAAGCAGCATGCGGGCCTCGAAAAGATCCTCGAGCGAGACGTCCTGCGCGGCGGTCATCAGGTTGAAAGTCGAGCCGAGGAACTCCGAGATGTGGTCGACGGTCGGCAGCGTCACATAGCTGCCGCCGCCGGAGCCCTTCGCCGTGCGGACGAGGTTCTGAGCCGAGAGCACTCGGAGCGACTCGCGGACCGTTGCGCGGCTCACACCGAACTGTCGAGCGAGCGTCGCCTCGGTCGGCAGCCGCTCGCCAGGTGCGATCATCCCCGAGGTGATGAGTTCGCGGAGCTGGTCGGCGATCTGTTCATACGCCTTCAGTACCCGTCGAACTGGCACACCGTGAGGCGCAAGTGCGTCGGACGCCTCGGGTCGGATCGCGCCCGAACTCACGCGAGACACCCTAGCCGACGCTCCGCAGCCGAACAACCGGCCGCGCCGCTTGGCGAGGGGGATCCTGCCAAAGTCTGGCATATTTCATCCCGTGACCGTGACGGCCGACGAGCTCGAGTTCGTGCCGGGCGGTGCGGTGGCGCCGGACGAGCTGATGGATTTCCGCCGGTCCGCCGGCTGGGCCGAAGTCGCGGTAAGCGATGACGAGGTGCACGAGGCGCTCGAGCGAACATGGAACGTGACCGTGCGCGACGCCTCGGGACGTCTCGTTGCGCTCGCGCGCGTGCTCGACGACGGCGTCTTCTACGCGACGCTCTGGGACATGCTCGTGCTTCCCGCGTACCGCCGGCGCGGCGTCGGCACTCGCATGCTTTCGCTGGCGCTCGAGCGCTGCCTTGGCCGCCAGATCGTGTCACTCGTCGCCACGCCGGCCGGTCGCGCGCTCTACGAGCGCGCGGGCTTCGCCCAGGAGAGCCGCGGCAGCGTCGGCATGCTGCGCCGCTCGGAGGCCGGCGGTGCCTGAGCCCTCCGGCCTTCTCTTCTTCGGCGGCAGCCGCCTTGCTGCGCTCCACGACGCAGAGCTGCCGCAGAAGGACGAATTCTGCGGCCCCTTCTGGGGCATGCTCGGCCTTCACGCCTTCGGCTTCGACGAGGTGGGCGGTGAGCCGGTCGACCAGGACATCGTGGCTCGCGAGGCCGGAACCACGCTCTCGCAGGAAGATCCGTACGTTTCGCTGCCGCCCGGTGAGGAACCGCGGGTGGACTATCGGCTCGAGCTGCCTGCCGCGGCGGCGGCCGCCGAGGCGGGCACGAACGCTCCACCGGTTGCGCGCGCGGTCGAGCGCCTTTCGGGCGGCGCGCTCGGCGTCGTCCGCCTCGCAGGCCCCTGGCGGTCAGACACCGTCGTCCGCCTGCTCGAGCTGTGTCTCGAGCACGCGCCCGACGCCGTCCTCGCGGCGAACATCGCGACGCGCTACCTCTGGGGTACGCATCCCGACCAGGCGACTTTGATCGCTCACCTCGAAGGCCACGACGTCGAGGGGCCGGCGTCGGAGTGGGACGTCGGCCACTTCGTCGGCCTTGGCTTCCTGCTGCGCGGCTCGGGCGGCATGCTCATCGGTGTCCGCGATACCTACCGCTCGCTCGGCTGGAACGGCACCCATCTGCAACCGCCGGCCGCGGTCGCGGCAGCACTCGCACGGGACGGCCGCGCCGAGGGCGGGGTCCTCTGCATCTGTCGCACCGACGATGCGGAGCGGCTCGAGCGAGTGCTCGCGGCGGAAGGATTCGATCTCCGTGACTGGGACAACGGCAGCGTCCCGGCGCCCGGCACTCCTGCTTGATCCACTTCTGCGTGAGAGTCTGACATATTCCGTTCCGTTGTCCCGGGCCGCTGGGTCCGCTCCAACGCCCGCCGATCCGACGTGAGAAGGGAGAGGTGTTGAGCGCGACCGACGAGACGCCGCAGGAGGAGTTCCGGTACGAGCCGCTGCTCGAGCGGGACGGGGTGCAGGTCTCTCGCAGCCCGTGGGGGCCGGAGGACGAGATCGGCCGCATGAACTGGATCACGCAGGAGTCGCAGCGGGCCATCCTCGAGCACCTCGACGGGTCGGGCGTCTTCGACCTCGGGATCGAGTACTTCTTCGGCATGCCGTCGTGGGCGGCTGCACACGACCCGAAGTACGAGATCTGGATGACGCACACGCCGCAGGGCTCGATCAACGACAGCCTCTCAGGAGCCGGCCCGGAGGTGCACGAAAAGTACAGCTACTGCGGAGACTCGATCCACATGTACATCCACACGGGGACGCACCTCGACACGCTCAACCACCTCGGCTACTTCGGGATGTTCTGGAACGGCTGGACGGCCGAGCGCGACCTCGGCAGCCGTGTCTGGCTCAAGGGCGGGGCGGAGAGGTATCCGCCGGTGATCGCGCGGGCGGTGCTGCTCGACATCGCCGGGCTGCATGGCGTCGACTGCCTGCCGGACGGCCATGTGGTCACTCCGGACGATCTCCGTTCGGCCGCGCGCGAGCAGGGGAGCGAGCTACGGCCGCACGACGTCGTCCTCATCCGCACCGGCAGGATGACCCGCTGGCCCGACTTCGACGCGTACATCCCGGACAATCCCGGCCTCGGCCTCGGCGGGGCCCGCTTCCTGTGCGAGGAAGTCGGCAGCATGTGCATCGGCACGGACGCCGTCAGCCTGGACGTCGCGCCACACGAGGAGCCGGACTCGTTCGTGCCCGTCCACTGTTACGTGTTCGCGACGGCGGGAGCGCAGATCATCGAAGTCCTCGATCTCGAGGAGCTCGCGGGCGAGAAGGTCTACGAGTTCGCGCTCCTCGCGTTCCCGCTCAAGTTCCGCGGCGCCACCGGGTCGCCGATCAGGCCGGTCGCGGTGCCGCTGAGGCGCTGATGGCCGCGACCATCCGAGTCGCACTGGGGCAGTTCGGTGCCGCCCTCGGCGACGTCGACGCGAATCTCGATCATGCGCTGACGCTCGTGGCGGAGGCAGCCGGCCAGGGCGCGGACATGCTTTGCCTCCCGGAGCTCTGCCTCAGCGGCTACCTACTCGAGCGGGAGCAGTACCAGCCGTTGCTCGACGCCGTCGCCGAGGCTGAGCAAAGACTTGCCGCAGAGGCGGAAGAGCTCGGGCTCGCGTTGGTCTACGGCGCCCCGCGCCGCCGTGCGGGCGTTCTCGTGAACGCGGTCGTCCTCTACCGGCCCGGCGGCCGGCATCTTGTCTACGCGAAGACGCACATGGACGTGAAGGAGCGGCGCGTGTTCGAACGCGGCAGCGAGTTCCTCGTCGAGCAGCCGCCGGGCCTCGGCCTGGCCTGCTGCTACGACCTCGCTTTTCCCGAGGCGCCCCGCATGCTGGCGCTCGCCGGCGCGCGTGCGCTGCTCGTCCCGATGGCTTGGGAGGTCGAGCGCGGCTTCGTAATAGACGCAGTCGTGCCGGCGCGCGCGGTCGAGAATGTCGCCTGGGTCGTCTGCGTCAACCAGGTAGGCCACCAGGGTCATTTCCGCTTCCGCGGCGGGAGCTGCGTCGTCGACCCGCTCGGGCACACCGTCCTGCGGCTGGGAGACGAAGGCGAGCTTGCGGTTGCCGAGCTCGACCTCTCCCTCGTCGACCGGCTTCGTGACCGCGGCGACGACTCCACCTACCCGCTGCTCGACGACCGCCGCGGCGACCTCTACGAGCCGCTGGCAGGCGGCGCTCAGTAGGAGCGCGGCATGCCGAGGACGTGCTGGCCAACGAACGCCAGAACGAGGTTGTTCGAGACGGGGGCGACCTGGTAGAGCCGAGTCTCGCGGAACTTCCGCTCGACGTCGTACTCCTGCGCGAAGCCCCAGCCGCCGTGCACGTCGAGGCAAGCGTTCGCCGCCTGCCAGGAGGCGTCGGAGGCGAGTAGCTTCGCCATGTTCGCCTCGGCGCCGCACGGCTCATCCTGCTCGAACAACCAGGCCGCCTTCCAGCGCATCAAGTCCGCCGCCTCGACGGCGACGTGTGCCCGTGCGACCGGGAACTGGACCCCCTGGTTCGCGCCGATCGCCCGGCCGAAGACGACCCGCTCCGACGCGTAGCGGCGCGCGCGGTCGACGAACCAGCGGCCGTCGCCGATGCACTCTGCTGCGATCAGCACTCGCTCGGAGTTCATGCCGTCGAGGATGTAGCGGAAGCCCCGTCCCTCTTCGCCGATCAGCGCCTCCTCGGGCACTTCGACCTCGTCGAGGAAGACCTCTGTCGTCGCGTGGTTCATCAGCGTCCTGATCGGGCGAATCGTGAGCCGCTCGCCCGCGTCGCGCATGTCCACGAGGAAGACCGAGATCCCGTCGGTTCGCCGCTCCACGTCCTCGAGCGGCGTCGTCCGCGCGAGCAGGATCATCAGATCGGAGTGCTCCGCGCGGGACGTGAAGACCTTCTGGCCGCTGATCACGTAGCCGCCGTCGACGCGACGGGCAAAGGTCGAGATCCGTGTCGTGTCCGAGCCGGCCGTGGGCTCGGTGACCGCGAATGCCTGCAGCCGCAGCTCGCCGCTCGCGATCCGCGGCAGCCAGCGCTCCTTCTGCTCGTCGCTGCCGTGCCGGAGCAGCGTGTCCATCGTGTACATCTGCGCATGGCAGGCTGCGGCGTTTCCGCCCGAGGTATTGATCTCCTCGAGGATCACGCTCGCCGCGCCGAGCCCTAGCCCGGCGCCGCCATAGCGCTCCGGTATGAGTGCCGCGAGCCAGCCTTCGTTTGTGAGCGTCGCGACGAACTCCTCCGGGTAGCGGTCAGGCTCCAGTCCTCGCCAGTACTCGTCGCCGAAGCGGGTACACAGATCGCGTACCGCCGCCCTGATTCCTGCCACGTCGGCCGGCATGGCGAAGTCCACGTCAGCGCCTCCGACCATCGGCTGCCCGGACCCGCACACGCGCCGCACGGAGCGGCGCCAACGCCACGGCGAGGTCGTCCTGCTCGTCGAAGTGGCGGATCACAGGGAGCAACGCGGCGGCGGCGTCAGCGTCCATTACGAGCCGTGCGTTTGCGAGGAACTTCGCCTCCACCTGCTCCTCGCTCAGAGGGTTCTCGGGGGCGCCCGGCTCGAATGCCAGCCGCGCCTCGAGTGTCCGCTCGTCGCCGAGTACGAGCCGAACAGCGCCGGGAAAGGAGCCCTCCGCCTCGGGAAACTCCTCGACTCGGTATACGACTCGCCTAGCGAGGGCGAGGACGTCCGCGTCGCGGAGCGATTCCGGCCGGTACGTCGCAGGGTCGAGGCGGCCGTGCATGAGTAAGTGGGCGAGCGAGTACTGGAGGCTGAACTTCGCGTCGTAGGGTGTCCGGGGACGCAACTTCTCGGGCTCGGGTTCGAGCACGAGCGAGACTGCAGGTCCGGGTGGCACGGTGACCTCGATCCGCTCCACGTCTCGTAGCGGATGCTCGAGCTGCGGAAGAAGCATGGCCGCCGCTCCCAGGGTCCCGTGCATGTAGTGGCAGGCGGGAAAGGCCTTGAACGCGATCCTGCGCGTCTCCCACCGCTCGCCGAGGTCGTCCAGCTGCTCAGCGAGAGCCGCGCCGCCCTCGCCGACGAAGGCGCGGTAGAAGCCGAAGCGGGCCTCGAAGATGCCGGCAGGGCCCTCGGCTCCCTGAGCCGCGAGCTCGGCGGCGGCGACGCCCGCCTGGGCCGCGAATCCGGCGTGCAGCGGCTTCGTCGGCGTCCCGTCGTCGAGGTAGGCGAAGAGGCCGGAAGCCATGCTCCCCGCGAGGCCGAGCGCGCTGATGGCCTGCGCGCGGTCGAGGCCGAGCAGGCTCGACGCGGCCGCGGCGGCTCCGAAGACGCCGCAAACCGAGGTGGGATGGAACCCGCGGGCGTGGAAGGCGCCGGGCGCCGCGAGTCCGATCCTCGCGATCGCCTCGTTCCCGGCCACGATCGCGGCCAGGACGCGCGTACCCGACGCTCCCGACGCCTCGCCGGCCGCGAGAGCCGCGGGACACACGACGGTGCTCAGGTGTGCGACGGCACCGGCATGCGTGTCGTCGAAGTCGAGCGCATGGCAGAGCGTTCCGTTCGCGAGCGCCGCATCCGCCGCGGGGTGCCGGCGCTCGAGCCCGAGGACGGAGGCTTCCTCCCGGCCGCGGCGCCGCGCGACGACGCGAGCGGGTGCCGCTTCACCCTCGCTGGCGAGTCCGGCCAGGCCGCAGCCGAGGGCGTCGAGCAGGTGGAGGGAGGCGAGGCGGCGCACGTCCGGCGGCACGTCTCCCATCCGCAGCGAGAGGGCGAAGTCCGCTAGCCGAGTCGCGCCGGCGGCTCGCCGAAGCGCCGCCGAGGAGGAGGCGCCGATCACAGCCTGTATATGTCAGACATCCGGGCCGACGTCAAGTCGCAGGCGGTGGAAGCCACTCATCGACCAGACCGCCGAATGCTTGACATTACCCGGAGCGACCCGGTATTACTGGAACCCGATGATTCGAGCTGACCTCGAATCAGTTCCATGCGGCCTCTGCAGTGAGCCCGACGACTCGTCGGCTCCGACAGTCTTCGAGCAGCTGGCCACCCCGATCTCACACCGACTGAAGGGAGCCGATCAGCATGGGAGCCGAAGGCATGGCAGCTGACGCAGACGCGAGCAAAGGACAGCCCGGCACCGGCCAGAGGCTTCAGAGGAACGTCCTCTCGATGCCGAACTGCATCGCGCTCTCCGCCGCCGTGATGGCGCCGGTGATCGCGGTCATCCTGAACGCCCCCGCCGCCGGTCCGAATGCCGGGGCGGCGCTCCCACTGGCGTTCCTCGTGGGTTTCATCGCCGCCTTCCTCACGGCCAACAGTGTGATCCAGTTCTCGCGGCGGTTACCGTCGAGCGGGCTCTTCTACAACTTCGTGAGCCACGGCCTCGGCGGCGGGGCCGGCTTCTTCACCGGCTGGCTCTACTTCGCGGCCTTCATCATGTTCGCGATCGGCCTCTTCACGGCGAACGGCGCCTTCTTCCACGACTACCTGCTCTCGGAGTGGAGCGTCCACGTGCCGTGGTGGGTGCTGGGCCTGATCCTGATGGCGCTCGTCTTCGCCCTCTCGATCACGAGCATCAAGGCATCCGTACGCGTCGACCTCGCGCTGCTCGGATTCGAGATGATCGTGTTCGTCGTGCTCGGGGTGATCGCGATCGCGCGCGCCGGCGACGGCAACACGATCCACTACTTCTCGACGACAGCCTCGCCGAAGGGGGTGTCAGGCGTCGGGCTCGGGGTCATCTTCGGAATCCTGTCCTTCGTCGGCTTCGAATCGGCGGCTGTGCTCGGGGAGGAGACCCGGAATGCGCGGCGGGCGATCCCGCGCGCCGTCTTCGGCGCCATCATCGTCATCGGCGCCTTCTACGTCTTCATGATGTATGCCCTCGCGGCGGGCTATCACCTCAACAATCCGACACAGATGAAGGCCTTCCTCAACGACCCGACGCCGTTCCCGACGATCGCGCACCGGTACGCGGGTGGGATGGTGCAGATCATCGACATTGCCGCAGTCCTCGGCCTATTCTCCTGCTTCCTCGCGGTCCAGAACGCGACAGTGCGCGTGCTTTTCTCGATGGGACGGGACCGCGTGCTGCCGCACCCCCTCGGCTGGGTGCACCACCGTTTCCACTCGCCCTACATGGCGATCTACGGCCTGACGGCGCTCTCGGTCGGCGCGGGCCTCGGGCTGGCCGCATGGCTCGGCAACGGCCTCACCGACGTCTACGGCTGGACCGGGTCGATCGGCACCGTCGCCGTCATCCTCGTCTACATGCTCGCCAACCTCGCGCTGATCCGTTTCTTCTACCGCGATCCCGAGCGGAGTGTCGTCAAGCACATCGTGGTGCCGATCCTCGGGATCACGGCCTTGGCGTACCCCCTCTACTCCACGGCGAAGCCGGGGCAGGCATACCCGTACAACCTCGTCTTCTACATCGTGCTCGCCTGGGTCGTATTGGGTTTGGTGACGTTCTTCTGGTTCCGCGCCCGTGCGCCGCACAAGCTGGAGGCCGTGGGCAAGGTCATCGCGGAGGATTCCGACGACGTGTCCGAGGGCCATCTGGTGTCCGCTCCGGTCTAGACGGAACAGCCTAGGAGGTCACCGAGATGATCGAGATCGAGGGGAAAGAGGTCTTCACCGAGTTGGAAGAGCTCGTCGACCCGCGTCACAGCGCCCTCCTCGTCGTCGACATGCAGCGTGACTTCTGCCTGCCGGGCGGCGCCTTCGCTCAGCTCGGCATCGACA